>NZ_CAMKRR010000048.1 GCF_946415235.1 uncultured Ruminococcus sp. | reverse complement strand
TACGAGCGCCAACGTGGCTGCGCCGCCGCTCGCTCAGCGGCAAATTTTGATTTATCTCAGCAGGCAAATAAAATGCCCCGAGGCACATTGAAATGCTTCGGGGCAAAACTTATATATGGGTATCCGTGTTTGGAAAGCTCTTCCCCGTTTTTGTACTATCATTCACCGCCTGTTTTTCATATAATGAAATGTACCGCAGATCCTGCTTAACTGTGCAGTACACAGCAGTCAGGGGTGATACTTTGATGAACTGTATAATAGATATGCCCTCTTACACCTATGCCATAAAGGGACAGCGGCTGCTGAGGGCAAGAGGTTTTCCGTGCACCGTAAAAAGGCGCGGAAAGGACAGCAGAAGCGGCTGCGGCTTTTCCGTAGTGCTGCACGGGAACTGCGAAAGCGCCGCAAAAGTGCTGGATATGTACGATATACCCTATTCCATAAGTAACGGCGGTGATGAAGGCGATGATAAACTTTGACAACGCCGCCACTACCTTTCCAAAGCCTGTTTCGGTCAGAAAGGCTGCTGCGGAAGCTATAAGCATATTCGGCGGCAACGCAGGCAGAGGCGGACACGAGCTGGCAATGCGTACCTCGGAAGCACTTTACTCCGCAAGGGAGACCGCCGCAGGATTTTTTGGTGCAGAGCCCGAAAACACAGTTTTCACCCTTAACTGCACCCATGCGCTGAATATGGCTATACAGGGCGTAATGGCTGAGGGAGGTCATCTTATAATAAGCAGCATGGAGCATAATTCCGCTGCACGTCCCGCTGTTTCGCTTGCCGTAAAAAAGCAGATAACCCTCTCCGTAGCGGAAGTCTTTCCCGACGCAGACCGTACTGCCGAAAGTTTCCGCCGCCTTATCCGCAGCGACACAAAAGCCATAGTCTGCACTCTTGCCAGCAATGTCACAGGGCAGCTCCTGCCTTACCGCAGGATAGCGGAGCTCTGCCGCGAACACGGGATATGCTTCATTGCTGACGGCTCACAGGTCTGCGGCATATATGATGTGAAGCTCTCCGACGGCATAAATATCCTCTGCACCTCGGGACATAAGGGGCTTTACGGCATCACAGGCACAGGGCTCCTCATAACAGACGGTCAATACCCGATAACGCCCATAATTCAGGGCGGCACGGGGAGCGGCTCGCTGAGCCTGTTTCAGCCGCATATTCTGCCCGACGCCCTTGAAAGCGGCACTCCCAACATCATCGGAGCTGTAACGGTAGGTGCAGGGATTAGGTTCATACGCTCATACGGCATGGAAAAGCTGCGCGCCCATGAGGAAAAGCTCTGCTCCATGTTTATCTCGGAGCTGCGAAATATTGACGGTATAACTATATACCGCGACAGCTCCGCGGAATACGCACCTATAGCATCATTCAACGCTGACGGCTTCAGCTCTGAAAAAACCGCCGCCGTCCTTGCGGAAAAGGGCTTTTGCCTGCGGGCAGGCTACCACTGCGCCGCACTTGCACACGCTACTCTCGGTACTAAGGGCGGCACTGTCCGGTTTGCCCCCTCCGTATTCAACACCGAGGCTGAGACCGAAAAACTTGTATGCTATGTTAAAATATTGAAAAATTTACTAAATTCTTAAAAAACTATTGAAATTATTTGAATTTGTGGTACAATAATAATATATGCTGTATTGCACAGTCCATTATGAGGGCGTTTGTCCTCATAATTACATAAAAAGATAAACGAAAATAAATATGTGTGATTTTTCCCCCGGGGGGTGTAGTTAATCTTGTTAATAAAATTGCAGGATCTGTTTACAGATCTCATGGGCATCATAAGTACCATTGATTACAGGGACGTTATCGACATAATCCTGCTTACATATGTAATATATCTGGTCCTCAAGCTCATACGCGAGACCCGTGCAGGACAGCTCGTAAAGGGCCTGCTTTTCCTCATGGCTGTTTATTACATAAGTGTGAGAGTCCCGCTGAAGGCAATAAGCTATCTTCTTGAAAAGGCTTTGCAGGTAGGAGTCCTTGCAATGATAATACTGTTCCAGCCCGAGCTGAGAAGAGCTCTTGAAAAGGCAGGCCGAAGCAAATTCGGCATACGCATTTTCGGTCTGGGACAGAACAGCAGCGAAATGAAGCTTATATGGGCAAACGCCATAGACGCAATATGCGATTCCTGCGTTGAGCTTTCCGCAAGCTGTACAGGCGCACTGATAGTCGTCGAACGTCAGGTGCGTCTCGGCGAACAGATAGAAACAGGTACTATCATCAAAGCCATACCCAGCAAGGAGATATTCGGCAATATATTCTACCCCAAGACTCCTCTCCATGACGGAGCTGTGATAATGAGGGACGGCACCATACTTGCCGCCGCCTGCTTCCTGCCCAAGCCGCAGAAGGACGCACTCATAAACAAGAAGCTGGGCTCACGCCACAGAGCAGCTATCGGTATGAGCGAGATCTCGGACGCGGTAGTTATAGTAGTTTCTGAGGAAACAGGACAGATCTCCGTTGCTCTCAACGGCAATCTCACAAGGGATTATACCCGTGAAAAGCTGAAAGCAACACTTGAAAAAGCCCTTTTCAACGACAAAAAGGAAATAGAAATAGGCAAAAAGAAGCTCTTTTCTTCATTATTTGAAAGGAGCAGAAAGAAATGAAGTTCAAAAAACTGAAAAATGCCAATAAGCGTGAGATACTCGAATCCAGAAACAACGCCATAATGATTGCCTTAGCGTTCATATGCGCTCTTCTGACATGGTACTTTGTAAAAGTAAAATTCTACGACCTCAATACAAAGGAATTTTATAATGTGGAGATATCCACCGATGCGGGCGATACCAATACTGGAGAGAACGACTTAAAGATCATAAACCAGCTCGGTACCGTAAAGGTAACATTGAACTGCAGCTCAAAAGACTCCACCCGCATAGGCAAAAACGATATAATCCCCTATGTCGACATTGAGAATTTAAAACACGCAGGCGAATACAACCTTGCCGTAAAGGTAAAATTTCTCAAGAATATCGAGATATCCGATTATAAAGTCTCGCCGCCCATTGTAAAGGTCGAGCTTGACAAGCTCACCGAAAAGGTCGTCAATCTTACAGCCGACGCTCCGAATATCAAGGCAGCCGACGGCAAGACCATAGGCGACAAGGTATGCACTCCCGCACAGCTCTCCATATCGGGACCTTCAAGGATAGTGGATACGATATCAAGGGTGGAAGCTGTTTCCGAAAGCAGCAAGATACTCGATTCTACGGAAATAATATATTCCGACGGTTTCAGCTGCTATACCGAGGATGATCTGCCCATAAACCTTCCGCAGAATTCAAATGTCACATTCTCCAGTAAAACAGTTGCCATAACCGTCTCTGTCCTCACACAGAAGACCGTCCCGATAGTGGCAAGCTTTGAGACGACCGATCCCAACTTCGACAAGTCAAGCCTTGATTACACGTTTACCCCGGGCGAGATAACCCTTGCTTCCGATACGGGTGAAACTATCAACGACACATTCGGAGTTAAGATATCCCTCAGAGATCTTGTTGACGAAAACGGCATAGTATATGAGAAGGATTATAACGTAAAGACCAATCTTATCAACAAGTCAGGATTTGACAAGGTACATTTCAAGCTTAACAATACCAATCTCGGAGTAAGGGAAATAACGCTTTCAAACAGCAATCTCCACCCGATGCAGGTACCTTCCGACGATTACGATTATACTATCAGCACCGAAAAGATCACGATAAAGCTGATAGGTCCAAGGACGCTGATAAACGACATAACTGCTTCCGACCTCAATGCGGACATAAACCTCAGCAATGTCGAATCTGAGACCCTCATGGTATTCCCCATAGACGTCGATCTGTCCTTCAAGGACGAGAAGTACAGCACTGTATGGGCAGTTACCGACCAGAAGGTGAATATCAAGAAAACTCCCAAGTCCGAGTCTGCAACTCAGACTCCAAACAGAAATGTTACAAGCTGACAGTGCAGATGTTGCCCCTGTCTTACGTACATTTGAAAATATTTCAAGAGCTGCCCTGTTACGGCAGCTCTTTTTTATTGAAATTACCGAAAAACAATGAAACAGCGATATTTTTTCAATTTTCATCTTTCATTTATTGATATGATGTGATATAATTTAACTATGTGATTTTTCTGTACATTATTTAACAGAAAAAGGAAAAACTTATTATAGTTTTTGCACAAATAAGGAGATATCCCAAAATAAAGGAGATCAAAATGAGAGCGAAAAAACTTATTGCGTCTGCACTGTCCTTCGCACTTTGCGCGGGCAGTATGACCGCTGCCTCAGCAGCTTCCGAATGTACGCCGAATGAATATATCTCAGCGTCAAAAGTCAGCAGCACCGCATCACCTGCATCGTCCGCAAATAATGATACCTCGGCTTCCGTGGTAACTATCATGCTCGGCGATATCAACGCCGACGGATATATTGACGCTGCCGACGCTTCCGCAGTACTTTCCGCATATGCGAAGATGTCCATAGGCACTTCAACAGGCTTCACACTGAAGCAGACCGTTGCTTCCGACGTTAATATGGACAGCATCATAGACGCCGTTGACGCTTCAAACATACTTTCGTACTATGCCTATGCATCAACATTCAGTGCAAAGCCGCTCTCTATCGAAGGCTACCTGAAAAACAAGCGTGATACCTCAGCAGCAGTTGTCACAACAACCGCCGCTCCTGCCGCAGCTGCAACGACCACTGCAGCATTAACGGCTGCTTCCACAACTTCGGCAGCTGCTTCTTCAACGACATCTGCCGCCACTGCTGCCACTACAGCAAAGCCGACGACTGCATCAACTACATCTGCCAAAACTGCAACAACTACCACTTCGTCAGCAACGACCTCAACAACAACAACTACTACTACTACTACTTCTGCTGCCACCACTACGACAGCAGCCACGACAACCACTACTGCATCAACTACCACCACCGCAAAGCCGACGACTACATCAACGACTTCTGCCGCAACTACGACAAGCACTTCCTCTGCGGCAACCACAACAACAACAACAACAACTACTACTACTACTACTACAGCTGCTGACCCAAAGAAGGTCGCCTCCATAAGCCTCAGCAAGACCGAGATAAACCTTAAGGTCAACGAGGGCGACATCTCAATGGTGACCATGCTCCCTGCGACTGCCGAGGACAAGTCCGAAATATGGACAAGCTCCGACACAAGCGTAGCCAACGTCAATTTTGAAGGCTGGATAACAGCCATATCCGAGGGAGTCTGCACGGTAACGGTACAGAGCGCAAGCAACCCCAAGGTAAAGGCTGATATAAAGGTAACAGTCACCGACCCGTGGAAGGTCCGCGGCATCAGTCTCAGCAAGAACGAAATAACTGTCCCTGTGGGCGCAAGTGATATATCAATGGTCACTATGACGCCGCTTAACGCTTACAATAAGGGCGAGCTGTGGGTTAGCTCAAACGAGAATGTTGCCACAGTAAGCGATGAAGGTCTGATAACGGGAGTATCAGGCGGAAAATGCACCGTGACCGTCATAAGCAAGTCAAATCCCGACGTAAAAGCTGATATAAAGGTCAAAGTCGTTGGTCCGAAACAGCCCGTGAGCATTGACCTCAGCGATTATGAACTTGATATCCTCACAGGCACCTTAGGTATATCCTATGTTACCACAAAGCCCGACACTGCCGATCCCATAACAGAAATATGGACATCCTCAGACCCCGAGATAGCCAATGTTGACCGCTTCGGCAATATTTACGGCGTTTCGGAGGGTACCTGCACAGTTACCGTAACCAGTGAGGAAGACCCCGATATCAGGGCTGAAGTAAAGGTCAACGTCCACAACCGCTCTTTAGTCACGACCACATCGGCTGCAAAAACTACAACGCCAACAACGACTGCATTGAAAACAACAACGACCACAACAGCTTCTACTGCCACAACCTCTGCTTCAGCCACTTCTCAGCCTGCCGTAACGACTCACCTTATACAGTCCCATAACGGAGCTACATACGTTGACGGTATACTCATAGTGAACAAGACCTACAGCATCGACAGGGATTACCCTGCCGACAAGCTCACCGAAAACACGGAGAAGTATTTCAGGCTGCTCACAGAGGACGCCGCAAAGCTCGGACTTAAGATAGTATGCTCATCAGGCTTCCGCTCATATGACTATCAGGAGCAGCTCTACAATAACTATGTGACAACAGACGGTATCCTCACAGCTGATACATATTCCGCAAGACCGGGACATTCCGAACATCAGACAGGTCTTGCCATAGATGTTAACTCAATAAGCGATGACTTCATAGGAACTGCCGAGTGCGAATGGCTTGCCAGAAACGCCCATAAATACGGTTTTATAATCCGTTACCCCAAGGGCAAGGAAGCTTACACAGGCTTCAGGTACGAGCCGTGGCATATACGCTTCCTCGGCGTCGAGACAGCCACAAAGGTATACGAAAGCGGTCTCTGCCTTGAGGAATACCTCGGGATCGACTCATACTACAGATGATAAAAAAGCTGCCGAATAAGCTTCGGCAGCTTTATCTATATCAAAGCAGCCGTCAGGAGCGCACCAACGTCGGGAAGCTATCCGTGGGAGCGCACTCCACCTCCTGACAGCGTGCTCATTTTTGCCGCTTACATTATATTATGCAGAAAACGAAAAAAGGTACAATGAAAATTCTTACAACACTGTTGTCACAATTGTCAGAATTATGTAACCACTATGATACCATCCGTAAGCAATTGATATCCAAACTGTATACAAACCGAAATCGCTCTGTTATTGCATATTCTGTCTCCACGGGGTATAATATAGACAGTAAGGGAAAAGAAATAAAAAGACAACCTTCATTGTTCCTCGTTTCAGCGTCGAAGACTACCTCCCGACGCAAATATCACTCCAAGGACGGTGTCGCACACCACCGTCCTCTGAACACACCTTTCGGAAAGAGAATCAGCCGCCGGCGCAATAGTGTCGGCGGCTCTCTTTGTCTGTAGGGGCGTGTAATTTTCGGGCGGATAATATCCGCACCTACAGATCATAATGAACAAGCCCCGAGGCAGTGCCTCGGGGCTGTGCTTATCAATCTGCGTTCATTTCCTGTCAGCCTCTCTCTTGAGCCTGAACTCAACGGAGCGCTTCAGATAGCCGAGATAGTCCTCGTCACGGCACATGGCCTTGCCGATATCGTCGGACAGCTTCGCAACGGGACGTCCGTTGACATACTGGAGCTTTATAACGATATTGAGAGCCTTTTCCTCGGTATCGTTTGAACAGAAGGTACCTATGCCGAAGGATACCTTAGACTTGTCACAGAAGTAGTCGTGGAGCTTCTGAGCCCTGTCAAAGTCAAGGCTGTCGCTGAAAAGCAGGAGCTTTGTCTTCGGATCAACTCCGTACTTTTTGTAGTGGGCTATTATCTTCTCTCCCCACTCGTAGGGATCTCCGCTGTCGTGACGTACTCCCGTATAGTTATTGACCATTGAGCGGTTGAAGTCAAGGAGGAAGAGGTCGGTCGTTACCGTATCCGTAAGAGCAGTACCGTTATCGCCGTCGTACTCATCATACCAGTCCTTCATAGCATAGTGGTTGGTATATGCAAGGGGTATGGAGTCGATACCCTGATACATCTGCACGAACTCGTGAGCGTAAGTGCCTATGGGAGTAACATTGTACTTCATGGCAAGATAAACATTTGAAGTACCAACGCAGTTTTGGGTCTCTGTAACGAGGCGTCTTACCACAACGTCCTCCCACTCCCGAGAAAGCCTCCTGCGACAGCCGAACTCGGCAAACTTGAATGTATAAGTACCGTCGTTCATAGCCTTTATCTTCTTATCGAGCCTTTCCTCGGCGGACTTTCTCAGCCTGTCATAATCGTACTTCATGCGGAAGTACACCTCGTTGACTATCTCAAGGAGGTATATCTCGAACTGCATAGCCGAGAACAGCGGACCGTTCACCTCTATGAAGAGCTCTCCGTTATCATTGAGCTTTACCGTAACATAGTCTCTGATAGGTCTCCACAGTCTCAAAAACTCCACATAGTCGTTCTTGATAAAGCGTATGGAGCGCAGATAGTCCAGCTCGTCCTTTTTGAAAGTCAGTGTGCAGAGGTGGTCTATCTGTTCATTTATCTCCTGTACCATTTCGGGAGTGAATACAATGTCCTTGTTGCGGCATTTGAAGAAATACTGTCCGCAGAGGTCGGTATGCTTATGAAAGATCACCTGATCCATATTGAATTTATAAAGATCGGTGTCGAGCAGAGAAACAACTATAGGTTCAAGTTTCATGGCAATATTCCTTTCTTGTCAGAGTATATCTATCTGGCAGCTTTTCATAGTTTCTACAGCAGCATCGTGCTTTTCGGGAGTAACACCCGCACAGCATTTTTCGTCCACAGCGATATCCGCCTCGGGGAAATTGGCTTTAAGGAGAAGTGCGTTGCTGATAACGCAGATATCCGTGCAGAGACCGATAAGCTCCACGCTGAATTCTTCCGTACCCGCAGTCTTCTTTATGAGGTCGGGAAGCTTCACAGAACCGAATGTATACTTTTCAACGGGAGTGAACTTCTTTTCTTTCAGTGCAGCCGCGATATCCTTGTTCAGCTGCCAGCCCTCACTGCCCTTTATGCAGTGTGGCACAGGGAGCTTCCTGCCCTCGGCGGTATCCATATAGTCATCGAAGTGAGTATCATATGTGACAAATATCTCACCGTCGAACTGAGCTATCTTTTTCACTGCCGCAGTGACTATCGCACAGGCCTCTTTTGTACCGAGAGCACCGTCAACGAAATCCTTCTGCATATCCACGACTACCAAAAACTTTTTCATAACCTCATATCCTCCTTTGGAAAAAATGTTACTTTTATTATAACTCAGTTTACACAGCGCCGTCAAGTATTATTTTTTCGCTTGAAAAGCTTATCGGATTTGTTTCTTCTATTATGATAATATCATATTAATATTAAGATGTCAAGTACTTTTTTCAAATTTTCCAAAAAATCTTTTTTCTTGCTCCGCCTTGTACAGCTCCTACAAATATCCGCCTGCATTTTTGTGCACAACATAGAATTCAAAAATTATTTTTTTCTTATTAAACGGTTTTCCGTTTAATTTCAGCCTTTTTCTGCCCTCTTACAGAAAGCACTTTACCAAAAAAGAAACGGCACGGTAAAAACCGTGCCGCCATAGTTATTCAGTTATGCTCTCAGCCCTTGGGATCAAGAGTAGCTATCTTCTTAAGGAGATAGAGTTGGATCTGAAGAGCGTCGTTTGTTGTGATGCCCTTTGTGCTTGTATCAACGTCGGCATTTGCCTTGCCCTGCTCGGTGATAGCCTTGGCATCTGAACCGCCTACGCCGTACTTGTTCGGATTTGCAAGGCTCTGCATGATAAGAACAGCGTCTGCCATATCTACCTGACCGTCGAGATTTGCGTCACCCCATACGGAAACATCGCTTGTCTCATCCTTAGGCTTCGTTGTTGATGTGGTATTCTGACTGCCATCATTTACAGTAACAGGGAACTCAAGTCTGGATATGTATATTTCCCTGAAATCGCGATCTCTTGAAGCACGACCCGAGAACCTTACAGTATATGAGCCCTGTGGCAGAGTATTGAACTTGCTGCCGCTTGTTTTTGTACCGTCTTCGCTGATAACATCTATCTGATCCAGACTTAATTCGATATCATCGAATTGCTGCGGCTGGCCGTACATAGTGCCTGCCCTGTTTCCATCAGCTTCAAACCAGCGGGTAGCACTGCGTGCTTTTATGGATACTCCCGAAAGATCGAGGTCCTCACCCACATTATAAACAGTTTTCGTAGGATAGGATACTACCTCAACTAACTCATATTCGGGTATCAGTGTTATTGTCACCAGCGGAGCTTCCGTGGTTGCGGAAGAGGTCGTTGTGGTCGGTGATGTTGTGGTAGTTGAAGAAGTTGTAGTAGTTGCTGATGATGTCGAAGTCGAAGAAGTTGTCGTGGTAGTGCTTGTTGTAGTGGTTGTGCTTGTAGTTGTGGTAGTGGCCGGCTTTGTAGTAGTAGTCTTGTCAACTACAACAGGCTGACCGCCGCCTGCCTTGCCGCCGTCGAGATTGCTCTTTGCGCCCGATGAATAGAACTCATTGAGTGAAAGACCGTTCTTTCCGAGGGCTGTCTGGTGGTCGAGACCGATATACTTTCCTGCGTCTGTCTGCCAGAGCGACTTTTCAAAGAGGCTGTACTTGGCAGTATCCCAGTTCATAAAGGTAGGATCGAGAAGTCCGCCTGTATCACCCGAGTTGGGGTTGATGCACCAGAATGTGTGGCTGATGTGATTATTTATCATATAATCGCGGAGGAGCTCCATCCACTTCTGGTTCTTTCCGCCGTCCATGTGACCGCCCCACTCGCCTATGAGGAGAGGAGCTATATCCTCGGCATTGATGTATGCCCATGTATCGTACCAGTAATCCTCAAGAAGAGTCTCAGTAGTGAAGTTCTTGTCGAACCATGTCTGTGCATATACTGACGGACCGTAATCATGAGGTGAATATACTATCTGACTTGTACCGCTTTCGGGAACTACGGGGTAGTCCTTTACACCGCGGAGGTTTCCGCCCCACCATGCACCGTGCCAAGGAGACTGGTCAGCGGGAGCGTCCCATATATCGGGAGTATCATATGTATTGCCCTCTTCCGTCTTTGGGTACTGCTCAACGCCCTCGATAAAGATAAGAGCGTGGGGATTTACCTTAAGTATGGAATCAGCGCATTTCTTTGCTGCATAAGCCCAGTTGTTCTCATCTTTCGAGCCGTCCCACTTGGCTATGTCGGAAGGACAGGTATTTCCTGTGTATCCGCGCTTTCCGTGAGGCTCGTTCTTGAGGTCGTAGCCGATAAGTGTATCGTCGTTTGCGTACTTCTCGGCTATCCATGTGAGCGACTCTATCCATACGTCTGTAGTAATGCCTGCTTTTCCGTACCACAGCTCATAGTTGTGGCCCGAATTGTTAGCATCGGGGCTGTGAACATCAATAAACGCCTTGATACCGTACTTCTTGCACTTCTGCATGATGATATCGAAGATCTCCATGGAGTTCTTGAGCGTCTTGCCGTCGGACTCAACGAAATCTCTGTTGATATCGCCGTACTTTCCCGCGGGAGTGATAGTGCCGTCCTCTCCCACTACGTCCTCAGGAGGATTGTAGCTTGCCTGTACGGAGCTTACAGGATCGGGGCTTCCCTTCATCCATGAAACGAGAAGCTCTGAGGATATGGGCAGACGGAGCGTATTGATGCCGTGATCTGCGATAGTCTGGAGCATATCGTCAACATCTCTTGCATAGAGACCGTGAGCACAGTTCTCTGAGCAGTTGAAGCCGAACCAGTTTGCACCTGTTATCCATACCTCGTTGCCGTTCATGTCGTAAAGACGGCTGCCCTTTGCATGGATCCAGTCGTCATTGCAGTCGTCGGCAGCAAACGCTTTGTTGATCGCGTCTGTATCCACCGGCGGAGTGTAGGCAGTACCTGTTACGGTAATAGCTGCCGCAGCAGCTATCGCTGCCATTGAGCGTAAAAGCTTTTTCATAATTTTTTCCCTCTCATTTTTTATTTTTGCCATGCAGCACCCTGAAGCTGCACGGTCAAATACTTATTCAACCGGAAGTGACTTGTACTTCCCGAGCAGGTAAAGCTGTATTGCCTGCGCGTCATTGTTTGAAAGGCCGTTTCCGCCTTCAACATCGGCATTCTTAATGCCTTCATCCGTGATGTGGCTCTTGTCCGTACCGTTAAGACCGTACTTATTCGGATTTGCAAGCGCCTGCATTATGAGAACAGCGTCTCCCATATCGATCGTGCCGTCGCAATTAGCGTCTCCGAAATTGCGTTTACTGACAGAGCTGACCGTTTCAGAGGTCAGCGTAGTGGCAGAGGAAGTGCTTGTCGTCGCAGTTGTTGTACTGCTGACCTTTGTGGTAGTCGAAGTCTTATCAGCGTCAACGGGCTTGCCGTCAGAGGTCTTGCCGCCGTCGAGATTGCTTCCCTCGGTCTTTGCATAGGACGAATAGAACTCATTCAGCGATATACCGTTCTTGCCGAGTGCTGTCTGATGGTCGAGACCGATATACTTTCCGCTCTTCTGAGTCTGCCACAGTGCCTTTTCAAGCAG
The DNA here is from genome assembly GCF_946415235.1 of uncultured Ruminococcus sp. GTDB lineage: Bacteria > Bacillota > Clostridia > Oscillospirales > Ruminococcaceae > Ruminococcus. The sequence continues at coordinate 8,340 of NZ_CAMKRR010000048.1, read as the reverse complement.
TGCGTACTTGTCCTCTTCCCATACTATAGTGGTACCGTTGCTGGTATCAGAAACGTCATTGATAGAATATGAGAAGCTCTTCCACAGTCCGCCTGTATCTCCCGAATTGGTATTCAGGCACCAGAAGGTGTGGTTGATATGGTGATTTATCATATAATCGCGGAGAAGCGTCATCCACTTCTGATTCTTGCCGCCGTCCATATGACCGCCCCACTCACCGATAAGCTCGGGAGCTATATTCTCGGCATTGATGTACGCCCATGTGTCGTACCAGTAATCATCAAGGAGAGTTTTCTCCGTAAAGTCCTTTGCGAACCATGTCTGGTCGTATACCGACGGACCGTAGTCATGAGGCGAGTATACTATCTGCGAGGTACCCTGCTTTGGCTTGATGGGGTACTGTCTTGCGCCGCGGAAGTTTCCGCCCCACCATGCGCCGATATAAGGTGAATTTGTCTTTCTGTCGGGCATACCCCAGTAGTCGCCCTCCTGAGCGCCGCTCAATGACTGTTCAACGCCCTCAATAAGTATAAGGGCATGAGGATTTACGTCAAGTATAGCCTCAGCGCACTTTGTAGCCGCATAAGCCCAGTTGTTCTCATCTTTGGAGCCGTCCCACTTTGCAGCCTCATCTCCCTCGGGACCCTTTCCGTGAGGCTCGTTCTTGAGGTCGTAGGCGATGAGTGTATCGTCGTCCTTGTACTTATCAGCCAGCCATACCAGCGATTCTATCCACTTTTCCGTGGTTATGCCTGCCTTGCCGTACCAGAGATTGTAGTTATGTCCCGAATTATCGGTATGCGGGCTGTGTACGTCGATGAAAGCCTTGATGCCGTACTTCTTCAGCTTTCCGAGGATTATGTCGAATGATCTCTCCGTATCTATGAGAGTTTTTCCGTCAGCCTCGACGAATTCCTTGTTGATGCTTCCGTAGGTACCCGCTTTGATTATGCCGCCGTTTCCGTCGTCCATATCCTCGGGAGGATTATAGCTCGCCTGCATTCCGCCGCCGGAAAGCTGAGGCGGCTCACCGTTCATCCATGAAACGAGGAGCTCTGAGGAAATAGGAAATCTGATAACATTTATTCCTCTGTCTGCCACCTCTCTTACAAGGTCGTCGCAGTCTCCGCTCCAGAGGTAATGAGGTGCGCCCTCTATACAGTTGAGACCAAACCAGTTTGCTCCTGTGAGCCATACCTCATTGCCGTTCATGTCATAAAGTCTGCTTCCCTCTGCATGGAGCCAGTCGTCGTTGTTCGTATCGACAGCCGTCGCTGTCATGGGTTTCTGACCGAAACAGGGTGCTGCTCCCGTTACAGTCATTACCGCGGCGGATACAAAAGCCGCAGCAGTTCTTGCAATTTTTTTCATTTTTAATTTCCCCTCTCATAGTGCACATATCAAGCACACTTATAGTTGAGTATATTGTAACATTTCAACGATGAAATGTCAATAGCTTTTGCGCGTTTCACAAGTATTTATGCACAAAAGTTTACATCTCTGCACCATTGTTAAGCACCGCCCTGAAGCTCCTTTATCTTGTCGCGGAGATAGGCGGCGTGTTCAAATTCAAGAAGCTTTGCCGCATTCTTCATTTCCACGGTGAGCTTGTCTATCAGGCGCTGCTTTTCCGCAGCGGAGAGCTTCTTCTTTTTCGTCTTTTCCTCTATCTTCGGCTTTGAGGTTATTTCGAGAACATCGCGGATATCCTTGATTATAGTCTTGGGAACTATCCCGTGCTCCTCGTTGAAGGCTATCTGCAATGAGCGGCGTCGTTCGGTCTCGGTTATGGCTCTTTCCATTGAACCCGTCACGCTGTCGGCGTACATTATTACCTGTCCCTCCGCATTTCTTGCAGCTCGTCCGATAGTCTGTATCAGGGAGGTCTCGCTTCTCAGGAAGCCCTCCTTGTCGGCGTCCAGTATGGCGATAAGGCTCACCTCGGGGATATCAAGTCCCTCACGGAGAAGATTGATACCCACAAGCACATCGAATACTCCCTCGCGGAGATCCTTGATTATCTCCATACGCTCGATTGTATCTATGTCATGGTGGAGATAGCGTACCTTTACACCCAGCTTTTCATAATATGAAGTAAGGTCCTCAGCCATTTTCTTGGTGAGAGTAGTTACAAGCACGCGCTCATGACGCGCAACTCGCTCGTTTATCTCGGAAAGCAGGTCGTCAACCTGTCCCTGTGTGGGCTTCACGATTATCTCGGGGTCAACAAGTCCCGTGGGGCGTATCACCTGCTCTACTATGGTATCGGTCTTTTCGCGCTCTATCTGACCGGGAGTGGCGCTTACGTATATGGCCTGCCGGATATGGGCATTGAACTCGTCGAAGTTCAGCGGACGGTTGTCCATAGCGCTCGGCAGTCGGAAGCCGTATTCCACAAGGGTGGTCTTTCTTGCGCGGTCGCCTGCATACATAGCCCTTACCTGCGGCAGTGTGACATGGCTCTCGTCCACTATGAGGAGAAAATCCTCGGGGAAATGATCCATGAGCGTGAGCGGAGTGCTTCCCGCGGGACGTCCCGCAAGTACACGGGAATAATTCTCAACGCCGCTGCAATAACCCACTTCCCTGAGCATTTCCATGTCGTAATGTGTTCTCTGCTCGATGCGCTGAGCTTCAATGAGCTTGTTGTTCTGCTGAAAGTAGTCTATGCGTTCCGCAAGCTCCCTGTCTATCTCGTTTATCGCAGCTTCGAGCTTATCGTCGCCGACTACATAATGAGAAGCAGGGAATATCGCAGCATGGGAGACTACCGCCTTTACCTCTCCCGTTACCACGTTTATCTCGGAGATGCGGTCTATCTCGTCACCGAAATACTCCACCCTAACAGCCGTATCCGAGGACATTGCAGGGAATATCTCCACAACATCGCCGCGGACTCTGAACCTGTTACGCTCAAAGGCGATATCGTTGCGCTCGTAGCGTATCTTTACGAGCTCTGCAATAAGCTGGTCTCTCGGCTTTTCAGTGCCCTGACGTATGGAAACGCACATGGAGCGGTACTCCTCCGGGCTTCCGAGGGAGTAAATACACGAAACGCTGGCAACAATGATAACATCACGGCGCTCTGCAAGAGCTGTAGTAGCGGAATGGCGGAGCTTGTCTATCTCGTCGTTTATGGAGGAGTCCTTTTCGATGTAGCTGTCAGTGCTGGGAACATAAGCCTCGGGCTGATAGTAGTCATAATAGGATACGAAGTATTCCACCGCATTTTCGGGGAAGAATTCGCGGAATTCCGAGCAGAGCTGTGCCGCAAGTATCTTATTGTGAGCAAGTACCAGTGTGGGCTTATTCACACGGGCGATGACGTTCGCCATAGTGAAGGTCTTGCCCGAACCTGTAACACCGAGGAGTATCTGCTCCTTTTTGCCCGAGTTTATGCCGTTTACGAGTTTGTCGATAGCCTGCGGCTGGTCGCCGGCAGGAGCGTAGTTTGAACATAGCTTGAAGTGATCCATTTTCTAACCTTTCTGAAAAGAGTGGGTAAACGTATGAAAGGGATTCCAAAGGGTTCACAACCCTTTGGCAGAGTCCAGAGGCAGCGCCTCTGGCAGGGTTCAAGGGGCAGCGCCCCTTAATTACGTCAGGCGCACCGCAAGGGTGAATTTCAAAAACAGTCCGGCGGACTGTTTTTGAAAGAGGGACGCCCTGCAAGTGAGGGCGTCCCTTGATAGTATCGAATAATTTCTTGTGCATGGGTTTATCCCATCGCCCGTCAGAAAAAGATATTTTCCAGTTTGCCGCTTAGCCTGAAATAGACATATATCGCACAGCCCATTATAACGCTTAACGGCACTCCGTATGCGACACGTATCCTGTAAGACTTTTCAAGTGTTCCCTCTTTTCGTCTAACAACGAAACGCTTTTCTGCAAGTCGTTCCTTTTCTCGGTCACGTATCCACATTCTGACAAGAATATAGCAAAGAATTGCCGCTATCAGTGCCACGATTATTACATCAATCAAAGTATTTCCTTTCAATGCGGAACAGTAACGGGCGGCGGAACCCCGCCCCTACAGGTTTATATCTTTGTAATATCAACTAATTCAACATCGTTGATAGTTCTGCCCGATTCAAGCACCTTTACCAGCGACTTCGCCGTATCTACGGCTGTAAGACTGCATATTGAGCGCTCGATGGACTTTCTTCTCATCTTAACGCTGTCGCGCTCGGGAAGTCTGCCCTTTGCGGAGGTGGAGATAACATAGTGTATCTTGCCGCTGTCAAGGAGAGTCTCAACATTCGGCTCGCCGTCGGATATCTTGCGGACAAGATTTGCCGCTATCATGTTCCTGTGGAGAACGCTCTGAGTGCCCGATGTGGCGTAGAGCTCAAAGCCCATCTGCTCGAACTTGTCCGCAATGGGAAGTATCTCCCTCTTGTCGCTGTCACGCACCGAGATAAGAACTCCGCCCTCGCGCTTGAGGTCGAAGCCTGCGGCGATAAGTCCCTTTAAGAGCGCGTCCTCAAGGTTTCTGCCGATGCCGAGACACTCGCCTGTGGACTTCATCTCGGGTCCCAGCATAGTATCAACGTCTGTGAGCTTCTCAAAGGAGAATACGGGAACTTTTACCGCTACGTAGTCGCCTGCTGGATAGAGTCCGCTCTCATAGCCCATATCCTTTAATTTAGCGCCGAACATTATCTTTGTGGCGATATCGACCATAGGTATTCCCGTTACCTTGCTGATGTAGGGAACGGTTCTCGATGAACGGGGATTTACCTCGATAACGAATACCTCGTGATTGTATACGACGTACTGTATGTTCACAAGTCCGATAACATTAAGCTCCTTTGCGAGAAGCCTTGTGTACTCAACGATTATGCGCTTGATACGGTCTGAAAGATGCTGTGCGGGGTATATAGAGATTGAGTCGCCCGAGTGAACGCCTGCTCGCTCGATATGCTCCATGATACCGGGGATAAGGTAGTCCTCGCCGTCGCAGATGGCGTCGACCTCGACTTCAGTACCCATCATGTACTTGTCGATAAGTACGGGGTTCTCTATATTATGGCTCATGATGATGCCCATATACTCCTTTACGTCTGCGTCGGAGTGGGCGATTATCATGTTCTGTCCGCCGAGAACATAGGAAGGACGGAGAAGTACGGGATAGCCGAGGTCATTGGCTGCCGCAAGAGCTTCCTCCGTGTTCATTACGGTATGTCCCGCAGGTCTCGGTATACCGCACTTTTCAAGGACTTCATCGAAGCGCTCCCTGTCCTCTGCCGCGTCTATCATATCAGCGGAGGTTCCGAGTATGCGAACTCCCATATCCGAGAGATAGCGTGTGAGCTTGATAGCAGTCTGTCCGCCGAACTGTACAACTACGCCGTAGGGCTGCTCGGTCTCGATAATGGACTGAACGTCCTCCTTTGTAAGCGGATCGAAGTAAAGACGGTCGCCTGTATCGAAGTCGGTGGAAACAGTCTCGGGGTTGTTGTTGCATATTACAGCCTCGTAACCAAGCTCTTTAAGAGTCCATACACAGTGTACGGAGCAGTAGTCGAACTCTATGCCCTGTCCGATTCGGATAGGACCGCTTCCGAATACGATGACCTTTTTCTTGCCCTTGTCCGTGCGCTCAATGAACTGCTTTGCCTCGTTCTCCTCATCGAAGGTGGAGTAGAAGTAAGGGGTCTCTGCCTTGAACTCGCCTGCACAGGTATCGACCATTTTGTATACGGCGCTCTTGTGCTTGGGGCACTTCTGTCCCGATATGCGCTCGATAGTGCTGTCAAGGTAGCCGTACTGCTTTGCGATATCGTACTTTTCTTCTGTGAGCTCACCCTCTGCCAGCCATTTCTCCAGCTCAACAAGGTTCAGGAGCTTATAGAGGAACCAGTTGTCTATCATGGTTATCTCGTGTATCTCCTCAGGAGTAATACCGCGCTTGAGCGCCTCAAATACGCAGAACGAACGCTCGTCGTCGATAACATGGAGCTTCTCGCGTATCTCCTCAGTTGAGAGCTTTGCCAGCTTTTTCAGGTTCATGGTGTCCATCCCCAGCTCTATGGAGCGGACAGCCTTCATCATAGCCTGCTCAAAGCTGGTACCGATAGCCATTACCTCTCCCGTTGCCTTCATCTGAGTGCCGAGGGTACGCTTTGCGTATACGAATTTATCGAAAGCCCATTTCGGGAACTTGATAACAACATAGTCCAGTGCAGGCTCGAAGCAGGCATAGGTCTTGCCTGTTACCTGATTGATTATCTCGTCAAGAGTATAGCCGATAGCAATTTTTGCAGCTGTCTTTGCTATTGGGTAGCCCGTTGCCTTTGAAGCCAACGCAGAGGAACGGGAAACTCTCGGATTTACCTCGATAACAGCATACCTGAAGCTTGTGGGGTGAAGTGCGAACTGACAGTTGCAGCCGCCCTCGACTTTGAGCTCCTTGATAATGTTTATAGCTGCTGTACGGAGCATCTGATACTCCCTGTCGCTGAGAGTTACGGCAGGTGCGATAACGATGCTGTCGCCTGTGTGAACGCCTACGGGGTCGAAGTTCTCCATCGAGCATACGGTGATGACATTGCCCTTTGCGTCACGGATAACTTCAAACTCTATCTCCTTCCAGCCGCTTATGCACTTCTCGACAAGTATCTGTGTGATAGGCGAAAGACGGAGACCATTGGTTGCGATGTCGCGGAGCTCCTCCTCGTTCTGTGCAATTCCGCCGCCTGTACCGCCGAGAGTGAATGCGGGGCGGACGATAACGGGATAATGTATCACCTGTGCGAAGTCCACTGCGTCCTCAACGGTCTCTACGACCTTTGATGGGATAACAGGCTCGCCGATCTTCTCCATGGTGTCCTTGAAAGCCTGTCTGTCCTCTGCCTTGTGGATAGTCTCGGGGTCTGCGCCGAGGAGCTTCACGTTATGGCTCTCGAGGAAGCCCTCCTCCGCAAGCTGCATGGACAGTGTAAGACCTGTCTGACCGCCGAGAGTTGACAGCAGACTGTCGGGCTTTTCCATTTCTATTATTCTCTTTACAACATCAAGTGTAAGGGGCTCTATGTATACCTTGTCAGCCATTGCCTTGTCGGTCATTATGGTGGCAGGGTTCGAGTTCACGAGGACTACTTCAAGTCCTTCCTGTTTCAGTGCGCGGCAGGCCTGTGTGCCTGCGTAGTCGAATTCGGCAGCCTGTCCGATCACGATAGGACCGGAGCCGATAACAAGTACTTTCTTTATATCACTTCTGAGTGGCATTTCTATTACCTCCGATTTTTAATTCATAATTCGTAATGCATTATGCATTCTGCATTGTATTAACGAAATCGTCAAACAGATACGATGTATCCAGCGGACCGCCGTGTGCTTCGGGGTGGAACTGGACCGTTCTTGCGTTGACTGAGGTATAGTGTATGCCCTCACAGGTCTTGTCGTTTGCGTTGATATGTGAGACCTTTCCCACGGAAGGGTCGATGCTGTCCCCTACTACCGCATAGCCGTGGTTCTGGCTGGTAACGTAGGTAAGACCGCTCTCAAGGTCGATAACCGGCTGATTGGCACCTCTGTGGCCGTATTTCAGCTTCTCCGTCCTGCCGCCGTTAGCAAGTGCCATGAGCTGATGTCCGAGACATATGCCGAATATGGGTATGCCCAGCTTCTGTATCTCCCTGATATTCTCTATTATCTCAACATTTTCGGCAGGGTCTCCGGGGCCGTTGGAGAACATGATGCCGTCGGGAGCAAGCTCCTTTATTTCAGCTGCCGTGGTATACGCAGGTACTACGACCACCTCGCAGCCGCGCTTCAGAAGCTCTTGTCTGATATTTCGCTTGTAGCCGAAATCGAACAGGGCAACTCTGAGCTTTTTCTCCTCGGGCTCATAGGTGAGAGTTTCATTGTTAGTAACGCTCCTTACAGCGTCCTTTACCGTGAAAGCCCTTATCTTTTCAAGGAGCTCGTCCTTTTTCGCGTATACGTCGTCGGTGGTGATAACGCCGTTCATTACGCCGACTTCGCGGATAGTACGTGTAAGGCGGCGGGTGTCGATATTATTTATGCCGACGATGTTGTGCTCCTTCAGGAAGTCGTTTATATTGCCCTCGCTGCGGAAGTTTGAGGGCGAATTGCACCACTCCCTTACGATATAGCCCGTTACGTAGGACTTTGCGGACTCGTTGTCCTCAGAGTTCACGCCGTAGTTTCCGATAAGCGGAAAGGTCTGTGTGACTATCTGTCCGTAGTAGCTGGGGTCTGTGAGAGTTTCCTGATAGCCCGTGACTCCCGTTGTGAATACGACTTCACCTATGACGGTGCCCTTTGCACCGAAGCTCCTGCCCTCGAACACCTGTCCGTCGGCAAGCATAAGGT
>NZ_CAMKRR010000047.1 GCF_946415235.1 uncultured Ruminococcus sp. | reverse complement strand
GAGGCTGAGGAGCTCCGTCAGCAGTATGAGGACTCTATCAGCGAGGCTAAGGAAAAGGCAAATCAGATAATAATGAAGGCACATGAGGACGCCGAGTCCGAGCGCTCCGCAATTATCAGGAAGTCTCAGGAGGAGGCAGAAAAGATAGTTGCCGACGCAGACAGGACCATAGAGAACGAGAGAAAGCGCGTTCTCCGTCAGGCACAGTCCGAGATAGCAGACCTTGCCATAGAAGCTGCTTCAAAGATCATCGGAGAAAATGTAGACGACGAAAAGAACCGCCGTCTCGTTGATAAGTTCCTTTCCGAAGAGGAGGCTAAGAAATGAGAGACTCAGACAGAGAGCTGCTGAAAGAGCTTGTCCGTCTTGATGTTTCTCAGACAGACTGCTCCGAAACAAGAAAGGTGCTTGAGACCTGCCCCGACCTTGCGGATACACTTTCAAATCCTCTTGTCACCCACGACGAGAAGAGAGCTGTTATAAGCAGGCTTTTCCCCGAATCCATGCAGAAGTTCCTTATGAACACGGTCCGCAGCGGCGCCGTTGAGCGCATAGGGGAGATACTTGACGAATACGAGGATATACTCATTGACAAGCAGGGCAGCATAAAGGCTGTAGTACGCTATGTTACGCCTCTTACCGAGGCTCAGCAGGCTGACCTCAGACAGTTTATCATGGATAAATTCGTCAAGGAGGACGTTGATATAGAGTATAAGCACGATCCCGACATCATAGGCGGCTTCATACTCAACGCAGGCGACCTTGAATACGACAAGAGCTACCGTACAAGCCTCCGCCTTATGAAGGACACTCTCCAGAACAAGGCTGCGGAATACGTGGGCGCTCCGTCGTCTGCAAAGAGCAGGAACAGTGATATCATCTCCGTGCTCAAAACAGAGGTCCGCGACTTCGACGTAAAGTCGGGAGCTACCGAAACAGGCTTCATTACGCGTCTCGGCGACGGCATCGCAAGAGTATACGGCATGAATTCCGTAATGTACGGCGAGCTCGTTGAATTCGAGACGGGCATAAGAGGCATAGTACAGAACCTTGAGGAAAAGTCCGTCGGAGTAGTTCTTCTCGGCGACGACCACGGACTCACAGAGGGCTCTTCCGTTATCAGAACGGGCAAAAGAGCGGGTATCGGCGTGAGCGACGAGCTCCTCGGAAGAGTCGTTGACGCTCTCGGATCGCCTATAGACGGTCTCGGACAGATAAAGCCCGACGATTACTTCCCCATAGAGCGTGAAGCTCCGGGCGTTATCGAGCGTAAGCCCGTAAGCGTGCCGCTCCAGACAGGTATACTCGCCATAGACTCAATGTTCCCCATCGGCAGAGGTCAGCGTGAGCTCATAATCGGCGACCGCCAGACAGGAAAGACCTCCATTGCCGTTGATACTATCATAAATCAGAAGGGACAGGACGTTATCTGTATCTATGTTGCCATAGGTCAGAAGTCCTCCACCGTTGCACAGATAGTGAATACCCTTAAAAAGTACGGCGCTATGGATTACTCGGTAGTTGTATGCGCTTCCGCCAGTGATCCCTCGCCTTTCCAGTATATCGCGCCATATTCGGGCACGGCTATTGCGGAGTACTTCATGTCCAAGGGCAAGGACGTACTCATAATATACGACGACCTTTCAAAACACGCCGTTGCATACAGAGCCATGTCCCTGCTGCTCCACCGTCCTCCCGGACGTGAGGCATACCCCGGCGACGTATTCTACCTTCATTCGAGACTTCTCGAACGCTCCAGCCGTCTTGACGACGAGCACGGCGGCGGTTCGCTGACGGCTCTGCCTATCATAGAGACTCTCGCGGGCGATATCTCCGCATATATCCCGACAAACGTAATATCCATCACTGACGGTCAGATATTCCTTGAGAGCGAGCTTTTCAACTCGGGTCTCCGTCCTGCGGTGAACTACGGACTTTCCGTATCCCGTGTAGGCGGCGCTGCTCAGACAAAGGCTATGAAGAAGGCTTCGGGTAATCTCCGTATCGACCTTGCACAGTTCAAGGAAATGGAGATATTCACACAGTTCTCCTCGGAGCTCGACCAGTCAACCACAGAGCTCCTCGAACACGGACATATGCTCACAGAGCTGCTGAAGCAGCCGCTGTACAATCCGCTCCCCCACTATGAGCAGGTAATACTTCTCTATGCCGCACAGCACGGCTTCTTCAAGGGCATCCCCCTCAAGGAGCTGAGAGAATACCGCACAGACCTCATGAACTATATCAGAAGCTACGGTCAGGACATAATCTCCGAGATAGAGGAGAATAAGGTCCTCACAGACGACCTTGCAGAGCGTATCGAAAGAATACTCACGGCTTTTGAAGAGTAAGGCGGTGGAATGCTATGCCAAATATGAGAGAGATCCGCGAAAGGATCGGAAGTATCCAGCAGATACTGAAAATAACCAACGCTATGTACCTCATGTCGTCCTCAAAGCTCAAAAAGGCAAGGACTTCACTGGAGTGTACAGAGCCCTACTTCTACAAGCTCCAGTCCACTATCGAAAGCGTTCTGGAGCATACTCCCCATACCCGTCAGCTCTATTTCGACAGACGTGCGGATATCCCCGAGGATAAGCGTAAAAAGGGATATATCGTAATTACGGGCGATAAGGGACTGTGCGGAAGCTACAATCATAACATACTTAAATATACCGATCAGAAGCTTGACGAGGCAGCCGACCTTGACAACTGCTACCTCTTTGTCATGGGACAGGTGGGAAGAATGTACTACCAGCGCCGTATCAACAGCGGCAAAAAAGCGTCTGTTGACGGCGAGTTCCTCTATACCACACAAAATCCCACTCTGTACAGAGCGCGTGAGATAGCCGAGCTCGTCCTTGAAAAGTTTGAAAAGCACGAGCTTGACGAGGTATACCTCATCTACACGGACATGATAAACTCGAACCTTCAGGAGCCGAGAACTCTCAGGCTGCTGCCCTTTGAGAGAAAGCATTTCGGAAAGGCTGCGGACGGTACTCTAAAAAAGCTGCCGAAGGCTTCATTCATGCCCTCACCCGAGGAGGTAATGAACTATCTCATACCTCAGTACGCAAAGGGCATCATCTACGGAGCTATGGTGGAGGCATTCTGCTGCGAGCAGCAGTCCCGCATGACCGCTATGGACGCAGCTACCACAAGTGCAAAGGACATGATAAAGGACCTTTCGCTCCGCTACAACCGTGCAAGACAGGCAGCTATCACTCAGGAGATAACGGAGGTATGCGGCGGCGCTGCTTCTATCAGTGAATAATATGTAGGGGCGCACATTGTGTGCCCGCGAATAAAACACAAAATACGGGCCGCCCAAGGCAGCCCTGCAGAATAAGGGCTAACGCTCGTTTGCATAACTGTAGGGGCGGATATCATCCGCCCGCAAATAACATAAAAACCACGGACTCCAATGGTCGTCCCTACAAGCCAAGAGCTTACAGCTAACGGCTGCGGGCTCGGGTGCAAGTTGTACGGTACAATATTATGTAAGTTTCGGGAGGGCGAGGACGCCCTCCCCTACAGAAAAAATATACCCGCAATTCTCTTAAAAAGGAGAAAAAAATGGAAAAAGGCAGAATAACACAGGTCATCGGACCTGTCATAGATGTCGAGTTCGGCAGCGGAAAGCTCCCTATGATAAGGGACGCCCTCACTGTTGAGGTCGACGGCAGAAAGCGCGTTATGGAGGTCGCCCAGCATATGGGCAACCACATAGTACGCTGCATAATGCTGGCGTCCAGCGAGGGACTCAGCAAGAATATGGAGGTCACTTCCACAGGCTCATGCATAAAAGTGCCTGTAGGCGAGCAGACTCTCGGACGTATGTTCAATGTTCTCGGCGAGCCTATCGACAAAAAGGGCGACGTTGAGACCGAGGAGAAATGGGAGATACACAGAAAAGCTCCTACCTTTCAGGATCAGAGCCCCGTTGTCGAGGTACTGGAAACCGGCATAAAGGTCATCGACCTTATAGCTCCCTACGCCAAGGGCGGTAAAATTGGACTTTTCGGCGGCGCAGGCGTCGGCAAGACCGTTCTTATACAGGAGCTCATACGCAATATCGCCACCGAGCACGGCGGCTACTCTATATTCACAGGCGTCGGCGAGCGTTCCCGTGAAGGAAACGACCTATGGAACGAAATGCAGGAATCGGGAGTTATCTCCAAGACCGCTCTTGTTTTCGGTCAGATGAACGAGCCCCCGGGATCGCGTATGAGAGTTGCCCAGACAGGTCTTACCATGGCTGAGTACTTCCGTGACCGCGAGCACAAGGACGTTCTCCTCTTCATCGACAATATATTCCGTTACGTACAGGCAGGCTCGGAGGTATCGGCTCTTCTCGGACGTATGCCCTCCGCCGTCGGATATCAGCCAACTCTTGCTACGGAAGTCGGCGAGCTGCAGGAGCGCATCACATCTACGAAAAACGGCTCCATCACATCGGTACAGGCTGTATACGTCCCTGCGGACGACCTTACAGACCCTGCGCCTGCGGTAACCTTCGCGCACCTTGATGCCACCACTGTTCTTTCGCGTAAGATAGTCGAGCAGGGCATCTATCCCGCAGTTGACCCGCTGGAGTCCAATTCCCGTATACTCGAGCCCGAGATAGTAGGCGAGGAGCACTACAAGGTGGCAAGACAGACTCAGGAGCTCCTTCAGAAGTACAAGGAATTGCAGGATATCATCGCCATACTCGGTATGGAAGAGCTCAGCGACGAGGATAAGCTTGCGGTATACCGCGCAAGAAAGATACAGAAGTTCCTCTCCCAGCCCTTCAATGTTGCGGAGAACTTCACAGGCCTCAAGGGCAAGTACGTGCCGCTCAAGGACACTATCGAGGGTTTCAGCGCCATCATAGACGGCGACATGGACAAGTACCCCGAGGCTGCATTCCTCATGGCGGGAACTATCGACGACGTTCTCATGAAAGCCCGTCAGATGGACGAGGAATAAAGGAGGCGGCTGACTATGGCTAAGACCTTTCACCTCGAAATAATCGCTACAGACCGCGTATTTTTCAGCGGCGAGGTCGAGCACCTCGTTATTACCGCCATAGACGGACTTCTCGGAATAATGGCAGGACATGAGCCTCTCGTAACCTCGCTCCCCACAGGAGAGCTGAAATATCTTGTTGACGGCGTGTGGAAATATGCCGCCATATCCGAGGGCTTCATACAGGTCATGCCCGATTCTTCCATAATTCTCGCGGACACCTGCGAGCTTCCCGAGGAAATAGACATCAAACGCGCTCAGGAAGCAAGGGAACGCGCCGAGGAACGTCTCAGGCAGAAGCAGAGCATCAAGGAGTACTATGAGACTCAGGCTGCTCTCAACAGAGCCATGAACCGACTGAAAATATCGCAGAAGCATTTCAAATAATCACACAAGGCGTTTTGCCGAAAGGCAGAACGCCTTTTCTTATTTCAGGTGCAAGCCCTGTATATTATCTTAGTCATTTGTTCATAATTCCGAAATTTTCTGTTCTTAATTGTGCATATTTTTGAAATGGGATATTTTTCCGTTCAGATACTTGACTTTTTTGCAAAAATATAGTACAATTAATGTAATTGTCAAAGAGACAGGAATAAAGGGCTCATGCCTGTTCCGCGGACCTGCTGAACGGCTGAAAGAGCTCGGTTTTTAGGAGGCATGACTGTGAAAAAGACAGGCAAAAAAACTTTCTTCATTGTCGTTGCTTTTATCGCTGTATTCGCTGTTACAGCCGTAATGGGTATAGATAAGCTCTTCGGCGACAACAGAACTACTTATGTCAAGGGCGTTGACGATATCCGTCTTGGTATAGATATCAAGGGCGGCGTTGACGTTACTTTCGGTCCCGCAGGCGACTTCGACGCTGACAGCGATCAGCTCGCTTCTGCTACCGAAGTAATCAAGACAAGACTTGCTTCACTCGGTATCACCGATAACGAAGTTTACAGTGATGAAAAAAGCGACAGAATTATCGTCCGCTTCCCATGGAAAGTCGGCGAGACAAACTTCGACCCCGAGGCTGCCGTAAAGGAGCTCGGTGAAATGGCTGAACTGACATTCCGCAAGGGCACAGATACGACCACCGACGAGGACGGAAACGCGATCCCGTCAGGCGAGCTGGTCCTCAACGGCGACGATATCGAATCCGCACAGATGGGTTATCTTCCCACCGACGACGGTCAGAGCGCTGAGTACGTTGTAAGTCTCAAGCTCAAGACAAGCGGTGAGAACGGTGAGCAGTCAGGCTCGGAAAAATTCGCTGCCGCTACAGCAGAGCTTGCAGGCTCGGATACACCTATATCCATATGGATGGACAATACACTGATATCCGCTCCGAAAGTAAATGAGGCTATCTCAAACGGTCAGGCTCAGATCTCGGGAAGCTTTACAGCTGAGACTGCAACAAAGCTTGCAAATCAGATCAATTCGGGTGCTCTCCCCTTCAAAATGGAGACAAAGAGCTTCAGGACCATCTCACCTACAATGGGTGAAGGCTCACTGAGCGCTATCCTTCTTGCAGCTCTTATCGCATTCTGCTTTATCGCTGTATATATGATAGTCCTCTACAGACTCCCCGGTTTTGTAGCTGTTATCGCACTCTGCGGTCAGGTCGCAGGTTCACTCGCAGCTATCACAGGCTGGTTCGGATTTATGAACGGCTCTACGCTCACTATTCCCGGTATCGCAGGTATCATACTTGCAGTCGGCATGGGCGTTGACGCAAACATCATCACAGGCGAGCGTATCAAGGAAGAGCTCAGAACAGGCAAGTCGCTTGACGCTGCTATAAAGATCGCCTACAAGAAGGCTTTCTCTGCTATCCTTGACGGTAACATCACAAATGTTATCATCGCAGTTATCCTCATGGGTGCTTTCGGTGTTCCCGACAGCTTCTTCTCGAAGATCCTCAACAAGACTATCTTCTTCGCATTTGGCGCTACTGCTGAGGGCGTTGTTTACTCCTTCGGATTTACCCTGCTCGCAGGCGTTATCTGCAACTTCATCTTCGGAGTATTTGCTTCAAGACTTATGGTAACATCACTCTCCAAGTTCAAGTGCTTCAAAAACAGAAAGCTTTACGGAGGTGACGAAAAATGAGTAAGAACAACACTCAGACAGAAAAAGTAAGCACTCCCGCAAAGGTTTATAACTTCTGTTCCAAGAAAAAGCTCATCCTCGGCGTCATCATCGCAGTACTCGTAGTATTCATCGCAGGCGCGATAATCAGAGGAATACACCTTGCGATAGAGTTCAAGGGCGGTACGCTCATAACCTACACCTATCAGGGTGAGATAAATACAAACGACGTTGCTTCCACCGTTAAGGACATCGTTGGTTCAACTGTCACGGTAAGAACAGGTGAGAGCCTTGACTCAGGCGGAAAACAGGTAACTATCTCATTTACCTCCGATCAGGGACTTACAGCCGACAGACAGACAGAGCTCACAACAGCTCTCAGGGAAAAGTTCACAGACAACGATCTCGTTATCTACGACTCAAACGACGTTAACCCTGCATCGGGACGTGAATTCCTGCTCAAATGCTTTATCGCGGTACTCTTCGCAGCATTCATCGTTATCATCTATATCGCAATAAGATTCAGGAATATAGGCGGCTGGTCGGCAGGTATATGCTCTATTTTCGCTCTCTGCCTCGATATATTCGTAGCTTTCACGACAACTATAGTATGCGGCTTCAGCATCGACTCAAACATCGTTGCCGTTATACTTACGATACTCGGCTACTCAATCAACAATACCATCGTTATCTACGACAGAATAAGAGAAAACCGCAAGCTTATGCCAAAGGCTTCACTCAACGAGCTCATCAACGTAAGCTGCACACAGTCTCTCACAAGATCTATCAGAACATCAGTCACAACTATCGGCACTATGCTTATCATAACAATAGTTGTTCTCGCAACAGGCTACAAGTCGCTTCTCAGCTTCTCTGTACCGCTTATGATGGGTCTTATCTCGGGTACGTTCTCCTCACTCTTCGTTGCACCTGTTACATGGTCATGGTGGAAGAACAAGTCCGCAGCAAAGAAGAAAAAGTAATCTCAAAAGGACCGTCCTTCGGGACGGTCTTTTTTTGTGCATAAGGAAGGAAACATAAATGTCCTTCTATAAGGGGGCTGAAATTCTATGAAATTAAACGCAAAACCGTTTAATAAGAAAAAAATAATTTTCATCTTTGTATAGCTGCACAAAAAACGCACTTTATTATTGTGCAGGTTGAGTAAGAGCGGCACAGTTCGCTTGCTCTTGATATTTTTAAATTATTATGTTATAATTAGTGTATCCTCAATAACCGCAATAATAGCCGAAAGGAGTGGTAACGTGGCAAAGCTCAAATTCACGGAAAAAAACGGCGAGGTATGCATAGTATGCAGATTTACAGGGAGCGAAATGCTCAATGAAGCCGAATATCAGTATTTTATCGACAACCGTATAAAGGGCTGGCTCGTTCCCTCTGTACAGTCGGATGACAAGCTGGTTTTTACGGGCGCTAAGGGGCTGCCCCTTATCAATGTACTGAAAAACGGCATCGACAAGACGCAGTATTTCCGCATAGTCCTCAATCTGCTTAATATACTCGATATAGCCGAAAAATGCGGCTTCAATATGCAGAATATAGTCCTCGATCCCAATTATATCACCGCCGATCAGCGTACAAAGGAGCTTCATCTGTTCTATCTGCCCCTGTGGTACAACGAAAGCACCAACGACGGCATTATCAACTGCCTGCGTAAGATATCCTCTTTCGCAAATTACAGCTCACAGTACGATTACGACCGCATCGACGACTTCATGAGCTTCGTCATAAGCAAGCCCGCCTTCAGCATATACGATACAAAGGAGCGTATCCGCACGGAAGCTCCCGAGCTTTTCGCTCTGCCCGACCGCAGCGAGTTCAGCAGACCCGCTTCACAGCAGGCTCAGCAGGTACGCAAGCCCAAGGTGCTGCCGCCTGTTCAGTGCAAGGGCGATACTCACCCATTCGTGATCCCAAAGACGGCAAAGACCGCAGCCCCGCTGTTCAGCAGACCCGAGCCGAAGTCCATACCTCCGCTTGCAGCAGAAAAGAAGCAGATACTCCCCGAGCTCGTAAAAAAGGAGATACCGCGCAGTACCCCGAAATATCCCACTCTTACGCGCCGCTCCACGGGAGTGACCGTCAATATCGACAGACCAGTCTTCAGGATAGGCAAGGAGCGCGACCGCGTTGACTTCTGCATAACCGAAAACCGCACAGTCAGCCGCCATCACGCTACTATCTACTGCCGCGACGGTTCGTGCTTCATAGAGGACAACAATTCCACAAACAAAACATATATAAATAATACTCCCCTCCTGCCCGAAAGGGAGATAAAGCTCAAGGACGGCGACGTTATAAGGCTGTCCGACGAGGAATTTGATTTCACAGACAGGTAAGATACTATGAAATATATTGCAGCCTGCGATACCGACGCAGGTATATCGAAATACAACAATCAGGACAGCGTTTGCGTCAAGACTGCCGATACAGGCAGCGGAAGAGCCGCTCTTGTAATGGTCTGCGACGGCATGGGCGGCCTCTCACGGGGCGAGCTCGCCAGCGCTGAGGTAGTCCGCAGCTTTTCGGAATGGTTCGACAGGGAGCTTCCCTTCGAGCTCCCCGACTGGGACTGGGAAACTGCCGCAAGAAACGTCATAAGCCGCCTGAGAAGGCTCAACGCCATGATGGTGGACTACGGTATGCGGGAGCATCTGCAGCTCGGCACTACCGCTACAGGTATAATAGCCGTGGACTCTAAGTTCATGACCTTCCATGTGGGCGATACCCGTATATATAAGATATCCGACAAGCTCAGCCAGCTCACGGACGACCATACTTTTGTCAACCGCGAGGTAAAGAACGGCAGGATGACTCCCGAGGAGGCCAAAACAGACCCCCGCAGGAACGCTCTTGTGCAGTGCGTGGGCGTTACCGCCGATATCTTCCCCGAGGTGAAGCTGGGCGACCTCGAAAACGGAGCAAACTATATGATATGCTCGGACGGCTTCCGCCATGTTCTCACGGAAAAGGAGCTCTTCGAGGAGCTTTCGCCGCAGACTGTATCATCAAAAAAGGATATGCAGAAAAAGCTGCGGCAGCTCATCGACACAGTCAAGACACGAGAGGAAAACGACAATATAACCGCCGCCATGTTCCGCGCGGAGTTCTGATACAACTTTTTTCGCAGTAAAGCTTTTTCAAAGGAGACCACTTATGACAACAGGTGAGATTCTTGTCATCGCAGCCGCTGCTGCGGTGTTTATAGTAATAAATATAATAATGTGGAGCATTATCATACGCAAAGAGCGCAAAGCCGCTGCAAAAGAGACAGCTGCCGCTCCCAAGGATGACAGCATAGCTCTTCCCGACACCGTTCCCGCCTCCGCAGCCGAAATGGGCTTCAGGCTGCTTGAAAACACCGTAATTATCCACACAGACGACCGAATATGAGGGAGAAGATATGGAAAACAACGAAATACGCCGAAATCAGGAGCTGAAAGCAAAGGAATTCGCACACAACCTCACGCTCCTCAACAAATGCAAAAAAACCTACTTCCGTATTATCATAGCCTATATGTTTTCGCTGATATTCTTTCCGCTCCTGTCGCTTTTCCTTATGCTGGGAAGCGTTTTTGCGGACGATACCATATTCCTGACCTTTGAGAGCATCATCGTCTACTCGCTGGCGATATACTGTGCATGGCAGGGGGCATACCGTAAGCGCGACCTGTTCGTGCTGTTCACGGGAGGACTGGCTGTATTCAATCAGATCATCCTTTCCATTTTCAAGAAATATGCCAACGGAGAATACCTTAAATACTTCAAGTTCGACTCCATAGGCTATACATCGCGGATACATCTGCTGCTTCTTGCGATAATACTCCTGATAGCGGCAATAAATATGAAGACCAACCATACCTTCCATGAGCTTGAAACGGCAGACGGCTATCCATACTTCAACGAAAGGTTCTTTGAACAGGATATGGACAGCAGACAGCGAGCTATCAAAGACCCTTACCAGCAAAAGTTTGACGAGCTTAAGCAGACAGCCGCAGATCAGATGACAGATCTCACCCTGAAAAGCGAAAAGCTGGACGACCATGTTGACAATTACAGGAACGACTACATGGATGATGTGTAAATTATACAGAAATCAGGCAGAATTTCATCAAAACTAAGGCGGCACTAAGCCGCCTTTTTTATTGACATGAAGGGCGTATGATGTTATAATTAATTTGATGTACTGTCGAAGTACGACAATTGATATAAAAGGAGTAGATCAAAATGAGCAGTAATATCAACAGCTATGAAAGCCCATTCTGTACACGTTATGCAAGTGAGGAAATGCAGTACATTTTCTCTGCGGATAAAAAATTCACCACATGGAGAAAGCTCTGGGTAGCTCTCGCAAGAGCAGAAATGAAGCTGGGTCTCCCCGTAACAGAGGCACAGGTAAAGCAGCTCGAGGAGCATATCAACGATGTGGACTACGAAATGGCGGCTGAGCGCGAAAAAATAACACGCCACGATGTTATGGCTCATGTTTTCACATACGGTCAGGCTTGTCCCGACGCAGCAGGTATCATACACCTCGGTGCGACCTCATGCTATGTGGGCGACAATACCGACGTTATCATCATGCGCGACGCCCTTAAGGTAGTTCGCAGAAAGCTCCTCAATGTAATGAGCAATCTTGCGAAATTCGCAAACGAGTACAAATCTCTCCCCTGTCTGGCTTACACACACCTCCAGCCCGCACAGCTCACAACTGTGGGCAAGAGAGCAACTCTCTGGCTCAATGAGCTCCTCATGGACTTTCAGGACTTGGAGTACAGAATGTCAACTCTCAAGCTCCTCGGCTCGAAGGGCACAACAGGCACTCAGGCTTCATTCATGGAGCTTTTCGAGGGCGATACGGACAAGATCAAGAAGCTGGAGCAGATGATCGCAGAGGAAATGGGCTTTGACGCTGTAGTTCCCGTATCGGGACAGACCTACTCACGCAAGGTGGACTCGAAAGTGCTTGAGCTCCTCAGCGATATAGCGCAGTCCGCAAGCAAATTCTCCAACGATATGCGTATACTCCAGTCCTTCAAGGAAATGGAAGAGCCGAGAGAAAAGAAGCAGATAGGCTCGTCCGCAATGGCTTACAAGCGCAACCCCATGCGCTGCGAGAGAATTACCTCTCTTGCGCGCTATGTAATTATAGACAGCCTCAATCCTGCATTCACAGCAGGCACACAGTGGTTCGAGAGGACTCTCGACGACTCAGCAAACAAGCGTATCAGTGTGGCAGAGGCATTCCTCGGCGTTGACGCTATCCTCAATATAATGCTCAATGTTACCAACGGCATAGTTGTTTACCCCGAAATGATACGCCGCAGAGTTATGGCTGAGCTCCCCTTCATGGCAAGCGAGAACATCATGATGGACGCCGTAAAGAAGGGCGGAAACCGTCAGGAGCTCCACGACCGCATCATGGATTACTCCATGGAGGCAGGCGAAAACGTAAAGGTAAAGGGTCTCGACAACAACCTCTGCGAGCTCATCGAAGCCGATCCTATGTTCATGGTAACAAAGGAGGAGCTTGACGCAGTTCTCAAGCCCGAGAACTACACGGGCAGAAGCTCACAGCAGGTGGACGAGTTCCTTGCAGAGTGCATCAATCCTATCCTCGAAGCTAACAAGGACATTCTCGGCGAAAGCTTTGAAATGAAGAATTAGTAGGGAACGCCGCCCTCGGCGTTCCGCAAAGAACATAATTTTATCAGCGGAACATTCTATGTTCGGGCGAACTCTGTTCGCCCCTACACTGATCACCAGCCACAGGAGATAAAATGAAAAAAGCTATCATTGCAGGCGGAGCCGTCGGAGCTCTGCTTATATCGGCACTTGTCATATTCATATTCTTCCCGGGGATCACTACTTATATAGATGTAAAGATAAACGATCCGCATATCAATGAAACTGCGGAGGAGTACAAAAAGACTGACGTCCCCGAAAGCTTCAGGACCTTTTCCGCAAGGGGTATAAAGCTGAAAATGCCCGAGGGCTCGGAAAAAAGCAGAACGGGCTCATCTGTGAGCAAGGACGACGAGATAACCGTTTTGATAATGGAAAACGACTCTTATCAGAACGCCCTCAACCAGCAGAGACTTGCCGAGGATCCCGACCTTGACATAGAAATAAGCACCGACCAATGGGAAAGCTTCCTCTATGACGAGGAGACCTACCGCCATTTCTTCAAGTCCATGGAAGCTGAATATCCAACGGAATACGACGCAAAAAGCGATATACTGTGGTTCATAAAGGACGGATTTACCGCAAAGGACTGCCTTAAGCTCCGCGGCAGGGACAAAAAGGTGTTCAAGGAGTTCGCGGACGTAAAGGAAGAGTCTGTCGCCTATGAGGACGTATACAGGATAAAGGGCGACGGATTTTTCGGGTATGTCTGCCGCATGAAAAAGAGCATAAGCACCAAATCAATGGACTACGAAGAAAGAGACAGCCAATTCCAGTGGACATATACCATTTTCCCCGACGACAGCACCACAAAGTACTATTTCGTAATGATATCGGGAGAAAACGACGATATAAAGCCGCAGGTCATAAGCTCCATCGAACTTGACAATAAGGAGATACGATGAAAAAGGAATTTCTCGAAGCAGGCAAGATAGTCACCACCCACGGCATACGCGGCGAAGTGAAGATAATGCCCTATACCGACAGCCCCGAGCTTCTTGCGGAGTTCGACAGGCTTTTCATGGGCAAGGAGCACAGGGAAGTAAACATAGAACGCTCCCGCGTGTTCAAGAATACTGTCATCGCCAAGATAGAGGGAGTTGATACTCCCGAGGAGGCGGAAAAGCTCCGCAGCAAGGTGCTTTATATGCACCGCGACGACTTAGAGCTCGACGAGGACACCTACTTTATACAGGACCTCATAGGTCTTGAAGTCCGCGACGCAGATAACTCAGAGGTCTACGGCAAAATAGCCGACGTTATGCAGACAGGAGCAAACGATGTTTACGTCATAAAGGGAAATGACAGAGAATACCTTGTTCCCGCTATCGCAGATGTCATTGTTTCCACAGACGTGGACGGCGGAGTAATGACGATACGCCCTCTTGACGGACTTTTCGACTGATATAAAAGTTTAGATACCCTTTTGGGCGGTCGGAAGCTGTTGGGCGTTTGCGTAATTGCCCCGAACTACAAACACAAATTCTGTCAAGACCGCCGTTTACGGCGCTTGTTACAGTCTTGACTGAATTTGCGTTTGTGGTATAATAAACAATTGCGAACGCCTTATGCTCAATAAACCGCCAATATATTCACATACCCATATAAAAAAGAGATATAAATAAAAAGAACAAAAGAAAAAAGGTTTTACACAGCTAAAAAGGAGGCAACCACCATGAAAAAATTCTTAGGCATACTGTTTCTGCTCATCATCGCCGCTTTCGGAGCCTGCGCGTACTTCTTCCCGGGGCTTCCCTATTACTACAAGACAAAGCACGAGTTCAGGGAAACCGGCAGCATATGGTATGAGCTCCCCGACAAGCTCCCCGAGCTCTCCTCTGACAGCTACGACCTCTATTCCGCCCTCGGTCTGCGTATAACCGCATGGAAGGGCATGGAACCCGTTCATACCGAGGAAAAGGACGCTGTGATGTGGGGCAGCAAGGATACGAACCTTTTTGTTTCAGTGTGTCAGGACACTCTCGGCGAGAACTATGATTTCCTCGATATGACAGGCATTGACCCCGAGGACCTCGAAAACTACTGCAAGAAAGCGCAGAGATCAACTCCGCAGAACAAGGGAGAATTCGTCCGTCTTGCGGCAATGCTCACACTGGACGATATCGACCTGCACAGCAGCAGGAACGCCAAGACCTTCTATAAGATAATGAACTGCAAAAACGACCTGATATCGGAGGATGCGAGCTCTGTGAAGTTCTACCCCGCAGAGGGCGTGGGCTTCCTCGGATTTATACAGACCAACGACACTCCCGACGGGCAGTACGCATTTATCAACATATATCCCGAAAGGGACAAGAAACACCGCTATATCCTCTCCATGAGCGTTACGGACTGGGACGAGGTCATAGCGATCGCACAAAGCATACAGCTTACAGAATAAAAAAGACGAGACCGTCTGACCGACACGGATTACAGGTATGTATCACCGCGGTCAGGTGGTCTTGAATTGTAAAAGGAGAAAAATATGCATATTGAGATAGCGACGCTGTTTCCCGAAATGTGCGAGGCTGTACTGGGAGAGAGCATAGTCGGCAGAGCCCGGAAAGCAGGCAAGATAAGCCTTCACTGCCGTCAGATAAGGGAATACACTCAGGACAAGCACAGAAGAGTTGACGATACGCCATACGGCGGCGGAATGGGCATGGTCATGCAGTGCGAGCCCATATACAACTGCTACAAGGCAGTATGTGAGGAGCTGGGTGCAAAGCCCCATACCATATATATGTCCCCGAAGGGCAGGCTCTTCGACCAGAAACGCGCCATAGAGCTGTCAAAGCTGGACAATATACTTATAATATGCGGCCACTATGAGGGCGTTGACCAGCGCGTTATCGACAAAATAGTTGACGAGGAGCTCTCCATAGGCGATTATGTACTCACAGGGGGCGAGATACCCGCAATGGTCGTTGCGGACGCAGTTTCGCGTATGTGCGACGGGGTACTCTCCGACGAGGTGTGCTTCACAGACGAGAGCATATACAGCGGGCTCCTTGAATATCCCCAGTATACGCGGCCTGAGGTATGGGAGGGCGAAGCTGTTCCGCCTGTGCTCCTCACGGGTCATCACAAGAATATCGAGACATGGAGACACGAGCAGAGCCTGAAGATCACCGAGGAACGCCGTCCCGATCTTTTAGCTAAATACAAATTAAATGATGACTGAGCGTTTTTTGCGATTTTTGTTTTAAATTTGACAAATATTGCTGTTCCACATTTAAACTGGGCGTATATACAAAAAAACATTTTCCCTTTAGAAGATATTAACATAAACTTGCGTTGAATAATATGCATTTTCAACAATGAAAATCAACATTTTTTTGTAGTTATAATATACAAGCAAGCTGATAAAAATTCATTCACATTTAATCTAAATGTAGAATTTAGAGAAAAGATGAATTATAATCGCAAAAATCCGTTGACGAAGGAAAAAATAGAATGTATAATAAAATCAGCAAGAAAACAATTGCAAACGACAACACAGTCCTGTAAAAAATGAGAGGGGCTGTAACCACAGAGAATAGGAGAGTTGTTTATGTTTGTTAGAGAAGTAATGGTAAAGAATCAGGTTGGACTTCACGCAAGACCCGCTACTTTCTTTATTCAGAAAGCCAACGAGTTCAAGTCATCAATCTGGATCGAGAAGGAAGAGCGCAGAGTTAATGCCAAGAGCTTACTTGGTATACTTTCACTCGGAATCGTTGGCGGCACAAACGTAAAGGTAATCGCTGACGGCGCTGACGAGAAGGCTGCAGTTGACGCACTTATTGAGCTCGTTGACAGTGGTTTCAGCGAAGAAAACAGATAATCAAGACTAATCAATAACTTGGGGCGTTACTATAAGTAACGCCCGCTTTTATTTTGTCTATCCGAGGCTTTCAGCCATATTTTCGGCAAATATCCCGTAGCCACGCGACGGATCAGATACGAGCACATGAGTTACCGCGCCTGCCAGCTTTCCGTCCTGTACTATGGGGCTGCCGCTCATTCCCTGAACTATGCCTCCTGCGGCTTCAAGGAGCCGCTTGTCCGTTATTCGTATGACCATGTTCTTGGAGCTGCCGCGGCTGTAGTCTACCTTTTCTATCTCGGCTGTATACCTTTCGGGAATCGTTCCCGAAACCGTGGAGTATATCTCCGCAGGGCCGACCTTTACGTCCTGACTGTATGCCATTGTGAATTCTATGCAGTCCGCTGAGAGCTCATCAAGGGCTTCTGCCGATAATACGCCGTAAATGCCGCTGTTTTTGTTCCTGTCGAGTAAACCGAAGCTCTCCCCCGGGGAAAAGCTTCCCCGAAGCTCCCCGGGTACTCCCTGAGCTCCGCGGCGCACATCGGTTATCTCAACAGGTACGGCTTCGCCGCTGTGAACAGGGACTATGCCTCCTGTGTCGGAGTCGCATATCGGGTGTCCGAGCCCCACGAAATGTCCTGTTTTACGGTCAAAAAACGTCATAGTGCCAATGCCTGCGATACTGTCGCGTACCCACATCCCGCCTTTCCATTCAGAGCTTCTCCGCGAGAGAACAGGCTGGAGCTCCGCAGAAAAGACCTTTCCGTCACGTTCCACGTAAAGCTCTATTTTCCTGCCCTCAGAGGCGGATATCATCTGCTGGAGGCTGTCATTGGAAGTAAGTGCAGTGCCGTCCGCAAGACGTATGACGTCACCGACGCGGATACCTGCTTTTTCCGCAGGACAGCTGTATTTCCCGCTCTTATCCTCTACATCTCCGAGACCCGTGACCATAACTCCCTCCATCAGGAGCTTTATGCCGAAGGGCCTGCCGCCCACTGCGAAAACGGGTGCTTCCGCGCGGCGGACTTCCACATTTTTAACGGGTATAATGCCGAAAAGAGAAAGCGTTACCTGTTCGGTGCCGCCGCAGGTCCCCGAAACAGGGACCGCACTGTCGTATGAGGTCATGCAGCAGAGCTCGGGAAAAGCGGCTAATTCAAGGCTTTTTCCCGTTTCCACCGTCACCTCCGACGGCAGCTGCGACGAATAATAACCTGCCGTTCCGAATAATACGGCAAATCCGACAGATAATAAGGCTGCGGCTGATTTTATTATTTTTCTTTTCAACAACATTTTGATTTTTTCCTTTCATGTTCCCGAGGGAACATATTTATTATGCTTCGGCTGAGTGATATTATAAATGTGAAATGCACACAGCCGAAAAATACTTATGGAGTTAATATGAGCCGTAAAAAAATGAAATATCTTCCAAAAAAGTACACCATTCCGATGACTGCCGCAAAGGCGGCAATGCTTCTGCTGAGTATCGTCTTTTCGGGTGCGATGACCGCTCTCAGCGGCGCAGGGCTTATATACAACCGCGCAAGCTACGGGAAAAGTCTCGCAGCTGCGGGCTTATTTCTCATAATATCCGCGGCTCTCATGGTACTCGGAGCTGTTCTGTGCCTTTTCAGGAAGAATTTACCGAATATCCTGTCGCTTTTCCTTTCGTTTGCGGGATTTTTCCTGTGCATGGCAATGCTGAAGCGCCTTACAGGTCATGCCGACGCAAGCGGCTGGACGGACAAATACACTTTAGCCCCTGTGAGCGGAATGTACGTCCGCAGGATACTTCCCTGTGTGATACCCGTGCTCATGTCGGGAGCTGTAGCGGCTTTGCAGCTCTGCTCATATGAGCTGAAAGTGCAGCGCAGAGCAAGAAAAGCTGCAAAGCAGGAAAAAAAGAACGCTCCTGCACCTTCCATAATCGACGGCGAGTGATATTCTCAGAAAGCCGCCGCAAAAAATATTATACATCTGAAAGGACGGGAAAACCGTCCTTTTTTGCGTATCAGCAAAATTTTTCACCCGAAAATAAGATTTTTTATACTTTTTATCTTGAAATTTTTATCTTTTTGTGGTACAATATTATCAATATTACCGAAAGGAACACTTCGCCATGAATGTTAAATCCGAATTACTCGCCAATCTTGCCAATGCAGGCGGCGACTACATATCGGGTGCTGCTCTCGCAGATAAACTCGGTGTGAGCCGCAATGCTGTGTGGAAAGCCGTTAAGGCTCTTGAAGCTGAAGGCTTTTCCATAAGCTCAATAACCTCAAAGGGTTATAAGCTCAACGAAGACAACAACAGACTTTCGGAAGATCTTATCTCTCCGCTGCTTACCACAAAGGAAATGGGAAGAAATATCATGGTACTTGAGGAAGTCGATTCCACAAATAACGTAGTTCGCGAGCTTGAAACGGAAAAAGCTCCCCACGGCACTACCGTTATTGCCGACAGACAGACCGCAGGAAAAGGCCGTATAGGCAGGAGCTTTGTATCTCCGCAGGGCGCGGGGCTTTACATGAGCGTCCTCGTGCGTCCTCATTTCGACCTTGAATTCGCTCCCATGATAACCGCTGCCGCAGCCTGTGCTGCCGCAGAAGCTGTCGAGTCGCTGTGCGGCAGCAAGGTAAATATAAAATGGGTCAACGACCTCTATATGAACGGCAAGAAGATATGCGGCATACTCACCGAGGCATCTCTCGGTCTGGAGCTGCGCGAGCTTGACTGCGCCACTATCGGCATAGGCATAAATGTACGCAGTATAGGCAAGAGCTTCGACAGCGAGCTCAAAAAGAAAGCCACTTCCATAGAGGACGAAACAGGCATCAGGATAAACCGCAACAGGCTCTGCGCCGAGGTTCTGAACCGCCTTGAGCCCTATCTGGGAAAGATCACGGACAGGAGCTTCCTTAAGGCGTACAGAGAGCGCGAAATGCTCACGGGACACAGGATAACCGCTATGATTGGCAATGAGCAGCTTGAAGGAGAGGCTCTCGGTATAGACGAGAACGCGAACCTTATCATAAGGCTTCCCTACGGCGAGATAAAGTATCTCAGCTCGGGTGAGGCAAACCTTTGCAGGATAGCAGATCAATGACAGAATGCGGTATTTCCGCATAAAATAAATGGGTATATGACCTTTTGGGCGGTCGGAAGCCGTTGGGCGTTTGTGGTATAATAAGCAATTGCGAACGCCTTATGCCAATAAACCGCCAAAATCTTTACATACCCAAATAATAATATTATTTCAGGGAGGTATTTCGATATGAGATATACTATAATCGGTCAGACAGTTCCCGCTGTTGAGTGTGAGCTCAACGCAGGAGAGTCAATGTTCACACAGTCAGGCGGAATGATCTGGCAGTCACAGGGATTTACCATGACAACAAACGCAAGAGGCGGCGTCGGCAGAAGCCTCGGACGCCTTTTCACGGGCGAATCAATATTCATGGCTAACTACAGGGCTGATGTTGCAGGAGCTAAAATAGCCTTTGGCGCTACAGTTCCCGGCTCTATCGTTCCGGTAAATATAGCCAACGGCGGTCTTATCTGTCAGAAGGGTGCTTTCCTCTGCGCCGAGCAGACAGTAGACCTCAAGGCAGTTTTCACAAAGAAGATACTCTCGGGTCTCTTCGGCGGTGAGGGCTTCATTCTTCAGCAGCTCTTCGGAAACGGTATGGCTTTCCTCGAAGTTGACGGAGATATGGTGGAGCGCTATCTCAACCCCGGTGAAGTACTCAAGGTAGACACAGGCAATGTTGTTGCCTTCGAGCCTACGGTACAGTACGAAATAGAGACCGTAAAGGGCCTCGGAAACATATTCTTCGGCGGTGAAGGACTCTTCCTCACAAAGCTTACAGGTCCCGGCAAGGTCATACTCCAGACACAGAACTTCAACGACTTTGCAGGCAGGATACTTGATCTCGGTGCAAAGAAATAAACAATGAAAAAC
>NZ_CAMKRR010000046.1 GCF_946415235.1 uncultured Ruminococcus sp. | reverse complement strand
CAACTACCACAACCTCAGGTACAACAACCAAGGACGGTGGCAGCACAACAACAACTACCACCACAACATCAGACAGTGGCACAACAACGACCCCAACCACAACAAAGGCCGGATTCGTTTACAAATATGCTTCTATCGAGACAGAGGCAGGCTACTACTTCAGTCACGATGATGGTACAGTATCAGGCGGCTTCAAGAAGTCACAGATAAAGTCCATCCATATCTATGATGTATTTGATGACGGTCACAAGGAAGAGGAAGTTGTTGATACCGACAAGATCAACTTCAATAACGTAACACCTGAATCTGCATACAACAGTGTTCCTCACGTTGTAGGCGTAGGCTCAATTAAGGATTTCCAGTACAGCATCAGTGTATACTATGGAACAGAAGCTCTTGTTGACGAGAACCATAATGAGCTTTCAATTACAGCTTACATCGGTGTAAAGGGAGATGTCACACTGAACAACATCGTTGACTCGGTTGACTCTTCTATAGCACTGAGATATTATTCTGTATTGTCTACAGGCGGCAACGTTAACGAAGTAAAGGCTCAGTCTTGTGAAAACAAGGGCTGCTATAAGGTTTCGAGCGGTACAGATCCGCTTGACCAGCTCGCTGCATTCCTCGGTGATGTAACCGAAGACGAGTACAGCATAATCAACTGGAAGACCACAAAGAGCAGCAGAGTTATTGACGCAGTTGATGCTTCAAGAATGCTTAGCTTCTACGCTAAGAGATCTACACGCGATGCTTCTGTAACAAACCAGAGCATCTGGCAGGAAGTAAATAAAACTGTTGCAACCACAAGTGGATCATGAATTGCTGACTAAAGCAAATAAAAAAGCAGGCTTAACAGCCTGCTTTTTTTCAATATTTACCGATTGACAGATGAAAAACAACATGATATAATATGTATGCTGAAAAGCAAAAAAATAAACCGAAATAGGGCGAAATATTACAGAAAGTTCATTTGGACGAAAATATTACTGTTCATTAAGGGGTATATTGTGAAATAAGCACAAAAAGGCAGAATATTAATCGTCAATTATTTTTGATAAAAATGTGCTGTTT
Source organism: uncultured Ruminococcus sp. (assembly GCF_946415235.1). Classification (GTDB taxonomy): domain Bacteria; phylum Bacillota; class Clostridia; order Oscillospirales; family Ruminococcaceae; genus Ruminococcus. The sequence continues at coordinate 19,864 of NZ_CAMKRR010000046.1, read as the reverse complement.
TGCTTGACTTATTGTTGTTTATGTGATAAAATGTAGTTATGAATTTTGGGGCGAATTATATTCAAACGCATGAAATGCTCCCGAAATTTAGCCTAATGCACGGGGCATTTGTGTCCAGGACGTGTCTCGGGCAAAAGGGGAATAAACATGTTAGAGAGGTATAGAACAATGAAGAACTCATTATTCAAGAGAGCAATCGCAGCAGCAGCAGCTGTTCCGCTGACTCTCACACAGTGTCCTACATTCACAAATGCTGTATCAATCAATGCGGTAAAGGGAACTGCACAAGTACAGGCTGAGGATAAGACTGGCGTTACGCTTGAAGATATTCTTTATATTCCTGCAGACCAGACAGTGTCAAAGTGGAACAAGAATTTAACACAGTCATTATCAGCACAGGGCGAGAAGAGCGGTACTGTTGATTTCAAGAAGTATGCTGAAGAGATCATCGCCAAAGCCGGAGACTATCAGGACCTTGCCGAGTATGGTCTTGACCTTATCAGCAACGTTAAGTATGAGCTGAACGGAGACCTTGACCTTACCATCACAGGTGATGTTGCAGAGCCGGATTTCAATGAGATCCTCAGAAATGAACTGGACGCAGCAGAAAAGGATTCGAAAAAGGCTCCCAAGAATGCTCCCGGCAGATCAATGGCTCCGAAGAAGGATGTTCCTGAGGGAAATAATACATCTATCCTTCCCGCAGGTGTAACAATTGAAGATATCAAGAAGATCGACCTCGAAAAGGTTGATATGGACGTTCGTAAGCAGCTCGCTGAGAAGTATGATATCCCCGAGATCGCTGACGAAAGCATAAAGACAATGAGTGAGCTCAAGGAAGCAGTTGAAAAGTCCGAAAAGACACTCGAAGATGCAACACTCAAGCAGATCGCACAGGACTATGTAGCAACAAACTTCAGCGGCATTGATTTCTCAGGCACTAAGATCGGCGGTAAGTTCACACTTACTATTAACGGTTCAGACCTCAAGTCAGGCACAACTGTTACAGCTGATTTCAAGTATGAGTGCAACGACGGAAAGACATATTTCCTCGGTCAGCTCCCTGAGTTTGCTAAGGCTGCATTAACTTCCATAAAGAATACAGGTGACGAGGGCATCGAGAAGGATATCGATCCCGCAGTAAACGCTTCAATCAAGGAGAAGTTTGACGACAAGCTCAACAAGTTCATCAAGGCAGCTTCAAAGAGCGATAACGCTGTTACAAAGCTTCTCGGTGCAGGTCAGCACTCAAAGTCATACACATCAGTTCCTGCACTGATCGCAGATGTAAATTCCAAGATCAAGAGCAACAACTGGCTCAAGAATCACAACCTTGACAAGCAGCTCCCTGCTACAGCAACTGATATTGCTGCTAACAGCAAGGTGCTTGAGATCTATGAGAAGGCATTAAAGGCTACTGACAACAAGTTCAGCATCACAGCTCAGGAGCTCGGTCAGTTCGCTGACAGCCTCGTAAATATCAAGGTAGATACAAACGGCGCTAAGGGAACAGCAATCGCTACATTCCCCGACAGCGAAAAGGAGATCAAGGAGTTACAGGAATATCTCGAAAAGAAGGGCTACGTATACGAGGGCTCTTACAAGAAGCTCACAGCTTCGGGTGACCTTACAAAGATCAAGGAAGAGAAGTTCGGCTCCGCAGACCTCCAGCTTGAGAGAGTACTCCAGACAAACACAACAACTACATCTACTACAACAACTACCACTACAACAACAACTACTACATCAAGCTCAACTTCAAGCTCAACAACATCATCAACAACAACACCGCCTACAACAACACCTCAGGTTACAACAAAGGTTGTTGACGCTTACCTCAAGGCTGAAACAGAGTATGCTTTCTATTACAGCATTGAAGAAGCATTTGACAAGGCACAGCTTTCAAATGTAAAGCTCCACGGCGGTAAGATTCTGAGCGGTTATACAGATGCAGACGGCAAGCTCGTTATTACCGATGAAGGCACAAACACAGAAACAGATGCAGATATGAGCCTTATCTCATTCGGTACAGCTACACCTGCTAATACATACAAGAAGGGTACAGAAAACTTCAGATATGATATCCCCGTTTACTACAACGGTGTGGCTATGATGGATGAAGTAGGCGATCCTTTCACGATCAAGGCTTACATTGGCGTAAAGGGCGATACAAACCTTGACGGTATTGCAGACGCAGTTGATGCATCACTCGTACTTCGTTACTATGCAAAGATGTCAACAGGCAATAAGCCTTACGAAGTAAGCGCTACAACTGCCGCTATAATCAAGGGCAATCCGAGCAGCGTATACGAAGAGCTCGCAGTATTCCTCAGCGATGTTGACACATCAGTTCCGAGACTCACAAGAAAGGGCGGAAGAGTTCTTGACGCAGTTGATTCTTCAAGAATCCTCAAGTTCTACGCTAAGAGATCATCTTCTGACTACGATAGCCTTTCAAACAAGCAGCTCTGGGACATCGTTGACAAGATCGCTCCTGACCCGAATGCAAACGCACAGGCTCAGGAAAACGCAAAGACAGAAGCTGAGTCTCAGTCATAAAGACAGGCTTCTGATCCGAAATGAATGTTTAATCTGCCGCCGTTAGCGGCGGCAGAGAACATATATAAATTATATCTGAAAGGAAATAATGACAATGAAGAAGAATGCATTCAAGAGTGTTATTGCAGCACTCGCTGTTTCAGCTGTAACAGTTTCAAGTACAGCTATGGTAGCATTTGCCGGCGCAGCTGCTGGTCAGACTTATGATACAGCAGGCTTAGATCCTACAAAGGCTACAGTAAAGCCTACACTTACAATCACAACGGAGACAGTTGATGTTTCCAAGGCTGGTTCAAATGTAACTCTTAAGCTTATAGTTTCTGATGAAGCTAACAACAAGTACGCTCCTACAGGTCTCCACATCCAGTTCGACAGCAAACTTAAGCTCGTTGAGAGAGACGGCGAGATCGCTGAAAAGGGTGCAGCTGGTAAGCAGCTCAGCTATACAGAAGAGAAGGACGGAGACAATGGTTTCTTCGTAACAACATCTGCTGATAAGGACAGCGGTAGAAGCGGTGAGCTCTGGCTCTTCGATTTCCAGATCCCTGCTGATGCTAAGGCTGGCGACTTCTATCCTGTAGAGATCGCTTACAAGAGCACAGATAACGCTAAGGACCTCTTCACAAACGTAGATCAGAACGACGAAGGTCAGCTCATGCAGGCTTGGGTATTCACAAACGGTATCGTTCAGGGTGGTATCCAGATCAAGGGTGATACAACTACAACATCAACTACAACAACTACTACAACAACTACTACAACAACTACTACATCAAGCTCAACTTCAAGCTCAACATCATCAACAACAACTTCAGGTTCAACAACAAAGGCTTCAACAACACAGTCTGCTACAACAAAGGCAGCTACTACAACTAAGGCTGGCAACTCACCTAAGACAGGTGTTGCAGGTGCAGGTCTTGCTGTAGCTGGTCTTGCTATCGCAGTAAGCACAGCATTTGTTCTCAGAAAGAAGGAAGACTAATTAATTAGTCATAATTCAGACTGAATAATGAAAGGCTCTCCGTATGGAGAGCCTTTTTTTAATCTTTTTTTAAGGGCGGGACCCAATTTACACCGCCCCAGCCGTCAACATTGGCACGTTTCATAGCACCGAAGAGCCTGTCCTTGAAGCCGTGGTCATTACGTTCCATTTCAGCAAGGAAGTCCTTGGTTTTCTGTCGGTTGGTGTGTCCGTCCGCAGGACAGACGGACTTCACAACAGGAAGCTCGTTTTTGCGGGCGGCTCTGCGTATCTCCTTCTCGGGAGCGAGCACGAGAGGTCTGATAACAGTGACCTTTTTATGAGTGAGGTAGGTACTGGGTGAAAAGCAGCCGATGCGCCCCTCAGTGAAAAGATTCATGACAAATGTCTCAACAGCATCGTCGTAGTTGTGACCGAGTGCCACCTTGCTGCAGCCGAGTTCGTTTGCCGCATCGTGGAGAGCTCCGCGCCGCATACGGGCACACAGACTGCACGGACTTGGCTCCTTGCGGACGTCAAAGACTATCTCGCCTATCTGCGTGGGGATAACGTGGTACTCCACGCCCTGACGCTCACAGAGCTCCGCAACGGGGGAGAAGTCAGGCTTGATGCCTGTAAAGCCCATATCGAGGGTAACTCCCACGACCTCGTAATCAATACCAATGAAGCGCCTGAGGAGTATGAGCCCCTGCATGAGCACAAGGCTGTCCTTGCCGCCCGAAATGCCCACAAGTATGCGGTCGCCGCTGCTTATGAGCCCGTATTCCTGTATTGCCTTTCGCATATAACCGAGAATTTTCTGCATAGTGACCTCCGAGAGAAATGTTTTCCCCTGATTATAACATAAAAAATCAGAAAAAGCAACAGGCGCGGTATAAAAGTCAGCGATTTTATTATCTTTGCCGCGAAAAAGCCAGCGGGGGCACCCCGCTTATAACATAAAAAATCAGAAAAAGCAACAGAAAAGCCTGTCTTTTCAGGCTGAAAAGCCCGAGTTTTCAAAAAATTTTCAATTTAAAACTTGCAATGAACAGAAAAATATATTATAATATAATGTGTATCCTATGACCGCTGTAAGTCGGTTATTGCCCGGAACTGCGTTCGGGGAGCTCGAATTCCGTATAAAGCGGAGAATTTGAGCAGACATTAAAATACGGGATAATTTATTTTTTGATAAAGGGCTTGGCAAAAGCCTGTAACGGAAAGGAGCTGCGCTAAGCCGCAGGATAAAAAATGACATCACTTTTAAACAATGTTATCATTATGGCAGCTGATGAGGAGAGCGCTATATCACAGCCCATGAGAAAGCTGCTCATACTTATAGGAGCAATAGTTGTAATACTGATACTGATAATACTGCTTTTCAGCAGCAAGAGCAAATTCAGACAGTTTCTTTCACTGTTCCTTGAGGAGCAGCCTTACGAGGAAGCGGGCGGCGAAATGCCGCACAGAGGAGCTCCTGCCGCACCTGCACAGCGCAGAGCAGCCCCCGAGGACGAGTTTGTACAGAAACGTACATCAGAGCCTATAGTTGAAATGGCTACCCTTGTAAGGAAGAGCGACGACCGCCTGAGGATCATCGAGAGCTCGGGACAGATAAGGCTTGTCGATGAGTACTACGAGCTTATCTTCGTAACCCGCAAGGGACAGAAGCTCAAGATAGAGTGCTCGGCTGAGGCTTATGACAAAGTACCCTTCAATCAGCAGGGCTCGCTTACATACAGGCGCAATACCCTCGTGAAATTCAAGTACTACGAGGATACGGTGTACAATTGAGAATTTAATCAGGGGACGGACAAAAGTGCTGTCCCCGTATTTGTTTACAGAAACGGACGTGTAAAAATGGTAAACTTCAACAACGACTGGGACGAGCTTCTCAAGGGCGAGTTCGACAAGGACTACTATCTTGAGCTGAGACAGACACTGATAACGGAATACAGGACACAGCGCATTTACCCCGGAATGTACGATATATTCAACGCAATGAAGTATACAGCATACAACGATGTAAAATGCGTCATCATAGGACAGGACCCCTACCACGGCGAGGGACAGGCTCACGGGCTGAGCTTTTCCGTGCGAAAGGGAGTTGCACCTCCGCCGTCGCTCATAAACATATTCAAGGAGATACGCGACGATGTGGGCATCGACAACCTCGGAAAGCACGGCGAGCTGACCAAATGGGCAAAGGAGGGAGTGCTCCTGCTGAATTCAGTACTTACAGTACGCGCAGATCAGGCAAGAAGCCACCACGGCATAGGCTGGGAGAACTTCACCACAGACGTTATAAAGCTGCTGAACGAGCGCGAGAAGCCAATGGTATTCATGCTTTGGGGCGGCGACGCAAAGGCAAAGCAGCAGTTCATAACAAATCCGGACCATCTTGTGCTGAGAGCCGCACACCCAAGTCCGCTTTCGGCGTATAACGGCTTTTTCGGGTGCAGACATTTTTCAAAGGCAAATGCATTTCTCCGCGCAAAGGGCATGGGAGAAATAGACTGGTCAATAGACTGAACGGGAGATAATCATGCATATAAAGGAACTTTTCGGTAAAAAAACGGTATACTCATTCGAGGTGTTCCCGCCTAAAAAGACGAGCCCCGTAGAGGTGATATACGACACTCTCGACGAGCTGAACGGACTAAAGCCCGACTTTATCAGCGTTACATTCGGTGCAGGCGGAAGCGGGAACAGCAAGTATGCGCTGGATATAGCTTCGAGGATAAAGGCGAGCGGCATAACACCCATGCTTCATCTGCCCTGTATCAACTTCACAAAGGCAGAGATAGACGCAGCTCTCAGCGAAGCGCAGGAGCGCGGCATCGAGAACATACTCGCACTCAGAGGCGATATCAATCCCGATATACCGCCTGTGGACGAATTCCGCCATGCAAGCGACCTCATAAACTACATAAAGGCCAAGGGAGATTTTGACATTGCGGGAGCCTGCTACCCCGAGTGTCACCCCGACGCAGACAATATCATAGATGATATAACCAATCTCCGAAGGAAAGTTGATGCAGGTGCAGACCACCTCATCACGCAGCTTTTCTTTGACAACGACAGCTTTTACGAGTTCCGTGAAAAGGCTGCCATAGCAGGCATAAACGTGCCTATAGAAGCGGGTATCATGCCCGTTGTGAATAAAAATCAGATAGAGCGCATGGTTACTACCTGCGGCGCCAGCCTTCCGAAGAAATTCGTGCGTATAATGACGAGATACGAGCACAGTCCCGAGGCGCTCTGTGACGCTGGTATAGCCTATGCCGTAGACCAGATAGTGGACCTTGTGGCAAGCGGAGTTGACGGCATACACCTTTATACGATGAACAAGCCCTACGTTGCCCGCAAGATAAGCGAGGCCGTATCGGGCATACTTGGTGCGTGATGGAGCTGCTGCCGATATCAAAGGCGGAAGCCGCACGGTACATGGGCGTAAAGGGAGAGCCCGACAGAGCTGTTTCGGAGCTCCTTGACAGGGCTGAAAAGCAGGTGCGTGAGACTCTGCGCCCCAAGTACGTCTACCTTGAAACGGATATAACGATAACGGACGAGGGAGTGCTCCTCGGAGCGATGTCCGAGCCGCTGACGGGAGAGGACATAAAGCGGCATCTGAAAGGCTGCAGCAAGGCTGTCCTACTTGCCGCAACGCTCTCACAGGGCGCTGACAAGCTCATACGTCAGGCAGCCGTGACTGATATGGCGTATTCCCTTGCCCTTGACTGCATATGCAGTGCGGCTGTGGAACAGGTCTGCGACCGTGCCGAGGAAGAGATATTCGCAAGAGAAGCTGCTCCTTACAGGACATGGCGGTTCAGCCCCGGCTACGGAGACCTTCCCATAACGATACAGCGGGACGTTCTCCTTGCGCTGAACGCACAGCGCCGTATAGGACTTACTGTTACGGACAGCAGTCTGCTTATACCCTCAAAATCCGTGACGGCAGTCATAGGCCTATCTGATGTTCCTATCGAGCGCGGCAGGCGCGGCTGTGCGATATGCACAATGAAGGACAGCTGCGCTTACAGACTTTCGGGCAGTACTTGTAAAAAATAGTACGCAATAAAGGGCCATTCCTATATTTATTTAATCAGGATTATGTGATAATATCACTATAAATCGTCCCAAAATCTATGTAAAATAGATATTGACATAAATAGTAACAAAGTGATATAATTAAGAAAAACGCAATAATTGAAAAAAGCGCAATTAAAGATATATTCAAATTTAAAAAAGTGCGATCTTTAAAGGAGTTAGATGATGAAAAAAGTCAGGTATTTCATTTCTGCATTGCTCATAGCAGCAATGCCTGCATCACTTCTTTCATGCAGCAGCAAGGAGGACGCTCCAAAGTACAGCAAGGAGCTCGATACCTCTGTAAGAGAAGAGATACATAAGAATGCCGCTGAATCTGATCTTCTTACAGGTGATAAACTTGAAAACGGCGTTATAAAGTGGCTCTCCGACTGGGATATCAACCCCGACGGCACAGGCAAGAACGTACCTACCGACCTTGCAGTGTTTCAGGAGCGCTACGGAGGAACTGTAAAATATTATAAATGCACATACGAAAACCGTTACGACAAGCTTGCGGAGTATATCAACTCCGACGAGGGAATAGATTTCTTCTACGGCGGAAACCTCGATGCTTTTCCTAACGGCGCGATAAAGAAGATATTCGCTCCCATCGACGATTATATTGACTTCGATTCGCCTCTCTGGGAGGACGTCAAGGACCTGAATGACAGCTTTATTTGGAACGGCAGGCATTATATGGCAGGCGTTCAGGCAACAGGCGACAAGGTGGGAGTTATCTATAACAGAAAGACCGTTGCGGAAGCAGGTCTTGAAGATCCCGCGGACCTGTTCGCAAAGGGCGAATGGGACTGGGACGCCTTCGAGAATATGCTCGAACAGTACGTTGATCCGTCAAAGCAGAGGTACGGTATAGACGGCTGGTGGTTCGAGTTCGGACTGATGAATACGATAGGTATTCCTCCCATAAGTCTCGAAAACGGCAAACTTGTAAGCAATATCGGCGATCCTTCAATGGAGCGTGTTCAGAACTGGATGTACGAGCTCAGTCAGAAAGGCTATGTTGCTATTGGCAGTGAAGATCTGGGCTGGGAAGCGAAACCTGCATATATTGGCGAGGGAAAGACGCTGTTCTATCCCGCAGGTCTGTATGAGTTCTACAAGGAGAAATCACAGTGGAGCAAGACCTTCGGAAACGACGCATTCTTTGTACCTATGCCAAAGGACCCCAAGGCTGACGAATATTATATCCCCACAGGCTTTGAAGCCTATATGTTCGTAAGCGGCGGCTCAAATCCCGAGGGCGTGGCAAAGTACCTCGACTGCAAGCGCTTCACACATCTTGACGAGGACACGAAGGCACTTGCCGATAAGCAATTTACGGACGACTATGGCTGGTCGCAGGAAATGCTTGATATGAAGAACAGTATGCAGGAGCTTGCGGAGGAGAATCCTGTGATCGACATATCAAAGGGCATATCCGACGACTGCGGCGAGCTCCTTGACGACAGCCTCAGAAAGGCTGCAAGAGGAACGCCGTGGAACGAGACATACGAGTCCATATATGCAACAGTCGATAAGTATCTTGAAAAGATAAACGCAGCTCCCGATGCTGCGGATATCGAATGAGACCCAAAAGCGAAGCAGCGTTGTATATTTTTAGTTGAAGTATTGAATAAACCACAAAATTATGCTATAATTAACGAAAAGCGGATAAGATCTTGTTAATTTTAGCTTGGAAAGGAGGCTATGATCATGGAGAAAGTACTCGTTACAGGGGGATGCGGACTTATAGGTCAGCATATTTGCTCAGGACTGTTGAAGAAGGGATATGAGGTCATAGCTATTGACAGGGCAGAATCGGGCTATAACGACGGCAAGCCCAATTACACCTTTGTTGAATGCGATCCGACGGATAAGAATTCTATCGCAGAGCTTTTTGAAAAATATGACTTTTCAACTATAGTTCACGCTGCATTTACTGTGGATAACGATTTCCCTCCGACCATTACCGAAAACGAAATGAAGGAGTGTGCCGCGGCAGACAAGTTTATTTACCATTATTCGGTAACATCGTCCATAAAGAAGGTCGTTATGCTCAGCACCTCTCAGATCTATCAGTTCCCGAAAACACGTGAACCGATACGAGAAGACAGCGATCTTAAGCCTGTTACAAATTATGCTGTAATGAAGTACGCGTCGGAAAAGATGATGGCGACGGAAATGCAGCATCATAAGGAGATAATAGGCTGCATACTGCGTTTTGCACCTGTTTATACCCACAATTTTACCGACAATCTCATGGTAAAGATCACCGACCCGAAGGACGGTTCACTATTCGTGTATGGTCAGGGACAATACGGCTTTCAGTTCTGCTGCGTACACAATCTCGTAGACTTTATACTGTGTTTTATCAAGAATGCGGATACTACAAAGTATTCGGGAGTATACAATGTAGGCGACAAGCTGCTTACTTCTGCCGCTGATATCATAACCTTCATGCGTGAGCATCACCGCCTCGGTGCGGTAGTGCAGAAGTCTCCCGCGAATGCGATGTCAAAGCTGAAGGGAATATTCGGCGCAAGCAAGGAAGAAAAGCAGAATTACCGCTATCTTGATATGAACAAGCTGGAAAACAACAATATACTTGACTGCACAAAGGCGTCAAAATTTGTTACTTTCCGCTGGGATATACATAATACCAAGTAAAGTATGACATAATTCAAGCCCCGGGGCATCTGCCTCGGGGCTCGTTTCATTCTATTACCGTGTAGTTGTCGGCTGCATTCTCCTTTGTAGCGTGTTCCGTAACGCTCAGGACCTTTACTTTGAGGGGGCGTGTACCCATATTTATCTCAATGATATCGCCCACCTTGACGTCGTAGGAGGCACGTGCAGCCTTGCCGTTCACGACTATCTTCTCAGCGTCGCAGGCTTCGTTTGCAACGGTGCGGCGCTTGATAAGGCGTGTTACCTTAAGGTATTTATCCAGTCTCATATATATCCTTCCTGTGTTAAAAAACGGGGACAGAAGCCTGTCCCCGTTATTTATTACTTTTTCTTCTTCTTGCTGTTCTTTACTGTGTTAACAGCTTCCTTGAGGCCTCTGCCAGCCTTGAAAGCGGGAGCCTTGCAGGGAGGGCAAACCATCTTAGCCTTTGTCTTGGGGTTGATGCAGGTCTTTTCGCCTCTCTCGCGAACCTCGAATGTACCGAAGCCTGTGATAGAAACCTTGTCACCCTTAACGAGTGTCTCCTGGATAGATGAAAGTGTAGCCTCAAGAGCAGCAGCTGCGTCCTTCTTAGTGCAGCTTGCCTTTTCAGCGATTGAATTGATGAGTTCAGTCTTTGTCATTTTTACGTTCCTCCGTTTTACTGATAATTGATTTTGCCTTGTTCCAATACTTGTCAAGCTCTTCAATCGGAAGCTCCTTCATGTCGATATTCTCGGCAGAAGTGAGATCTTCTGTGACGGAAAAGCGCTTGATGAACTTTTCCGTAGCTGATTTGAGTGCAAGCTCGGCGTCCACGCCGAGGTGACGAGCTGCATTTACGCACGAAAAAAGCAGATCGCCGATTTCTTCTTCGATATTAGCCTTATCGTTATTAGCGATAGCAGCGTCCAGCTCAGCCTTTTCGTTTCCGATACAAGCCACAGCATCCTCTGCACAGCGGAAATCCATACCTGCCCTCATTGCGCGTTTGCCGACCTTCTGCGCTCTCATGAGAGCGGGAAGTGACTTTGCAACGCTTGTGAGCGTATCGGTATAGCGTTCCTGACCCTTAGTTTCCATTTTGATGGCGTCCCAGTTTTTTAGCACCTGATCGGTGGTATTTGCTGTAACGTCACCGAAAACGTGGGGGTGACGGATGATGAGCTTCTTGCAGATTTCGTCGCACACATCATCGAAGGTAAACGTATTTGTTTCCTCTTCGATCCTGCAATGGAAAACTACCTGAAGCAGAACGTCGCCAAGCTCTTCTCGAAGAAGCGCCTTGTCGTCAAGGTCTATAGCCTCGATGACTTCACAGGTCTCTTCTATGAAGTCACTCTTGATAGACGTATGGGTCTGTTCTCTGTCCCAGGGGCAGCCGCCCTCGCCTCTCAAAAGCCTGACTATATCGAGCAGATCGCTGATCGAGTAATGATCCTTCTGCTGATATTCAACCATAGGAAAACACTCCCTTAAAGACGGGCTATGTAATATAATACCCTAAAATTTATCAAATTGCAACCTATTTTTTACAATTTCGTCAATATTGTGGAATAAAATGTTTTGCAATGTCGCGATTTGTATATTTTTGCCATATAATTACTCATAGTTATATATGTTTAAATATAAAAACCTTATAAAACGACCTATCTGTCAACAAATCCGACCTTATGATAAACCTTTGAAACTATCCTTCCCGAGTACCTGAGAGCCTTCTGTGCACCCTCGGTATAGCACTGCTTGAGGTATGTCTTGTCGGCACTGAGTCTTGCGAACTCAGTACGTACAGGTTCGAGGTGATCCGCAACGGCTTCACCCACGGCGATCTTGAAGTCGCCGTAGCCCTTTCCTGCGAATTCCGATTCGATAGCCTTGAAGTCCTTGCCGGTAACGCAGGAGTAGATGGTCATAAGGTTATTTATGCCGTCCTTTCCCTCGCGATAGCATATTTCAGCCTCGCTGTCGGTAACGGCTCTTTTGAATTTGCGTATGATAGTATCCTTATCGTCGAGGATAAGTATGCAGGCGTTGGGATTATCGTCTGATTTGGACATCTTCTTGGTCGGCTCCTGCAAAGACATTATCTTTGCGCCCACCTCGGGGATATAAGGCTCTGGGAGCGTGAAGAAGTCGCCGTAGCGCTGGTTGAAGCGCTGAGCGATATTTCTTGCCAGCTCAAGGTGCTGCTTCTGGTCAACGCCTACGGGAACGAGGTCTGCGTTATATGCGAGGATATCCGCAGCCATGAGCGTAGGATAGGTGAAGAGTCCCGCATTGATATCATCGGGGTGCTTCTGGCTCTTGTCCTTGAACTGAGTCATACGTGAAAGCTCGCCGAACTGCGTATTGCAGCCGAGTATCCAGTTGAGCTCCGCGTGTGTGGGAGCGTGGCTCTGTATAAAGAGTATGGACCTTTCGGGATCAACGCCGCAGGCCATGAGGAGAGCGTATGAATTGAGTGTGTTCTGACGGAGCTTTGCAGGCTCTTGTCTTACTGTGATAGCGTGCATATCCACAACGCAGTAGATGCAGTTGTACTGCTCCTGCAAAACGCCCCAGTTCCTGACAGCTCCGATATAGTTGCCGAGAGTAAAGGTGCCTGTAGGCTGGATACCGCTGAATATCAGCTTTTTATCGTCCATTTTGCGACTCCTTACTGATTTGCTTTTCTTCTGATAGCGTCGTCCTTGAGCTGACAGTTTCTGATCTCAGTGAGAACGCGCTGATAGAGAACGTAGAATGAGCGGAGCTCCTTCTCCTCCTCGGGGATAAGGCCTGCAGCGAGCTGGGTCTTGTAAACACCGTTCTTTGTAAGGAGGAAGATATTGTTTGTTCTTCCCTTGGGGAGATCGTAGGACTTTGTCTTTTCACATTTTGGCATGATCTGTCCCGCATTTGCAACGAGAGTATGAGCAGCCTGTACGAGGTTCCTGTATCTCTGCGAAGCTCCTGTGTACTCGCCGCCGTTATTGAAGTAAACATTTGCAGCGCCGTTGATGAAGCATACCATAGTAGTGAGAACGTCAGCCGACATGGGGATGTCGATGACTACTCCGAAAACGTCGTCCTTTTTGAGCTTGACGATGCTGTTGAAGTACTCGGCAGGGAAATTGATAGCCTGACCTCTTGTCATAAGGTATTTCTGTGTGACATTATATCTGTCTGTCATTCTGTTTGGCATAGTGGATTATCCTTTCAGTGTAATTTCTTTTTTATCAATCGAGCATTTCTTTTGTCATGCGGGCAAGGATCTCCATACCCTTTTTTATCTGCTCGTTTGTAGGCGTAGAATAATTGAGTCTGAACGAGTGGCTTACCTCGTTCTCGTCGATGCTGAACGAATTTCCGGGGACTACAGCTACCTTGTACTGCTGAACAGCCTTTTTGCAGAATTCGTTCATATTGCAGCTCTCGGGGAGATCGCACCATACGAATAGACCGCCCTGAGGCTTGATATACTTTATCTGCTTTGAGAATTCGTTGTCGATGTAGCCGCACATAAGGTCGCATTTCTCCTTGTATATCGCGCGGAGCTTCTTGAAATGAGCCTCTCTGTCAACTGTTGACATGAATCTGTAAGATACTACCTGAGCCCACATATTCGAGTGAACATCGGCGACCTGTTTGCATACTACCATTTTCTGTATTACAGGTGAGGGAGCAGAGCAGTAGCCTGTTCTGAATCCCGATGAGATTATCTTTGAGAATGTGCTGGAGTATATAACTCTTCCCTCTGTGTCGAAGCTCTTTATGCAGGGTACATTTTCGCCCTCGAAGCGAAGCTCGCCGTAGGGGTCGTCCTCAAGTATCATGAAGTCATACTTGCAGGCAAGCTCGTAAACAGCCTTTCTCTTTGCAAGTGACATGGTCTTTCCCGTAGGGTTCTGGAAATTCGGTATAACATAGAGGAGCTTGATGTTCTTTTCGGTCTTGATAGCGTTTTCCAGCTTTTCAAGGTCGATGCCGTCGTCCTCCATCTCAATGCCCTTAAGGTGTACGTTGTATGAGCGGAAAGCGTTGAGCGAACCGATAAAGCACGGCGACTCCACAAGAAGAGTATCTCCCTCGTTGAGGAGCACCTTGCAGGCAAGCTCGTTAGCCTGCTGACCGCCCGAGGTAATGATAAGATCGTCGAACTCTTTATGGAAGCAGCCCTTTTCAGCCATCCAGTCCTTGAGAAGATCACGCAGGGGAGTATATCCTTCCGTAACGCTGTACTGAAGAGCGAGTATAGGGTCCTTGCTGAGAAGCTCGGCAGATATCTCGGCAATGCGCTCCTTCGGGAAAGCCTCTGGTGCGGGATTGCCTGCCGCAAAGGAAATAACTTCGGGGTCGGCTGTGAATTTCAGAATTTCTCTGATAGCCGATGCCTGGAGCTTGCTTACCTTGTCTGAGAATTTATATTCCATTTTAAAAACCAGCCTTTCGTCTGTTTGATAGTACATTGATTGATATATGCTCCGTCTTTTCCGAGCATAAGTGAGGTATTATACGTTTCTTTTGCACAGTCTTACATAACATTATAACATATAAATACAAAAATTGCAACAGCCGCGGAATAATAGTAGGAAAAATTATCATCTCAGCCGCGAACCTGTCCGCGTGGAACACATAATCAATGCTGATGCCGCATATATTTTGATGAAAAAAGTCAAATGGGAGGCGTTTCGGACTGAAAAAGCAGAATTTCATCAAGGGCTCCATAATACTGATGATATCGGCGGCTGCTGCAAAGCTGCTGGGGGCGGTGTTCAAGATACCCCTTACGAACATACTTGGCGGCATAGGCATGAGCTATTTCAGCTGTGCCTACAGTATCTTCATGCCCGTGTACGCTCTGACGGTAACGGGGCTGAGCTCTGCCGTGGCGCGTATGACCGCACAGAGCGCAGCCCTCGGTATGTATGCAAATGCGCTGAAGGTCCGGCGGACAGCGCTCATGCTGTTCTCGGGAGTGGGACTTGCGGGAAGCCTGCTGATATTTCTGCTTGCAAAGCCTTTCAGCCTGTATTTCATCGGCAGCCGTGAAGCCTGCGGAGCAGTTGCCATGATAGCTCCGTCCGTATTTTTCGGGTGCATCACGGCAGTAGAGCGCGGCTACTATGAGGGCATGAGCAATATGTACCCCACGGCATTCTCGCAGGCGGCAGAGGGTGTTGTCAAGGCAGTATCGGGACTTCTGCTGTGCGGCTATGTGATCTCTCGCCCCGATACTGTAATGAGACTTTTTCCCGATATAAGCGATGTCCGCGGAGCGGCAGCGGCTGCAGGAGTGCTTGGCGTCACCCTTTCAACGGCAGGAGCGGTGCTTTTCTTTGCGGTCATGAGGCTGTTTTCACGCCCTCAGCGGGGCGGCGAGCCTCATCTCATGAGCAGCAGGGCTATAGTCAGGGAGCTGACCGCAACAGCTCTCCCCATTGGTATAGGAGCACTGGTCACAAATCTCACGGCAGTAGTGGATATGTGGACGGTGATAGGCTGCATATCAAGATTTGGCGGGATAAAAGCTCCCGAGGGAGTATCCACGAACGAGCTTCCCGGCTTTGTGTACGGCTCCTTTGCGGGAATAGCCCTTACGTTATTCGGACTTGTCCCTTCGGTGACGAATATGCTTGGCAAGGGAGCTCTTACCTGTATTGCCTCTGCCTGTGAGAGCGGCGACAGGGCGGCACTTGAGCGCGGGACCATGCAGGCTCTGCTGACGTCTGTGATAATAGCCGTACCTGCGGCGGCGGGATTATTTGTACTTGCTCCCGAGGTGCTGAGCTTCCTGTACCCCCGACAGACCGACGAGGCGGCCATATGCGTAGCTCCGCTGAGGTATCTCATGGCAGGCATGGTGTGCCTGTGTGCTTCTTATCCGCTGTTCAGTATGCTTCAGGCGGCAGGGAAGCCTTCCGCGCCGCTGAAGATAATGCTTGCGGGCACAGGGCTCAAGCTTGCGGGAAATCTTCTCCTCATACCCCTTATGGGAGTTGAGGGAGCGGCTCTGTCCACGACCCTGTGTTATGTGCTGATACTCTGTCTTTCATTGAAGATATATATTACAGAACTGAAAATAAAAATACAAATTATACCATTTGTAAATGTAGTTTATGCAGGCTTGATGTGCGGCGGCACAGCCTATCTGACAGCCTGTGCCGCGAAACATCGGGAACTGTCGCAATTGACGGTAATAGGCGTATCTGCGGCTGTGGGAGGAGCTGTTTACGCGGCACTTCTGAGGTACCTTTCGGCAGGTCGGATGACCTGTTTCAAGCACACTTAGTGGAACTTTGTGGACAAAATGTAAAAAATTGCTATTTTTGCAGAAAAATGTCAAAAATCCTACCGCCGATTGTGATAATACACGAATTTGAATATTGATGTTGCAAAAAAATATGGAATATGCTATAATAAAAACAACAAAAGAAGTCCCTGAAGGGGGAAAAGGGAGGGAGAAAAATGAAACGCAGGATAGCAAGATTTATAACGTTCTGTATAGCAGCTGTAATGCTTTTAGCACCATCGGTATCAAAGGTCTATGCAGGGCCCGCTGCAGGTGATACATATTTGCTGGAATATGACAAGGACGAAAATACTCATGTGGTGCTCAACCCTGACAAGGCGACTGTCAAGCCCTCATTATCGCTGACAAAGCTGCAAGTCCCCGTCAATCAGGTAAAATGGACATATACCATAGAGCTTACAGTAAGCGGCGCAGAGAAAAAATATGCTCCGACGGGAATACACGTAAGATTTGACGACAGGCTCCAGCTCCAGTTCGCTGAGGAAGAGGATTATGCGGAATATGGCTCTGCTGCCAAGCAGCTCAGCACAAAACAGCAGCCCGATTACATCAACGAAAACGGCACTCCTCACGGCCTGTTCTTATCGACCTCATGCGGTAACGGCAATAACGGAAAAGACGGCGTTTTATGGATCTTCAAGGTCAAGCTCCCAAGTGACGCCAAGGTAGGGGACAAGTACCCCATAGAGATAGTTTATCAGGTCAATAAAGAGAATGCCATGCTGCATGACATATTCACGAATTTGGCCGACGATAAGGACGGCAAGAATATGGAAGCATGGGTGTTCACAAAAGGCATAGAACAGGGATACATCGAAATAACCGAAGCCAAGCCCATCACAGGCGACCTTAATGGTGACGGCATACTTGATGCCAGTGATGCATCCATACTTCTGATGAGATATGCACAGTACTCCATAGGCGCGGCGACTCCGACAGAGGAAGACCTTGCTCTCAGCGATATCAACAAGGACGGAATGATAGATGCTATCGACGCTTCATGGCTGCTTGCGTACTATGCAGCTGTATCCACAGGTAAAGAAATGCGGTTTGAAGACTTCTATAAAGAGATGAAGAATTCATGACCATGCCATAGACAGAAAAAAGGAAGCCCGCAGTGCGGGCTTCCTTTATTTCATCAGTTCCGAACCTATCTCGTTGAGGTCGTCGGCAGTTATGCTGTATTCGATGACCGTACCCTTGTCGTTGGGATTGCTTCCTGTTGGGTAGAAGCATACCGTGAACTCGTCGGCGTTGTCTCTGAGGATAAATCCGCCGATGATACCGCTGAACTGTCCGTTTGACGGGATATTAAAGGGATCCTCGTAGTATTTGTCCTTCTTGAGGCTGCTCCTTGCATAGAGCTGTGAGCGGACGTCGGAAAAGACCTCTGTCCCGTCAGGGAGCTTTATGTAGAAGTTGTTGAGGGTATTGAGAGTATACTCCTTGTCTGTGCTGTTCCTGAGGTCGATATCGAAGTATACGAACCTTTCCTTGTACTCGTGATCGGTGTGAACAAGAACTGATCTCAGAGTAAAGGCTGTATTGTTGGCAGTTATCTCCTTGCCGATCTCGCCCGTCAGCTCGGTAGAACCTATGGGAGCAACTTCTTCCGTGTTGTACGTCGGGAACATTTCCTCATCAGATGCGTCATTCTTGTTATGGTTATGGCAGCCTGCTGAAAGAGCAGCTGCAAGGGAAGCTGTCATGAGAACGGCAGCTATCTTTTTGATATTCATGTTTCTTTCCTCCGTTGTATTAAGAAATCGCCGTGCGATATACTTGCAAATTTAGCACATATAGTATATCACAACAAAGCGTGGTATGTCAAGGGGAAAACGCAGGGGCGTCTTTGGTGAAAATATAAAAAGTTGATATTTCCTCTTGCAATTCATACTAAACCTATGGTATAATAGAAATCAAGATGTACAGAAAGGACGTGCATAACATAATATGAAGATATCGACCAAAGGAAGATACGCTCTCAGGATGCTCTATGACCTTGCGCTCCATCAGGAAGAGGGATATGTATCGCTTAAGGATATAGCAGACAGACAGGGGATATCGAAGAAATACCTCGAGCAGATAGTTCCGCTGCTGAATAAAACAGGACTTCTCAGAACGAACCGCGGTAACAAGGGCGGATATATGCTTTCGGGAAAAGCCGAGGAGGTCACGGTAGGCGATGTGCTGAGGGCGACCGAGGGCAGCCTTGCACCTGTAGCCTGTCTTGATTTTGAACCAAATGAATGTCCGAGAGCAGCCGAATGTTCGACCCTTTTCGTATGGGAGGGGCTGTACAAGGCGGTGAACGATTATCTTGACAGCGTTACGCTGAAGGATATAATCGAGCACGGCACGAACATTTCGGGCGATTACTGCATATAAAGCCATGGCAGATAAAGTCACAAGGGACATGATAGCCGATTCGGGCTTGCACGACTATAAAATAGAATTGATAAGTATTGATTATACGGCTTCAAGGCTTGTTATTATGCTGAAAGACTTAAAGGGCGGCGATGCCGAGCTCCTTGAACTCAATTCGGGAGACAGCATAACAGTTGAATACGCATGAAAAAAGGGAGTGATAATGTTTTTATCACTCCCTTTCGGCATATATTATTTTCTGATATTATTCAAACATAGGAGTTGAGAGATAACGCTCACCTGTATCGGGAAGCAGAGCAACAATAGTCTTGCCCTTGTTCTCGGGGCGCTTTGCGAGCTGGATCGCAGCCCATACTGCCGCACCCGAGGAAATACCTACAAGTACGCCCTCATTTCTTACGATAGCCTTGCCTGTTTCAAATGCGTCCTCGTTGGAGACCGTGATAACCTCGTCGTATATCTTTGTGTTGAGAGTTTCGGGAACAAATCCTGCGCCGATGCCCTGTATCTTGTGAGGACCTGCCTTGCCCTCGGAGAGAACAGGGGAGTTCTTCGGCTCAACGGCAACTATCTTGACATTTGGGTTCTTGGACTTGAGGTAAGCGCCTGTACCGCTGACAGTACCGCCTGTGCCGACGCCTGCAACGAAGATATCGACTTTTCCGTCGGTATCGTCCCATATCTCAACGCCTGTAGTCTTTTCGTGGATAGCAGGGTTGGCGGGATTTGTGAACTGCGACGGGATAAAGCTGCCCTTTATTTCCTGAGCGAGCTCCTCAGCCTTGGCGATAGCGCCCTTCATGCCCTTTGAGCCGTCTGTGAGTACGAGCTCTGCACCGTAAGCCTTCATGAGGTTGCGGCGCTCGATGCTCATGGTCTCGGGCATTGTGATGATAAG
>NZ_CAMKRR010000045.1 GCF_946415235.1 uncultured Ruminococcus sp. | reverse complement strand
GCTGACCGTTGTTCCAGTTATTCCAGTCATTGTTCTGCTGACCGTTGTTCCAGTTATTCCAGTCGTTGTTCTGCTGACCGTTGTTCCAGTTATTCCAGTCATTGTTCTGCTCCTGCCCCTGATTCCAGTCATTGCTGGAAGCACCGCCGCCTGAACCGTCTGTACTTACTGTAACGCTCTTGACATTAGCCTGACCGTTTGATCTATATCCCTCAATATTGAGCGATACCTCATAAAGAGTACCCGACATATCGAGACCTGCCTGTGACCAAGCGTCAAAGTGCTTGGATACGTCGATCGTGCCCTTCATGTAATTTGTCTGATTGTTTGCCGAACCGCTTGTCTGACGAACGCTCCAGTACTGCGGGAATGTAGCAGTACCGTCGAGAGACGGCTGATTGTAGCGCATAGACTTGCGGATATCGTATGTGTTTCCGTTGAGAGAAACTGTACCCTTATTTTCACCGTCGTTTCCGGGTGGACGCCAGTCGCCCCAGCCTTCAACGATATAATACTCTACAAGAGGATTTCTTGTCCAGCCGTATACGCACATATACGAATTTCCTCTTGGGGTGTACTCTACATCATAAGTGAGTACGATGTTACCGATCTGTTTGTAGTTCTGCTTCTGACTGTCGTAGTTCTTTCCCATACGAGCAAGGAAGTTCTCAATGTTGCTCCACGAGCAGGTAAAAGAGCCTGCACCGGGATTCATTGAAACCTGACCCTGACCGTTCTGGTTCCACATTTCGTAGTCGTATCCGCCGATATTGCCTCTGTCCTGCTGGTCGGCAGCTGAGGCCACTGCGGGTATACTTGCGGCGATCATCATTGCAGAAACTGTACCACCGATGATCTTCTGAATACCTTTCAGCTTCACTTCAATCACTCCTCTGAATAAAAAAATAATGATGTTTTTGTCTGATGGTTCTTTTGTTGATAAATAATCCCCCATTGCGAGCTCGTTTTGTTTATCTATACATAAATTGTAATATATTACCAATTATCAAAACAAGCCAAATCTTGCGCCCACTATACTATCTGACCAGATATTGCGGATTTATACAAAACGTAAATATCTAAAAATAGCCAATATCAACGTATTGCCTTGACAAAAGCGCAATAAACGCACAATTAGTCAGCATAAAAAATCATCACGTTATTTTTGTAATTATAGCATGATTTTACCATAATCATATTTTTGAAAAACAATAAAAAACGGATAGATCCACAGGTATTCTTCCTTGGCTCTATCCGTTTTTATATTTTTTTGTTATTTCAGCATTTTTTTCAGTTCTGAATAATCCGTTTCAGGATGCTTCTGCTGAACTATCTCAACAAGCTTCCTTGATACCGCCTTGTACATATTCCTGTCGATATCATTATCCATACATTCTATATGCCTGCGGACCGTTTCCGTCTCATTGCGCTCAACAGGCCCCGAGACAGCTTCCGTCGGACCTGCGGCAAGTATACGCTTGACATTGCTCATTATCATCGGTGCAAAGGCTTTCAGCGCCTCCGATTCCGAAAAGCCGCACTCCTCCATCATGGAAAGGCTCTTGACTGCAAGGGCACTGACAAGGTTGCCTGCCATGATGCACGCCGCGTGATATCTGCTCTTCATATTTCCGGGTATGACCTTTATGCCGTTCCCAAGCTGTTCATAGAACGCGACCCATTCGCCGATGCGCTCCTCGCTGCCCTCAATGCTGAAATATGCGCTGTGGAGCTCCTTGAACGTCTCATACTTGCTGCTTATGGGAAAAAGGGGATGCATGGAATAGCCGAAAGCCCCCAGCTTCCTTATATCAGGAAACGCCTCATCCGCAGACATAGCGCAGCTGCAATGGCACAGGCATTTTCCGCTGATATCCATTTCTCTAATCTGCCCGTACAGCTCCCTCACCGACTTGTCGGGCACAGTCAGGAACAAAGCATCGCTGTCTCTGACGATATCGGCAAGCTCATAATAGACAGAGCTCCCCGTAAACTTAGCAGCCTCGGTGGCAGACTGCACATGGCTGCTGAAATATCCCGTGAGGGATACTCCGTTTTCGGCAAAATATCTGCCGAGGGAAAAGCCGACCTTTCCCGCACCTATAAATCCAATATTCATTTTAATATCCTCCCGTAACCCGAATCGTTACTGCTTTCAATTATAGCACAACTTTTTCCAATATACAAGTAATTTCATTAGTTATATATCAAAATTATTACTGTATTTTCAAATATCCGTCCCTCTGAAAAGTCAGTTCAAGAATACCACTTCCTTGCATTGATAAGAAAAATATGTTATCATGGTCACAGTTTGCTTTTCGCTTGCGAGTGTATACATCAGAGCGTGACAAATGCATTTGAAAGCTTCGCAGCATTGCTGCACAGGTATTACGGAGGTATATGATGACCGACCAGCAGGTAAGGGAGCTTCTGAAAAGCTCTCCGCAGACAGCCCACAGGCTGATTTTCGACGAATATTACAATTACGTCTATACAATAGTCTTCAATCGCCTGAGAAGCTTCGCTTCGCGGGAGGATATCGAAGAATGTATCAGCGATGTGTTTTCCGACATATTCATAAAGTACAATTCCGAAGGAGAATACAACGGTGATATCAAGGGATTTGTTGCCTTTATAGCCAAACGACGGGCTGTGGATACGCTTCGCAGACTTACTTCAAGAGGCGTAAATGCAGTCTCTATAGACGATAATGAAGCCTTGCAGCTGTCCTCGGCAGAGAGAGTTGACGAGCTTGCAGAAAAAGCCGAAACAGGCCATGCGATACTTGATGCGGTAAGATCACTCGGTGAGCCTGACAGCACGATAATAATGCAGAAATACTACTACGGAAGGAATTCCGCAGATATCGCCGATATAGTCGGTATGAAGCCTGCAGCGGTGAGAAAAAGACTGAGCCGCGCAGCGGAAAAGCTGAAAAAAATACTGACCGATATGGGCGAAGGAAGGTGATGTCATGAAAAAAGAAAATAAACTCGATATGCTCGAAAATACCGAGCAGAGCGTTATTGACAGGCTATCCTCGGAGTTTCCGCCGCAGGACGTGAACGAAAAGGAGCTGATCTTTAAAATGAGCGAAAGAAAATTCAATAATAATATCAACGGACTTTCCGCAGACGACGAACAGACAGTCAGCGGCGTGGAAGTCTATAAGCACCCCGTTTGGCAGAGAGTACTGAGTGCCGCCGCTGCCATAGCGGTTCTTGCAGGCGGCATCACGGGGACGGCATATGCGCTGAAGCATTTCAGAAATGTATCCGACACCGCGTCAAACATCGTAACTGAGGACACAACTCGGCACGATCTGAAAAAGATCGCACCCTTCGGAGATTTTGCCGAGCTTGAATATCAGCTCTGCGACTTTCAGCAGGAGACCATGCAGCCAATATTTATCAGAGATACGGATGGTATAAAAAGTGTTTTCGAGCTTTACAGCGGTCCGATAATAGATACCGAGAAGCGCGAAAAAATTGCTGACTTCTTCAATGATTTCGATTACGAAGAGCTTGCAATGGACGAGGACGAAGCAGTCGGCATCGTCAACACTTTTATGACAGATCAAGACTCATCACCGCAGGTCATCAATGAATCCGAAGAAAACGTCCCTCAAAAAGCGCCGATCATTCAAAGTCAGAATATGCTTGAAACAGGTTCGCCATACTTCATTTACTGCCGCGACAACGAGGTAAGAGCTATCCGCTTTTACGATGTGGAACAGTACGGTGTACTGAATTATACTCATTTCCATTACGGAGAAAAAGACGGACAGCTCGTCATGACAGATGATAAAGTATCGGTTGAGGGCTGGAAAATAGACTATGACCTCTTCAAAACAACTGTCGAAGAAATACTCGGCGATACTCCCGCCGAACCCGAAGAAGAGACCACCACTCCCGAAGGAGAAGAGAGCATGACCGAAACAGAGATCGATACAGGATCGGACAATGATTCTTTTCTGACTTTATGTCCATCATTTAAGGACCAAAACTGGGTATTCAGCGATACGAACTCTCAGCAAATAATCGAAACATCTTACGAACAAAGAGAAAACATTTATAATATCCTCAAGTGCAGCAGATGTTTATTTGTCTCAGAATCAGATTTTAACACTCCCGAGATATTATCAGAGACGCCGACTGAACACATCACTCTTTCAAGTAGAGATGAAGAAAGCTTGTATTTCTTCCATTTCTCACTCATTAACGACAAAACATATGCAGCTTTTGGCAAGTATGACACAGAAAAACCTGATTACACGGACTCCTATTATCTCATATCCGATGACACGGAAATCATCCAAAAAATAAAAGACTGTCTGTATAAATAAAATTTTTCGCCGCCTTTTGTATAAAAGGCGGCGTTCTTTGTTAACAAAATATACCTTGAATTTCAATATAATATATGATATAATTACTTTACAACAAATACACTACGTTAGGATGGTGAAGTATTATGAAAAAAATGACCGCATTGCTCATTGCTGTTTTCACAGCAGTATTCTGCTGCACATCTTGCGGCAGTCCGAAAAATGATGAACCTGCGGGCACCTCTCCCGAGATCGCTTCCGATCAGGGAACAGCAGAAGCCACGTCCGGAACCGCTGATGCGAAAGTTACTACTGCCGGATCAACTGAAGCCACTACTGCAAAAGCTACTACAGCAGAAAATACAACAGCAGCCAAGACCACAGAAGAAGTTACTACAGTGCCACGTGAAAACGCTGCTCCGTTCGGCGATTTCTATGACGTGGGATACTGCGGCGACGCAGTTTCGGGCAACAGCGAAACTCTTATCTTTTCTGTTGACAACAGCACCTACAGCTTCGGCTACGCCAATAAGTACAACCACGAAAAGAGCATAAGACTTGCAGAATTCTTCAACAGATGCAGCTATCCCGATTATACGGTCGGCAGTACAGGCGGAGACACCCCTCCGTGGATTCAGACGGGCAGCAACGATGTCAGCAGTATCCGCTTCATGGCAAAGGACGGCAAGGAAATGCGCTTTATCTCTTTTGACAGCGATACATCCTGCCTTACATATGTCCGCTCGGCATATGAAGAAGAAGCAGGTGCAAGCAACAGCAAGTCCCTCACCCTTATCTCTCCCGAGGTGCACAGATACAGCATTGATTTCGAGTTTATGAGATCAAATATCGTAAGTATCCTCGGTTCAGACGCGGTATCATCAGTAAGCAGCTTCTCGCTGTTCAATGATTCCGACCTTTATTTCAACTTCTCGCCTTATTATCACCCCGAGAATATGACTCTCTACCCCGAGAACGCAGACGATCCCTTCGGAGCTTTCTCTATCCCGAATTCAGGAGCTTTCAAGCTGGAGACCAACACTGCTGAGGCTATAAATATCCTCAACAGGAGAACATATTCCAAGATCACAAACGCAGGCGAGATACCCATAGCCGCAAACGGCTCCGATATCGAGAAGTTCTATATGATAAGCGGCAAGCACCCGAGTGTGGCTGCAAAGTCCGACCGCACCTACGATCATGTAATAATCATGTGCAGCAGCGATAAAGGCTACTACGTAATAAGCATCTTAAGCGGAAAGAGCACCGTATTGTCATACGCAAGATACGAGTTCCGCACGGAAGGCGACAGAAAGATCTGCACCAATATGGACGAGGTCAAGAGCGGACGCAACATCGAATGGTTCAGATGTGACGGAGACCTTGCAGGCGAGATCAGAAACGCAGTAAGTCCCGAAGCAGACAAATAAACCCAAGCTCATATAATCAAGACAGCCATAGAGGAGAAAGAGCTCCTCTATGGCTTTTTTTCGCAAAGCATAAAAAATCGGGGCAAAAGCCCCGAAAGATCGCAGATATAAAAGAGTTCTCACTGCCTTCCCGCACGCTCACGCTGCATCATACGCTTCATACGCTCCTGTTCTGCGAGCTGCTTCTGGCGTTCCTCACCTCTCCTGATCTGTTCACGGTAATAATCGTCATTAGCCTGCTGCTTCTGCTTTCCCGCAAAAACAATCACAGCAGCCACAACTGCAAGCATGACCACCCCGATCAGAATATAGACCAACTGCATCGCTTTTCCCTCCTTTTCTGAAAAAACTCGACTTAAATACCACTTTTATTCTATCATATTGCATGGAAGTGTTCAATTTATTTTTCTTACAAATTTTCAAAGTGTTAATTGTGCGGTTTTAACAAATTCCCACTTTTTTAATATAAACTTAGCATAGAAATAAAAAAATAAATATCAGCAAAGAAACAAGATTTAACTCAAAACCTCATATTATTGTTAAATATATAATTTTATATTCGAGTTCACCATTCTTCTTTATCATATTCACATAAAATTAACTGGACATTTATAAAAAAATATGATATAATATAACAGAAAATAAAACTATCTTGGCAGATATCTCTGTCAGAAGGGAGTTCTTTATGGATTTTCAAGCTTTTGTAGAGACATTTTCAAATATGACGTGTATAATCTCAATAGAAAAATTACCCGACGGTCACTTCGGAAATATCCGTCTTGTTGCGGGCAACAAGGCTTATGTGGCTTCTATTGAAGATACAAAGAACAACATGATCGCAAATCAGATGGTCAGCAATAAGTTCATACCTGACTCTCCCTATGAGAACTATATCCCGAAGGACCTTAATTTCGAGGACAAATGCTACAGCTGCGCCGTCCTGAAAAAGCCTTCCCACGAGTATATCCACCCCGACAGATATTCATTCTGGCTGGATATGTATTTCCTGCCGCTTGAATCCGACGTTCCGAACAAGTATTTCTGCTCATACTCACAGCAGGTAACGATAAAGGCCGATTCGGGAATGATGTCCAATCTTTCAGCCGAGACCTCCTCGGCGGTCCTCGAGACCTGTATCAAGCTGAGAGGAACTAAGAACTTCAGGCATACAATGGACGAGGTAATAGATGATATCCGCTCCATATGCGGTGCAAAGCTGAGCTGTATACTCCTCACGGACGAACAGGAGCGCCGCTGCTCCGTGCTCTGTCAGTCTTCCGCTCCCGATGTGCACGTTATACCTATGGAAGAATATATCGTGAAGTGCTTCGACAATTTCTATGATATTGTTGAAACATGGAAGGACACCATTGCAGGCAGCACCTGCCTCATAATCAAGGATAAATACGATATGGGCGTACTTCAGGAGCGCAATCCTGTATGGTTCGAGTCGATGCAGGGCGCAGACATAGACAGTCTCGTGCTCTTCCCGCTGGAGTACAACGATATACTTCTCGGCTATATATGGGCAATAAACTTCGATGTCAACAATACAATGAAGATCAAGGAGATACTGGAAATAACCTCTTTCTTCCTTGCTTCTGAGATATCGAACTATCAGCTCTTCAACAAGCTCGAGATAATGAGCTCTGTGGATCAGCTTACGGGAACCTACAACCGTAACGCCATGAATAACCGTATAATCCGCTTTGTATCCGAAAAGGATCCGAAGCCCAACTGCTACAGCATAGTGTTTGCCGACCTTAACGGCCTCAAACAGGCAAATGACAACAACGGACATATCGCAGGCGATAATCTGCTCAAAAACGCCGCGCAAAAGCTCATGGAAGTATTCCCCGAATGTGAGATATACCGTGCGGGCGGCGACGAATTCATGATAATCGCCGTTGATCTTCCAGAGGAGCTCTTGTCGGAACGTGTCGAAAGGCTCAGGAAGGAATCCGAGGATCCGGACAATATAAGCTTTGCTCTCGGACTTTATTTCGACGATCAGGACGGCGATATCCGTATCGCCATGCGTACCGCCGACGAGAGAATGTACGCCGATAAGGAGCGTTACTACGCAAAGTTCCCCGAGCGCAAGCGCAAATAAGAATAATCAACAAATTTATTTTAATGTGTGCCGCAAGGCACACATTTCCTATTATTATTCACATAAAATTCACTGGACAATGGTAAAAAAATATGATATAATATAATTGCAATAAAATACGCCATATCTCGGGAACATAAAGCTCTTGCCTTCAGACACAGTGTATGACTGTCAAAAGCCGGTACTTCTGCTTCACTTGTTATGGCTGAAAGGAGAAGTTGTGAATTATCAGGAATTTGTTAACGGCTTTGAATTAACGACCTGTATCATCTCTGTAAGGAAATTCCCCGACGGCGGCTACGGTGATATCCGTATCGTTGCGGGAAACAAGCCTTACATAGATTCAATAGAAAATCCCTATAACGGCGCGTCCGCTCATATGCTCAACAATAAGTTCATACCGAACTCGCCGTATGATAAGTATATCCCGAAGGATCTCAACTTCGAGCAGACCGTTTACCGCTGCGCTTTCCAGAAAAAGCCCGTGCATACCTATCTGAAGCCCGACCGCTTTGATTGCTGGCTCAATCAGTACATAATGCCTGTTGAATCTGACGATCCCGATATAGGCTACTGCTCATACACTCTTGATATCACTATGGACGTCGATACCGAGATAATGACTCATGTTTCGGCTTCCACAGCTTCAAGCGTTCTCGAGACCTGTATAAAGCTCCGCGGAAGCAGCGACTTCAAACGTGCCATAAACGACGTAATGGCTGATATCTGCAAGCTCAGCGGCGCAAATAAATGCACTCTCCTGCTCACGGATTTCAAGGAGGAGACCTGTTCCGTACTTGCCGAAGCCGTCCTTGAGGGCTCAGGCGAGACCGTAGCAAGCTATCAGATGCAGGACTCGTTCTTTAATATAGTAAAAACATGGAACGACACCATTGCAGGCAGCAACTGCCTTATATTGCAGGACAAGCAGGATATGGGCATCCTCAGATCACGCAATCTCCTGTGGTACGAGTCACTTATTGACGCGGGAGTTACCAGTCTTGTGCTGTTCCCGCTGAAATATAACAATGAGACACTCGGCTATATATGGGCTATCAACTTTGACGAGTCCAAGGCCGCAAAGATAAAGGAGACCCTTGAGCTCACAACATATTTCATAGCTTCCGAGATAGCGAACTATCAGCTCCTCAACCGCCTTGAGGTAATGAGCTCCATCGATCTGCTCACAGGCATCTACAACCGTAACGCCATGAACAACAGAGTTGACAGGTTTATTGCGGGAACAGATCCCATGCCGAGATCGTACAGCGTAGTTTTTGCCGACCTCAACGGTCTTAAGAAGATAAACGACACCGAAGGTCACAGTGCAGGTGACAGGCTCCTCAAAAATGCCGCAGAAAGGCTGAGAGAACTCTTCTTCGACAGTGAGATATACCGTGCAGGCGGCGACGAATTCATGATAATCGCCGTTAATGTCCCCGAGGAAGACATAGAAGAGCGCATGGAAACCATGAGAAAAGACTCGGAGGATCCGAACAATATAAGCTTTGCGGTAGGCGGATACCATGAAAATAAAGGCGGCGATATCCGCTATGCGATGAGAACCGCAGATGAGCGTATGTATGCCGACAAGGATCGCTATTATAAGATGTTCCCGGAGCGCAAGCGCAAATGATCTTAAGTCCCTCTTTACAAAAGAGGGACTTTTTATCACCGTTCCAACACCTTTTTATCATTGATCGAACACTGACTGCTATTATAATACATTAGTAAAAATTTGGGACATTTTTCAGAATGCCCATTTTTTATTGTCCAAAGGAGTGTAAATAATGAAAAACAATCGTACAAGGAAGCTTGCACTGTCAGGACTTCTTTGCGCCGTCGGAGTTGTGGGCAGCTTTTTCTCAGTCCCTGTTTTCGGCAGCAAATGTGCTCCCGTTCAGCACATCGTGAATATATTATGCGCCGTTCTGCTCGGTCCCTTTTACGGCGTGGGAGTTGCCTTTGCCACGAGCCTCATACGCAATCTTCTCGGTCTCGGCAGTCTCATGGCATTCCCGGGCAGTATGTTCGGAGCTCTGCTCTGCGGCATAGCCTACCATAAAACCAAAAATACATGGCTGACCTATATCGCCGAGGTATTCGGAACTGCCGTACTCGGCGGCCTCTGCGCTTATCCCGTGGCGATACTGTTTATGGGCATAAACGCCGCAGACGTAGCATTTTATGCTTACATCATCCCCTTCCTCATATCCACAGCCGCAGGAGCTGTTCTTTCAGCTGTCATGATCGAGGGAATGAAAAAGGCAAAGCTGCTCAGATCAGGGAACAACTGACCATGCTTTACGATATCATCAAAAAAGTGCGCCTTACAGCTCCGCGCATACACTGTATAACAAATTATGTCACAGCCAATGACTGTGCGAACATACTGCTCGCCTGCGGAGCTTCCCCCATAATGGCGGACTGTCCCGAGGAAAGCGCAGAGATAACCGCTCACTGCGGCGGACTCGTCATAAATCTCGGCACTCTCTCCCCGCAAAGGCTGGAGGCTATGCTTATATCAGGAAAAAAAGCCAATGAGCTGGGACTTCCCGTTGTATTTGACCCCGTAGGCGCAGGTGCTTCCGAGTTTCGCACAAATGCCGCAAAAAAGCTTCTCAATGAGGTCAGGATCGACATTATCCGCGGAAATCTTTCCGAAATAAGGAGCCTTGCAGGAGCTTCAAGCCGCGAGCACGGTGTGGATACAGCGGATATGCTCACCGATGACAAGCTTCAAAGGGCTGTCCGCCTCGCAAAGGAGCTGTCAGCGAAAACAGGCTCTGTGACCGTTATAACGGGCGAAAACGATATCGCCACCGATGCCTCCGCGGTATACCGCATAAAAAACGGACACCCCATAATGAGCAGGATAACGGGCTGCGGATGTATGCTTTCCGCCATAACAGGTGCTTTTGCGGCTGCTGCTCCCGAAAGCAGACTGCTTGCTGCAGTCAGTGCCGCTGCCGCTCTGGATATATGCGGTGAGCTCGCCGCAGCACGGCTCACAAGCGCCGATGGCAATGCAAGCTGCCGAAACTATATGATAGACGCAGTATACAGGCTCACAGACGAGACCCTGACCGAGAAAGCAAATATCGAAAAATTATAAAAACAAGCTCCCGAAGCGGTAAAACTGCTTTCGGGAGCTTTTTCAATCAGTACTTCCTTGCAAATGCAAGCTCTGCGCCTGAATTTATAAGGATATAATCCTTGCTGTCAAAGACAAAAACAAACTTATCAGCAGAATAATTCCTTATCCTTATCCTGTCGGGAGCGTCCTTCATTTCGATGATCAGATCGCCTGTATCATTCAGTACGGCTCTGAGCTCGTCGGGGGAAATGCTTCTGAATTTGATGATATTCTCACCGAATGTATCGCTTATCGTATCGCTGCCGAAGCCTCTTCTGAAAACATATATGTCATTGCCGAGGCCTCCGCACAAGGTATCATTTCCTTCATCGCCGAAAATCGTATCTTCACCGACGCTGCCGCGAATAGTGTCGTTTCCGTATCCGCCGCTGAGAGTATCGTCGCCGTCGCCTCCATCGATGAAATCGTCGCCTTCCTCACCGTACAGCTTGTCATCACCGCTGCCGCCGTAAATCTCGTCATCGCCGCCTTTGCCGTGGATACCGTCGTTTCCGCCACAGCCATTTATGATCTCATCAGCGGCGCTGCCAATGATACCGTCGTCTCCCTCTTTACCTTCGATCCGGCATTTATTATGCGGAGAAGCCGCTTTCACGCCATCACATGGCTTACTACTGTCCGAATCAACAGTATCTATCCCGACTGTCTTCTTCACCGCCGAGACCGCTGCACTTATTATGGCTTTTGCTATTTCAGGAACAGAGATATCTTCTATTATATTTTCATTTTTTGCAAAAAGATCTGCCAGATTAACAGCCGCATAGCGCACAAGAGCACCAAAGCACTTTTCAGCCGTCTGCTTCTGATCCGATATCTTAAGGAAGGCTCTGTAGAAATACTTTATCCTCGCTTCAAAATCAGGAGATATGAGATCTCCTGCCTTATATCCGAACTCCGCAAGGCTGTCCAGCATTATCTCATAGGCAAGGGTAAGTCCGATGTAATAGCGGCTTTTTGTCTCCTGCGAAGATACAACGTATTCAAGTTTTTTCTTCTCGGGAGCTGCCAGCAGAGTCTTATCCTTCAGATCGGGTGCGATAAGGACTATGAAGAATATGTCCTTCCCCACTTCTTTACCCGTATATGAAATAAAAGGTATCAGAACATTGTAAATTTCCGAAAGGAAGCCTATGCATTCCTCAGCATCCGCCTTTTCGCCGAGAAGTCCCTCATACGAGTCGTTTCCGCCGAGGAACTTTTCCGCATACATCATTATTGTATGGCAGGTCTCGGCTCTTTTCTCCTGACTCATTTCCATAGTCCTTGCACTCATAGCCATAGAGCATTCCGCAAGCTGACGCTGCTTTTTTGTCCGGGTATTGAAATGCCCCTCAGTGAAATTGTAAAGGAAGTCATCCTTATGCGCCTTAACATCGGAATACAGCTGCGGAACTATGGAATGAGCCCCGTACATATCGGTAAAACTCGTTTTTGTCATGATATATACTGTATTCTCTTTGGGTATCACCTTTTTGCCCAGCACATTTACGTAGTCATTATCGCCGCATATGGAGTACATCTTTCCGCACTGCGTCCCGTAAAACGACTTGGTCCTCATATTTTCGTACAGCTCGGGAGAAAAGCCCTGACCGTCAAAGGAGATGCAGTATTTTATCTTGTCGAGGTACTCCGGTGTAGTTTTAAGAGTTACATACTGGGAAAGGTTTCCGCCCTTTGAATGACCTGTTACGATTATCCTCGTATCGTCCGTGATATCAAGGCTGTCGAGAGTATCATTGAAGTACCTGAGCGCAGTTTCCTGATACTTCGAGGTCTCCTGAGAAAGTCCATCACCGTTGTCATACCAGCGTCCGCTGCCCGTGCCGCGAAATACCACGTACACATCGGTTATCCGCCCCGAGTCGTCGGTACGCTTGAGCGCAGCAGCATAGGCTCCCGTATACTTACTGCCCATATGCTGCGAGAAATTGACAAATTCAAGCTCTCCCACATCAGTATCCGCAGGCTCCCGCTCCAGATGATCATGCACTATCTCGATGGCTGCCTTCTGAGTATCAACATATCCCTGAAGTCCCGCATACATCTGATCCACAACGCTTTTGAATGAAGGAGCTCCCGTTAATCTTACACATCTGTCTGCGTACATGAATGTATTCAGCACTATAGAAATACCTGCTTCTTTGGTCAAATCATTATTGTTAAACAAAATATCCATGAACTCTTACCCCCATTTTCTTTCAACTATATTGAAATTTTCGTCCATGCCAAGAGTACAGTCCGCAATGATATGCGTTCTGTCTATCTCTCTTGCAGTATCCAATCCGTTATAAAGCTCGCTGCTGTCAAGATATGCAATATAAAAATAACAGTTTATCTCCTCCCCTTTTATTTTATTGAAAAGCTCGTCAAGCTTTTTGTCCTTTTCCGCAAGATTCTGTCCCTCGGGAAGAATGACCGAATAATAAGGCTTTGTGTCCCTGAGGAGCTCCTTCACATCAGAATCCTTCCCTATTTCGGGCGGAACAGTCTCCGCCTCATCGGGCTCATAAAACGCCTTGCAATCGCCGTATACCTCTTTTGCAAGCTCCGTCAGATAAGAAGAAGCCTTATCGCGGAAATAATAAGCCATATAGTTGTCCCTGTCCTCAGTCCTGCCGTCAAAAACGCCGTGAACAGCATATATCCTGTCGTCGGGGAAGCTATCGGCTCTTACAAATATTGCACAGTGCTCACCCATCATCGTACCTCCGCCTGCATTTTCAAGCAGAGTGAACTTTTCGTTATACTTGCTCTCAAGCCGTTTTATGAGCTCGTACTTTCCATCTGACTTCGACTGTTCATCCGCAACGTGAGCTTCCTCTTTCGGCGCAGCTGCGGACGGATCAACGGCACAGCCCGCAAAGCTCAGAGCCGCAGACGCAATAAGTGCCGCAGCAGAAAAACGCCGCATTTTCCTCTTCGTATCATCACCCCGCATTATATTAAATATATTATTATTATACACTTACAGTTTCGGATTGTCAATCATTTTATAAAAAACTATTAATTATCCTCTCCGCAGGCAAAAGTTATGTAAATATATTTAATATTCGTGCTTCCACATAAGGGATATAATAAAAAATGTTTTTCTCAATTTTCAGCAAATTTCCAAATTACAACCTTAAAAGCCATAAAAAACTTGCTTTGTTAACAAAATCATGTTATAATATTTATAAAGGGGTTCTTACCATGAAGATCTCATTGGTTCAGAATGGAGAGATAATTATGATGAATGACAAAAATGAAAAATTTTATCTCTTGATGGAAAAGCTCGTCAGATCCATGACCATGGCTGACCGTTTTGATAAATATGCTATACTGCGTGCTTTGGCAGATATGTGCAGATACTTCGGCGTATCAAAGGCAGTTTCGGAATTCTATCAGACCCCGACGAACGCAAAGCTTCAGAAGGGCGAAAAAACCATAGGCTTTGATGACGGCAATGCAGGCGATATCTGCTATACCGAAAAGATACTCACCAAGTCGAGAGCAATAGTTATCGGAACGGCTTATATGTCAAAGGACGCTGCACCTCTCTCTCCCGAGGAAGAGGACAAGCTGAAGCTCATAACGAGGATGCTCCTCAGCTTTCTCAGCCGTCACAGGCTTGAGGGAGTCGTTGAGCAGTTCACCTTCTACGACGATACGGGTTACAGGAATATCCGCTCCTTCCTGAGATATCTTGAGTTGCTCAGCGAAAAGAACGATCTCGGAGGACATACGGCAGTATATTACAATCTGCGCCATTACACTCTTGTAAACCGCGATATAGGCAGAAGCGCAGGCGATATCGCAATGCGTAACTTCTTTGAGATCATAGAGAACATCATCGGCGACAAGGGCATCATATGCAGAGTCGGCGGAGATAATTTCGTAGCCGTATTCAGGGACGAGCTCACAGAGGATATACTTAACGTCCTCAAAGGCACACCCGTGATATATGACACCAATTCGGGCAAACGCATAATGGTATCGGCAAGCACAGGCGTTTTCCGTATGCCCGAGGGCTATAAATTCGATACCCCCGGAGATATCATGGACAGGATACTCTCCTCGTCACAGGCTGCAAAGCTTGGCGGCAAGGACAGCATAGTATTTTTCGACGAGAAAATGGAGGTCGGCAAGGAAAAGCGTATGCATATGCAGCAGCTTTTCCCGCAGGCACTGAAAAACGAAGAATTCAAGGTTTTCTATCAGCCTAAAATAGATATCGAAACAGGCGAGCTGGCAGGCGCTGAGGCACTCTGCCGCTGGTTCAGGGACGGAAGGATAGTTCCGCCAATGGAGTTTATCCCCATACTGGAACAGAATACTGATATATGCCAGCTGGATTTCTATATGCTCGACCACGTATGCAAGGATATCCGCCGCTGGCTTGACGAAGGACGAAAAGCAGTGCGTGTATCTGTGAACCTCTCACGAAAGCACATGATGGACGTCGATCTTCTCGAGCATATCATAAATATCGTTGACAGCAACAATGTACCTCATGAGTACATAGAGATAGAGCTGACCGAGACCACCACCGATGTGGAGTTCCGCGATCTCAAGCGAGTTGTAAGCAGCCTTCAGCAGAAAGGGATATATACCTCCGTTGACGATTTCGGAATGGGCTACTCATCACTCAATCTTATACGCGAGATCCCATGGAACGTACTTAAAGTCGACAGGAGCTTCCTCCCTGTTGACGCCGACGAAGACGACAGCACAAGGAGCATAATGTTCAAGTATGTTGTGGCAATGGCAAAGGATCTCGGACTTGAATGTGTTGCCGAGGGAGTCGAGACAGATCATCAGGTAAAGGTGCTCAGGGACAACCACTGCATCTTTGCACAGGGCTTCCTTTTTGACAAGCCGCTGCCGCTTGATGAATTCGAGAAGAGAATGAATGACCACTACTACAAGGTAAAGGATGAATAAGCTTGAAAAAGCGGTGCAATGCACCGCTTTTTGCTTTTATTACGTACTTTTCTTGCATTTTTTGCAGCTTTATGCTACAATAAGTGTTGATCCCATATTATCAGGATAAGATACAATAAAACTACGAGGTATTATAAATATGAAAAACATATGCAAACTTCTCTCACTTCCACTTTCGGCAGCAGTACTGTTCAGCTGCACAGCTGAGAAAAAGCACAATAAAAAAGAAAAGGAACCTGTATCATACGAAGCTGTGCTGAGCACCAACGATGCCTATGAAGCCGAAACAGTCCCCCTCCCCGTCCTTTCCATTGAAACCAAAAGCAAGGATAAGGACGTTATGGGATTTGTCGAAGAGCCCGTGGCAGAACACGTTGCAAATGTCATCAGGTTAGGTGACCGGAGCTTCAATGCTCCCGCCCCCTATTATGAAGACTGTATGGTCTCCGTTACAGGCTCGGACGGAAAGAAACAGCTTGACTCCGCAGACGCTCAGGTCAAGGTTCGCGGAAACTGGACGACCTTGTATCCCAAAAAGCCGCTGAGGATCAAATTTTCCGAAAAGCAGAACATTATTGGACTGAACGAGGGCGCTGCATTCAAAAACTGGCTTCTTCTTGCCGAGTACAAGGACTGCTCCATGCTCAGAAACAAAGCGACACTTTATGCAGCCCGCCATATCCTCGGAGCCGACGGTCTCTATGCGGCTGACGCGGATTTCGTACAGGTAGAGATAAACGGCGAATATATGGGGCTTTATCTGCTCACCGAAATGCAGCAGGAGGCTAAAAAAAGAGTAAATGTCACAAAGCCGAAGGACGGCTATACAGGCACGGATATCGGTTATTTCCTTGAATTTGACGGCTACTTTGACAACGAGGACGAGCTGCACAAATTTTCCATAGACTATGCCGATAATGCGCCCCTTAAGCCCTATGACGGCAAAGGCGGCAGCGGCAGGACTATAAAGTGTCTCGGCAGTGATTACAGTAATTTAGCAAAAGAGATAGGCTTCACGATAAAGAGCGATATCTGTTCGCAGGAGCAGCATGATTTCATTGCAAACTACATCAATAACGTGTACAGGATAATGTATGAAGCTGCCTATAACCACAAAGCGTACGTTTTCGACGACAAAAACGAGACTATCTCGGAAAGCAGCGTGATAACGCCTCAGCAGGCAGTAGAGAAGGTCGTGGACGTTGACTCTCTCGCTGATATGTACATTATAAGCGAGCTTGCCTGCGACGCAGACGTTACATGGTCAAGCTTTTACATGGACATTGATTTCAGTCCCGAGCACCCCAAAAGGCTCACATTTGAAGCTCCGTGGGACTTCGACTCGTCAATGGGCAACAGACCGCGCTGTGAAGACGGTCAGGGCTTTTATGCTTCAAATATAGTTCCCGATCCCGACATGGGAAATGACAGTATCAATCCGTGGTTCGTGCTTCTTGCCTATGAGGACTGGTATCAGGAATTGATAAAGGAAAAGTGGACAAAAGCCTATGATAACGGAGTATTTGCCCGTGTATGCCAGATGGTGGAGTCGGATTCCGAAGTACTCAGGGAAGAATTTGAAAAGAACTATAAAAAATGGAACAACAACAAGAACAAGGAGTATTTTATCTTCGAGCTTTCCTCAGCTGAAACCGACACACAGACCGAACAGGAATCGGCGGAGTATCTGCTCGAATGGCTTCACAGCAGAATAGACTTCCTGAACTCTCAGTGGCATAAGTAATACATAAAAAGCACCTCATATGAGGTGCTTTTACGTTTCACTTTATAGCCTTGAAAGCGCCGTCGAGGGCAGCAATAAGGTCGTCGATATGCTCAGTGCCGATAGAAAGGCGGATAGTAGTCGGCTTTATGCCCTGTTCTGCCAGCTCTGCTTCCGTGAGCTGTGAATGTGTAGTCGAGGCAGGGTGTATCACCAGCGACTTAACGTCTGCAACATTGGCAAGGAGCGAGAATATCTCAAGATTATCAATGAACTTCTTTGCGTCGTCCTCAGTTCCCTTTACATCAAAGGTAAAGATGCTGCCGCCGCCGTTTGGGAAGTACTTTTTATATATCTCATGGCTCGGCTCGCTGCTGAGAGACGGATGATGAACAGCCTCTACCTGCGGATGAGCTGCAAGGTACTCAACGATCTTCTTTGCATTTTCCGTATGGCGCTCAACGCGAAGCGAAAGGGTCTCCAGTCCCTGTAAGAAAATGAAAGCATGGAACGGCGAAAGAGTTGCGCCAGTATCACGGAGAAGTATAGCGCGGATATATGTCACGAAAGCTGCTGCACCTGCGGCTGCTGTAAAGCTTACGCCGTGGTAGCTGGGGTTGGGCTCGGATATCCACGGATAGCGTCCCGACTTCGCCCAGTCGTAATTGCCGCTGTCAACGATAACTCCGCCGATAGCCGTACCGTGACCGCCGATGAACTTGGTAGCCGAATGAACTACGATATCAGCGCCGTACTCAATAGGTCTTACGAGATAAGGAGTAGCGAATGTATTGTCCACAACCAACGGTATACCGTGTGCATGAGCTA
Organism: uncultured Ruminococcus sp.; assembly: GCF_946415235.1. Taxonomy (GTDB): domain Bacteria; phylum Bacillota; class Clostridia; order Oscillospirales; family Ruminococcaceae; genus Ruminococcus. The sequence goes on along the minus strand of NZ_CAMKRR010000045.1, from coordinate 3,003 downwards.
TCTTGGCGATCTTTTCGATGTCTATGGCATTTGAATTGGGATTGCCGAGAGTCTCGATATAAAGAGCCTTTGTGTTCTCGTCGATAGCAGCCTCAAAGCTTCCCTCAGCATCGGGATCGGCAAACTTTGTGGTTATACCGTAAAGCGGAAGAGTATGTGCAAGGAGATTGTAAGTACCGCCGTAGATAGTCTTTGAAGCTACGATGTTCTCCCCTGCCTTTGCAAGTGCCTGAATGGTGTATGTGATAGCGGCAGCACCCGAAGCTGTTGCAAGAGCCGCAGCACCGCCCTCAAGAGCAGCTATGCGCTTCTCGAAAACCTCCTGAGTGGAATTTGTAAGTCTGCCGTAGATATTGCCTGCGTCCTTGAGACCGAAGCGGTCAGCAGCGTGCTGAGAATCATGAAAAACGTAAGATGTAGTCGCATATATGGGTACTGCTCTTGCGTCTGTAGCAGGGTCAGCCTGCTCCTGTCCAACGTGGAGCTGAAGTGTCTCAAAATGTAATTTATTACCAGCCATTGTAATTTCCTCCTGAAAAATACCAAAAATTTATTTTATAATGATCTTTTTAATGATTTATTCGCACTTAAAAATATGTCAGATACATCGCTGACCGCACATTCGGTCTGTTCCTCTGACGATAGTACGGAGACGGTCAAGCATATTCAGTTTTTTCATTGTACCTCTCCTTTCCTTTGGTATGTCTATATTATACATCGGAATTATATGCTTGTCCAATTCATAAATACCATAGCGAGTTATAGATTTTTCCTATAACTGAATTTGTATAAAAAAGCGTCTGCACTGTAAACTTCTCACAATGCAGGCGCTCTGTTTTTGTTCAAAACATAGAAATCAAAAACTATTTTTTCCTTATTAAACGGTTTTCCGTTTAATTTCATCGTTTTTCAGCCCTCTTACAGAAGGCGTTTTTTCAAACTTCACGCTGCGGACCTTTTTCTCCTTTTATAATAGAATATAATTCTCACAGGAACCATTGGGAGCATAACAAGCACAAGTGAACGACCGAGCGTCCCTGCTAATCCCGTATTTATATCGCCGTCAAGCGTATTGGTAACAAGCAGATGTGTCTCTCCGCTGAATACGAACGAAACATTATCCGTTTCTTCTGCGGCTTCGCTGCCAAGTCTGAATGAAGAGCTGTAGCCCTCATTCTTTTCGCTTACGGTGACACTCACATTCTTCGGCAGAGCGATCTCCACTCTGTCATTATGCTTCATTGTGAACTTGCAGCCGTTTTTGGGCATTTCCGTCTGTTCCTCACCGTTTTTCGCCCAGATGTAGCCTTCACTCCCGCCGAATCCTTCAACAGCCACGGTAAATGAAAATTCCTTGCTCCTGTTTCCGAAAGAACCGCCCACCTTCTTTTCAATAGTCAGGAATTCCAGAGTATCGTCCTCCATGACATTGGGAACGCTGAGGGTATAGATATAGCTGTCATCGGTCTCCACGAGCAGTCCGTGGTATGAATCGCTTATAAGGGACGGGACTCCCATAGCCGATATCCTGAAAATGATATCATCGTCAAGCTTTGTATAATTGAAGGGAGCCTTTGTTTCCGTATACAAGCGCTCATGCAAATGTCACCTCAATGCGGATATCCGATATATTTTGAAATGGTGAGAATGCGATATGAACGAAAGATAGAGAAAATTTACTTGTTTTTGCAGCTTATCTTGTTATTACGGTGCCCGACTTTATACGCAGGATACCCAAGGTACCTGCTCTTAAAAATATGAAATCATAAACGAAATGACGCAGTTTTCAGCTGCAGCATTTTTCTGTCCGAGGCTTATGTTTATCTTTTGTGCTGTATTGTTATATTATTTTTATATAGTTTATTACATTATATATATAGAGCAATTTTTGCACACATTTTCTTGTCATTTATTGCTGCCATTTCAAGCTGTGTCGTTGTTTTTCCCTATAATTAGGGAAATGTCATTTTATTCAAATCGCAATATATGGTCATATTGTGCCACAACCGCAATTTTTGGCTTGTATTACATTTTGTTAATAATATATAATTATATACAGATAGATTATGTTTGCCTTATCAGGGGATCGCATTACCAAGGCAAATTTCCGTTTCGACTACGAACCCGAAGCGAGCATTTTTATCTGATTATGTGTTATTATTTAAAGGAGTGATTTTATTGAAGCTTTCAAGAATCAAGAAGGTTCTCGGCGGAACTGTATCTGCTCTGATGATCGCATCATCCATACCTTGCGCTGCTTCTGCTGCCGATCAGCAGGACAGAGGCAATATCGGCGGATACGACTACGAAATGTGGAACCAGAACGGTCAGGGTCAGGTTTCAATGAATCCCGGTGCAGGCTCTTTTACCTGCTCGTGGAGCAACATTGAGAACTTCCTTGCTCGTATGGGAAAGAACTACGACAGTCAGAAGCAGAACTACAAACAGATCGGTAACATCGTACTCACTTATGATGTAGAGTACACCCCAAGAGGAAATTCGTATATGTGCGTATACGGCTGGACAAGAAATCCTCTCATGGAATACTACATCGTCGAAGGCTGGGGCGACTGGCGTCCACCAGGAGACGGTGCAGAGAGAAAGGGTACTGTAAATCTCAACGGCAATACATATGATATCTGCAAGACGATGCGTTACAATCAGCCTTCTCTCGACGGTACCGCAACATTCCCGCAGTACTGGAGTATCCGTCAGCAAAGCGGTTCTGCAAACAACCAGACCAACTACATGAAGGGTACTATCGACGTATCCAAGCACTTTGACGCATGGTCACAGGCTGGTCTCGATATGTCGGGAACTCTTTATGAGGTATCACTTAACATCGAAGGCTACAGATCAAACGGTTCTGCCAACGTCAAGAGCGTTACTGTAAGTACAGACGGTTCAGGCGGCGGTGCTTCCAACAATGACTGGAATCAGGGTCAGGGGCAGAACAATGACTGGAATAACTGGAACAACGGTCAGCAGAACAACGACTGGAAT
>NZ_CAMKRR010000044.1 GCF_946415235.1 uncultured Ruminococcus sp. | reverse complement strand
GAATGCAAAAGCATTCATTATAGTTTATTTTAATGCCCTTGCAGATACGCAAATCAAAGATCTGCTCCATGCATGGTATCGAAGCTGTGTGAAAATGCTTTCTGACTGCGACGGAGCACTTTGCAGGTCATATCTTATTAAGTAAAAACGGAGGAAAAACAAATGGAATTCAATGAAGTAGTAAAAAATCGCTATTCATGCAAGAAATACAGCGGCAGACAGGTCGAAAAAGAGAAGCTTACAGCTATTCTCGAGGCAGGACGTCTTGCGCCTACAGCCAAAAATCTGCAGGAGCAGCATATATATGTGCTGCAGTCTGCGGAGTTCCTTGCAAGGATAGACGAGCTGACACCGTGCCGCTATGGTGCGCCGACAGTGCTTGTTGTTGCCTTCAATAAGAACGAGGTATTTACATACCCCGGCGGCAAGCGCGATTCGGGAACAGAGGATGCCGCTATTGTTGCCACGCACCTTATTCTTGCAGCTGCAAACGAGGGCGTTGACAGCTGCTGGCTCAACTTCTTTGATCCCGATAAGGCAGCGTCTTTGCTTGGATTGCCTGAGAATGAGGAAGTACTTATGCTGCTTGATCTTGGCTATGCAGCTGACGGAGCAGGTCCGCTGCCTAACCATGAAAGCAGAAAGCCCCTCTCCGAAACAGTAACTTATCTGTGATAATGGGAGAACTTTTATGAAGAAGCTGAACAAGATCAACGGACAGCAGAACTGCTGTAGTTCATGACTGTACGAGCAGATATAATATATAGGAGGACGCTGTATGTTTGACGAAAAAGAAACCGTTAAATGGGGCGTTATGGGTACCGCAGGCATCGCGTCATGGGGTACGATACCGGGTATGCAGAAGGCGAAGGGCTGTGAGCTGTATGCGATAGCAGGCAGAAGCCTTGAAAAAGCTCAGGCTTATAAGGAGCGTTTCGGATTTAAAAAGGCGTATAGGGGCTATGAGGCACTGCTGGCTGATCCCGAGGTCGAGGCAGTATATATCCCATTGCCGAATGATTTACACTGCGAATGGGTAATAAAGGCTCTTAACGCTCATAAGCACGTATTGTGTGAAAAGCCTCTTGCCATGAATGAGGGCGAGCTTCGCCGTATGTTTGCTGCCGCAAGGGATAACGGAGTTATACTTATGGAGGCTTATGCGTATTTGCATAGTCCATATATAAGCAGACTCAGGGAGATCATTTCATCAGGTGAGATAGGCAGGGTAGATTACGTTGACACTGCATTCCTGACACAGGACTATTCCGAGGATATCCGACTTCATAAGGAGCAGGGCGGCGGAGGAATATATGATGTAGGCTGTTACTGTACATCCATGATACTTTCGCTGATAGATTCACCTGTAAAGTATATAAAGGCAGATGCTGAATTCTGCAGTACCGGAGTAGATCATATGGCTTCTGTGATGATAGGCTTTGAGGACGGTACAAGAGCTTCGTTCAATGCCGGCATGATACTCGGAACAGATTCCTGTGACAGGTACGACAGGCTGTTTATTCACGGCTCCATGGGATATATCCGTTCTGATGTTGAGTATAACGGTGAAGGTGAGCTGTCTTTTGAGGTCACTGTCAAGGATACAGACGGCGAAAGGATTACGCGGACCGAAACTGTTTCAGCTGACTCCAACTACAGTATGGAAATGGAGCAGATGAATGAGTGCATAAAAGGAAAAGCTGCACCGTATATCACAGAGGAGTTTTCAGCTAAGAATATGCGTATCCTCGATAGGATACTTGATACAGTCGGATATAACGACTCAAAAGAACAGTTTATCTTATCCAACGGAGTAACGCTCCCCGCAGTAGGCTACGGTTCGTACCTTTCCACGGAAAAAGGCGGGGTTCGGACGATACTTGACGCTCTTGATGCCGGATACCGCTATATAGATACGGCACAGTTCTACGGAAATGAGGAACAGATCGGTGAAGCTATAGAAAAGTCGGGTATTCCGAGAGAGGAAATATTCCTGTGCAGCAAGGTATGGCATACCGATCTCGGCAGAGAAAAAACTCTGAAAGCTTTTGAAGAGTCCTGTCGGAAGCTGAAAACAGATCACCTTGATATGTATCTGATACACTGGCCCAAGAGTGACGGGAACGATGAGGAATGGCTTGAAAAAGTCAGAGGCTCATGGGCAGCAATGGAGGAGTTATATGAGCAGGGAAGAGTTAAAGCGATAGGACTGTCAAATTTCCTGCCGCATCATATCAGACCTCTTTTAGAGGCTGCGCGTATACGTCCTATGGTAGATCAGCTGGAACTGCACGTGGGATATATGCAGGAATATGCCCTTTCTTACCTCAGAAAAGAGGGGATACTTCCGCAGGCATGGAGCCCTCTTGGCAGAGCAAAGCTCATAAATGATAAGGCGGTATCGGAAATAGCTGCAAAATACGGCTGTACAAACGCTGCCTTACTGCTGAGATACCTCAATCAGAGAGGTATCCCCGTTATCCCGAAATCCGCATCAAAGGAAAGAATGAAGGAGAACCTTGATATATTCGGCTTCAGCATTTCTGAGGACGATATGTCGTTATTGTCATGTCTGCCCGAGAGGGGCTGGTCGGGAGAGCATCCTGATGAAGTATAGGCAATTAATGGACAATTTTTAATTCCGCCAATATGGGCGGAGATCACTTTACATTCATGCATTTCGAGGTATTGATACTGTTTATGCCGAAATGTGTTCGGCAAAGCTGTAAAAACAATATTCATATCTTTCGCCTGCCGCACAGCGCTGAACTCTGCGGCGGGCTTTTTTATCCGCAGCATAAGTGCCTGATAGACCGCGTTCAGTACTTAAAAATAAGATCCGCGAAAATGCTCCGATTTTTTTCTGCAAAGAGAACGATGTACCCTGTGCGGGAATGGTGTCAGCTCCTCAGAGAGCAGGACATCTGAACACAATACAGCAAAAAAAGACTTGCCTGTAATATAAAAATAGTGGTATAATTAATATATATATTCGCTTGCTATGTTTAAGGAGGGTGACGGAATGAACAAAATTATCGAGCGTTTTTTGTCGGTGCTGACTGCCTGCACTGTTACGACAGCTTCAATGGCGGTTCCTGCTGCTGATGCAGTCGGAAAAATCAATGTCACAGCACTGACAGACAAGAATGTGTCTGTAAACCTTGACTATTATGAGGAGGAATATAAAGCTCCCTATGTGGGCGAGGAGTTCATGGTGTGTAAGGCTGATGATGATAAAGGCGACGCAGCCATGATATATAATCCTGTGGGAGGATATTACAAATGCAGCTGGGATAAAACAGAGGCGGCGGAGTTCCTTATCGGAGCTGATAAGCAGATAGATATGAGCGAATATAAACAGTCGTATATCAGTTATAGTGCCTATGTTAACGCAAGCAGCGGTTATGCTGTGGGTGCTGTTATAAGCTGCTGTGACAAGAAAACTTCAAGATCCGCGGAGATAAGAGTGCTTGAGGCGTATTCGCCCGATATGTACAGGGCTGATGAGGAAAATACGATAACTATCACAGCAGGCGGCGCTGATTATTATGTGAGCATTGCCGATGAGGAGAACGTGCCTGTTGAACTTATCTATGTTGTACGTGCCGATAGCAGCAGCGGTAAGGAGATATCGGGAATTATTGATATCAAAGGGATATGCGCTGCGCTTGTAGATAAAGACTTCTCCCTCGATACAGACAAGCAGGCAAGGCTCTATATCCGCGGAACGGGTGAAAGCGGCAGTATATTCGTTAATAAGGCAGCTATTGTCAATGTCCCGTACAGGAAGAGCATAACATTAAAAAATGACAGCATGAATAAAAGGGCAGTCTATCTTGACGGTCAGTATTATAATTGTTTTTTTGATAGAACTGATGCGAAAAATGGCAGTATGACAGTCAGTGACGGCAGAGTAGCGGAATGTACCTATAAAAATGATGATATGTGCTCTTCAAGCCTTTTCGTAAGAGGAATATGGGATAATAGCTCAAGAACATTTGAAAAAAACGATAACATGAAAGTATTCTATGATACTTCAATAAATGCAGAAGATAATTATGCAGCGGGAGTTTTGCTTTTCTCGATCGATACAGGCATAGAGTACTGTATTGTTCAGTTCAGGAACTCGGACAGCTTTATCGACGGTTCCCGTGACAGAGCTAAGGTCAGGTCCCTCGGAACTGCTGAGGTAGACGGTGTAAAATATGATCTGTATTACAGATATTATGATTATGAGACCTGTATGTCGTATCCATGCCCTCAGATATGGTGCGTATCTCAGGAGGTCTATGAGAATAGTTATTATGAGGCTGTCGGCAGTGTGGATCTTCAGAAGCACTATGAAGCGTGGATGAAGGATTATATTGATAAAGATGACCGTATTACCGAGATATTTTCGTTTGCTGAAGCATTTGGCGGAGTACGCGGCAGTTTTACACTCGCCAGCGCAGAATTTGATATTTCCGATCCTGATGCTGCATATGACAGAGTTATTGACAACAGAGCGGATAACACAGCTCCGTCAATATGTGACGGTGGAAGTATTATCTACGGTGAATACGGCGGGATATGTACGCTGAAAAACAACGGCGATATCATCGGCAGCTGTCAGCTTGAAGCAGATGACGCTGTTTTCAGATTCGGCAAAAAAAGAGTTTTTGAGATGGAGGACGAGGAGATCGACTATGAGAAAGGCGATTTCATCAATTTGTCCTACAAGGCTTATGTCAGCACCGACGGCAATTACTCCATTGGTGCAGAGGGCAGGATGCGCGGTGAGGACGGCGAGGAATACATTGATTTCTATGTATATGACTCGCTGAACTATGATGCAGTCCCGAAGAATGCAGAATATCTCGGGAAAAAGCAGTTCACTGACAGGGAATATGATATATATGTGCTGTACACTAATGATATTGTTACTGCCGGTAGAAAAAAGAACGTGAAGTATTACTGCATAGCCCATAATAAAACGGAAAACAGCATTATATGTTCGGGGCAGATATACCTTGCTGATGCTGTGGATGCATGGGATAAGGCAGGTCTCGCAACAGGTCCTGTTACCACAGTGGCTCTCAATGCCAATATATACGGCGTTGGCGGCGGTGAGATCAAGCTCGAAGACAGCTGCATATACGTTGAAAGGAACAACCGCGGCAAGTATACTTCTAAGGATATTGAGCTTTTGCAAAAATACCTGCTCGGTGAAAAGTGCAGTCTTGAAGAAAAGAATTACGATCTTAACTATGACGGCGCTGTTGATGCTTTTGATATGGTCGAGCTGAGAAAGAAGATCAGCGAGAAAATGTACTGATATTGCAGAGGTACTGTACGGATGCGCTCTGTTTATACCGCATGGTGTATCGCATATTTAAAACGAAACAGCTCCCGAATGGGAGCTGTTGTATGATGTGGTATATAATGGGGAGATCATTATTTGTTATGACAGTTAGTTACAGCAGCGGAAGTATGGTTTTTTTGATCATACTCCCGATCACTTTCCTTTATACGCTCGCCTTAATGACAATTTCTGAACGGCTAAGTTTTTGACCTGAATGTGCCGTTTACTATTGAAATGTATGGTGGATTGATGTATAATAGACTATAGTGTGCGTTTATATGACTTGACACATATGATATATCTGTTATTCAAGGAGGAAAAAATGGAGATCTTAAAAGCAGAAAAGCTTGTAAAAACATTCACGATAAGTGAAAAACAGCGAAAAGCTCTAGGCATAAGGGACAAGAAAAAGGTCGCTGTTGACGGTGTCAGCTTTATCGCAAAGTCAGGGGAAGTATTCGGCCTTATAGGACCTAACGGCGCCGGCAAGACCACAACCATGCGTATGCTGGCAACACTCATCGCTCCCGACAGCGGTGACGCTCTCTACAATGATGTGAGCGCGGTAAAGTCCCCCGAGAAGATACGCTCACAGCTGGCGTTCCTTACTACCGACCTGAAGCTCGATATGAAGTCAACTCCGAATATAATGTTCGACTTCTTCGCAAAGCTTTACCATGTGCCTGAGGATGCTGCGGAAAAGCGCAAAAAAGCCCTGTTCGACGAATTCGGCATAAATCAATTTGCTGATACCACTATCTCAAAGCTCTCACAGGGTCAAAGGCAGAAGGTCTCTCTTGTAATATCCGTTATCCACGACCCTAAGTTCGTTATATTTGACGAGCCCACAAACGGACTGGATATCATAGCTGCCCGTGAGGTGCGCGAATTCATACTCAATATGAAAAGATCGGGCAAGTGCGTGATTATCTCAACACATCTCTTTGATCTCGTAGAAAAGGTCTGCGACAGAGCCGCCATGATCATGGACGGAAAGATAGTTGCCGATGATACTCTTGAAAACCTCATGCAGGGACGTTCCCTTGAGGACGCTTTCTATGATATCTATACAAGCCGTACAGGCGGAAATGATGAGGTGTGACCATGAGAGACATTATTACAGTTGCTAAAAAAGAATTAAGAGCGTTTTTCAGCGACAAAGCCATTATCATACAGATGTTCCTGCTGCCGTTCGCAATAGTCTTCGGCTATGCAATGCTTATGTCGGCAACAGCTTCTTCTCAGCAGGAGTCGGCTGAGCAGCTCGAAAAACCTGTAGTTGCCTACAGTATAAATGCTCCCGAGGAGTTCGGAAGCGTTTTATCCGAGCTAAAAATAACTCCTGCCCCCGATAACGATATAGAAAAGTATCAGAAGCAGGTGACCGACAAGGAAATAGACCTTCTCATGGTATTTCCCGACGATTTTGCGGTAGCAGAGCCCGGTTCAGCTCAGCTCTCGAATATAGACATCTACTATAACTCGCAGAAAAGCAATTCCATGGAGCTGTATTCAAAGGCAACCTTCATGTTCACCACAATGCAGCCCCGTACATTCACATTCAATGAAAAGCCCTCGGAAAACTACAACCTGTTCGACAGCGACGCTATGACAAGAAAGCTTCTCGGCGGAATAATCCCGCTTATGATATTCATGGCAGTATATATCGTCTGCATGAACCTTGCTGCCAACTCTATCGCAGGCGACAAGGAAAAGGGCTTCCTCAACACCATGCTAATAACTCCTGTAAAGCGCAGCAGCATCGCGGCAGGAAAGTCTGTATCCATACTTGTTGTGGCGATAATAGCGAGCTGCTCAGCCTGTATCGGTATGGCTGTATCAATGCCGCAACTCTCAAAGGCTATCGAGCTTACCGACGGAGTAAAATACAGCGTGACGGAATATATTATCCTTTTCGGCGCAGTAGTGACCGGAGCTTTCGTGCTCGTCGCCCTGCTGCTCATATTCTCAACTCTTGCCAAGGACGTAAAGCAGGCAACTACTTTTTCACCGATACTTCTTTTTGCAATAATGATACCTTCAATGCTCAGCTCTACGGAAGGCTTCTCTGAAAGCGTCGAAAGGCTTGGCAGCACTAATTACATTATCCCTGTATGGAATTCGGTAAAGATGCTTCAGGATGTTGTCAGAATGGAGTGTACATGGTCAAATGCGCTCATTACCTTTGCGGTAAATATCATTGCCGCAGCTGTTGGCGTGTTCATCGTGGGAAAAATGTTCAGCAGCGAAAAGATCGTCAACGGATAATAATAAATGTTTGCTCAATAAAAGCTATAAGACGGTCAGGCATATAAATGCTCGGCCGCGGGACATTGGCTGATGTCATTATGTTAAGAAAAAAGATGTAAGAGTTTTTTGCTCTTACATCTTTTTTTGTACTGCTGTGTTTACGGCTTGATCTCACTGCCGTCCCATTCAACGACAGTAAAGCCTTTTCTCTCGAATGTCTCAAGCTGCTGCGGCTCGATATCCGCTGCTTCTTCAAGGGGAACATAGACCATGAATATACGCAGCAGGCTGTCAGGGGTCGGAGTGATATCCAGCTTTGCTGAATTTGTATAGGCCCGCTTTGGAACGAAATGAGATTAAACCTGTTATGCTCCATTCTCGGCAGCCAGTATACGATGAACTCGTTCATCTCTTCCTCGGTCAGTCCCATATATGTGAGCTTTTCCCTGAGGAAGCTCTCGGTGTCACTTCCCGCAACGCAGAAGCCCTTTGAGAGATCATATCTCATACGGCAGTTGACTGCGTCTCAGAAGAGATACCTATGATGTGTACCGTCAGCCTTGTTGAGCAGCGAGCCGTCGGGATATGCTGTTACGTCTCAGCCGTTGTTGTACTTCGGATAGGTCGTTGAGAGCTCCGCTTCTGTAAGCTCCAGCTCGGCATGGATATCGGTCTCTTTCTTGGGATATAAGTATATTACAGGTTTATCCGCAGCTGCTTCATAATATATCGTAGGAGACATACCATCCTCTTTAACTGTTTTTATCCAACCGTTTTGGCCGTTATATTCTGTATATAACCATTTATCATCGTTTTTCATATATCCAAGCTCTTTGAGCCGTGTCCCTGCAGGTATGGAGGCGATATAGTCATAGCTTTCGTCAGGTCCAAGATATAATTTCAGATCATCTTCCCGAACGATCAGTGAGTAACTATATCTGACGAACTCATCGGGTCGGACAAAGGCTCCGGTATTATAGCAGAGAAGTTCCTTCCTCATCAGTATCAGATCAAATACATCAAGTTTGTCGTCATTGAAGAAGTCAGCCGCCCGCCAGTCCGCAAGAGCAGCATCGGAAGCGCCAAGCAGCCATTTCTGGAACAATACGATATCCGATATACTGAAATTGCTGTCAGAATTCACATCACCCGTGGGAATAAATCTGATCGGAACAATAATATCCATAGAGTTGTTTTCATATAAAGTTTTTTGGATATCATCTGTTATGATATCATAGCTGTTTGGAACTGCATACAAACTGATGTCAAATCTGCTGATCTTATCCATTTTCAGACCCGAAGCTGCTTCGGAGCTTAGATCAAGACTGTAAGGATTGGAGTCAACATAGAATTTCTTACTGATAAAATATGGGAGAGCCTGATCTTCAATATAGTAGTTGATAGCTGCGTTTATTCCGAAGGGATATCCATAATCTTCGAGATAGAGAGGTTTACCGTTATCAGCGCCGATCAGCTTAAAGCGAACAGTATCTTTCTCGGGGAGGTTCTGCTTCTTTTTCAGTCTGAACACAACGTCAGCAGAACCGTTGTCGTATTTTGTTACGGTCATATAGCCGTCGGGGACGATAGTTCCGTTATAGTAACCAGGGGCTTTCTCTTCCGTTTCGGGGAGCGAATAGCCTTTGGGCGGATCCATCAGGCCGAATGACAAATTGTCCGCATTGAATAAGCTGCCCGGACTGATAACTGCGGGATTGCTTAAAAGTCCGCAGGGCTGCATATCCATATAGACAGTGCCTTCGGGCTTGTTATAGCTTACATCCGTCCATACCGCAGGCATTTCGCCTTCTGCAAATGCAATAGGAAATTGCAATTTTATGCATATGTTTGATTTAACGAATGAAAAGTGTGAAATGTGCGGCTTAGATCGTAAATTCTCTGTGAACGGGTATACTTGGCCCCTGCATATGAGAACTGCCCGTTACTCTGCGGAGTCGGCTTTCCCATAACACGGGGCTGTGATGCTATTTTTGCGGTACAGGGACCGGGGATCCCATGACTGCATATTTCTTGACAATTCAGTTTTTATATGCTAAAATATAACTGATATATCATCAAAGCGGTATATCTGACCTGAATTCTTTCAGCTTCAATGGCTGAAAGGATAATACTGATAATTTTTACAGGGGGGGATATTAATGAAAAACAAGGCAAAAGCACTAAAGGCAGCAGCGCTCCTCATCGTTGTAACACTGACAACAGGTGTTTCACTGTCAATGCAGAGAGGTGTTTTCGTACCCGCTCCGCTTACAGCCCATGCAGCAGATAATGAGAGCTACACAGAAGGGAAATCGGGACCTCTGACTTACAGGAAGTATTCCGATCATGCGGAGATAAGCAGCTGCGAAATGTCGGCGACTTCTGCTGAGATACCTGAGAGCATTGAAGGTGTGCCTGTTACTATGATCGGTATGTATGCTTTTCAGATAAGCAGCATAAAAAGCGTAACTATCCCGAATTCGGTCAAGGAGATCGGTCACTACGCTTTTAACAACTGTTCCGCTCTTACATCATTAACTATTCCTGACAGTGTTGAAAAAGTGGGTATCCGTGCATTTGAAAATTGTACATCTCTGGAAAAAATTGAATTTCCAGATCATATTATCGAGTGGAATTCAAAAGTTTTCGAGGGAACTCCGTGGATAGCTTCACAGCGCGAAAAGTCTCCGCTTGTCATCGTAAACGGTGCACTGCTGGACGGAGACAAGTGCAAGGGTGAGGTCAAGCTCACATCAGATATCAAGTATATCGCATCAGGCGCATTCCAGCGCAATATGGATATTACTTCCGTTGTTGTCCCTTCAAGCGTTACAAAGCTTTGCGACAACGTATTCTTCTACTGCACAAATCTTGCTTCTGCCGAACTCAGCGGCGTAACTCTTATTGACAGCATGGCTTTCTGCGGCTGCGAGAAGCTGACCGATCTTAAGCTTTCAGGCAGGCTTACCGACATTGACGAAAGAGCTTTTTCGGATATAACTTCAAATGCGACTATAACTTTTTACGGCAGCAGGGAGACATGGGAAAAGGTCAATAAACCAAGCGACGATCCCTTCCTCAGAAATGCAAAAATGATATTTGACGAAAATCACACCGAAATTAATGATGTAATTGCAGGCGATCTGAATATGGACGGCGAATTCAATGTTACCGACCTTTTACTGCTTCAGAAGTGGCTGCTCGGTGATAAAAATGCAGAGCTTAAGAACCGGAAGGCTGCTGATTATACAAAGGATGAAGTTCTTGATGTATTTGACCTCGTCCTCATGAGAAAAGCTGTTTTGGAAAAATGATCGGCTCTTACATATAAAACCACCCTTAAAAAGGGTGGTTTTGCGTTATTCGGGTATACAGCTCATCGGCTGAGCGGGCTTGTTTCGGATACAAAATCAGAATATTAACCAAAACTACATTGAACGCTTGTATGAACTGTGATATAATAATAGTGTAATATGATATAATACGCTTTTTTGCAGTTCTAAATGTATTAAAAAGGGGAGAAAAAGAATGACTATTTCCGGATATTTGGCAGAGCATTGGGGGATCCTGGTCCTGCTTGCAGGTATGGCAATAGTTTTGCGTTCTGATGTCCATCTGGAACGGGTAATGGTAAGACGTATCGCTTTAACAAATGCAATGCTTTTTCTGTATTCCGTTTCATGCTATGTGGAAACATATCTTGGAAACCAAACTGTGTATTCCGCCCTCAGACCTGTCCTCAGCGCTGTTAATTACAGTCTTGTTACCTTCATACTCGTTGTTATCATATCCATCATGTATCCCGAAAATAAGAAGTATCTGTACATTCCCGCCATATTGAATGCCGCACTCTGTTTTATTTCTATCCCGACAAAGATCGTTTTCTATATTTCTGAGGATAATCATTTTTTTCGCGGTAAACTCGGATACCTGACTTATTTTATAAATGCATTGTATCTTGTATATCTTATATACAATATGATAGAAAGTGAAAAAACGCACAAGGACGAACTGTATATGCCGTTGTTCCTGTCTCTGACCTCTGTGCTGTGTCTTGTCATGCCGCTCTTTTTTGACAATATGACAATGCACTGGTTCAATATCACCATTGCGATAGATGTGCTGCTTTACTACGTTTTCCTCTTGCAGCAGTTTACAAAGCGCGATAACCTTACCAAGCTCCTGAACCGACAAAGTTATTATTCAGATGCGGAAAAATATATGGACAGTATAACGGCAGTCGTTACAATGGACATGGACGGCTTGAAAGCCATAAACGATAATGAAGGACATATTGCAGGAGACATCGCCTTGAAGCGGCTCGCTGACTGTTTCACAAAAGCGGCTAAACAGGGACAGAGAGTATACCGTATCGGCGGAGATGAGTACGTTATCCTGTGTATCGGTTCATCTGAGACCGATGTTCAGTCGCTTATAGAACGCATCAGACAGGAGATAGCCAAAACAGCTTATACCTGCTCGGTTGGATATGCTATGAAATCCGACGCTACTACGATAGATAAGCTTTTTCAGCGTGCGGATACGAATCTTTACGAAGAGAAGAAGCAGTTTTACGAAAGATCGGGAAAAAACAGACGTTTGTAATGAGCTTGTCTGTAAATATGTACACAGCTTAATGATATGAACAAAAAAACAACTCCGAAAGGAGTTGTTTTTTTGACTCTTCTATCACAGGCTCAGCTTTGGCTGAACAATGTTTATTCTCTATTGATACGAATATTCGTTATTGCACACTGATCTCCCGTCAGGGCAGTATACAGCTTAGGAACATCATCTGTTACGGTCGTGACACAGCATATCGACAATCCGCAGTATTCGGTGGATATCGTTATGCGCCCGCTTTTTATCCCGAATAACAGCTCGCAATCCTGACCTTCCTTATTTTTTGCCTTAAAGTCGTTCCAGTCAGTAAAGCTTTCGAGCTTGCTGACATTTACGCGATTTTCGGAATAGTCGTCCTCTTCCCAGCCCTCGCCGTCAAGGCGGACGACTGTGAGTTCCCTGTAATTATTGCCGTCAACTTGTCCGTCATCCGAGGTGTACAATACCACAAACGGACAGTGCCATACAAGCCGGGCGGTCGGGAGGCTCATGGAATGGAATGAGAGCCTCATTCCGTCAGATACTTCAATGCCCTCAGATGAGTCAGAACGCCATCCGTCTACCTGTATATTGGGGATATCGCCCGAAGGTACATTTATATAGCTTATTTCTTCTGCAATACGCGGAATATACCCTTCTCCTATTTTTTCACCTGTCTTGGCGATATCAACATCCTCGATCACACAGTATTCGCCTGTAAGCGAAAGATAGCAGTATCTTGTGCTGTCAGGCAGTGCAATGATGATCTCATGGAAGCGAAAACGATTGGATATCCTTATGAGGACATGATCCTTGTAACGCATCGCTTCGATATCAAAGCTTATCTTCTCACCGCGGAGCATTGCTTTTGATTCGGCAGATGCGCCTGCTGTTTCATTTGTTTTTATCTTGAAATTCCTGATATCTGCGGGAAGTATCTTGCCGTCTGCACGGATAACGGCATATTCATTGTATAACAGGTCTCTGCGTTTCCGTTCGTCTTCGTGTATCCTTTCGTCAAGAGAGTCAAAAAGTACAAAGCTCGGGATGTTTTCCTGCCTGCGCTCATCGCTCATATAGCTGCTGAGGTGTATATGCGTAACATGGTCTGTGATAAGGATACCGTCGGAAACAGCAGAACGATAGGACTCGCATACCAGATTTTCCATACTCTCAAGGGCGGACTTTTCCTTGGTTTCTCTCATCATATACTGGGAATCAAGATCAATGAGATGTATCATTATCCTTGCATAGAACGGATCAAACTGAGTTCCGATACCCTTTACGAACTCTTCACGGACAAGCTGCTGGGGAATAGTGTCACGATAGCTTCTCTTTGAAGTCATGGCATCGTATGCATCCGCTACAGCAATGATACGGGCGATATCAGGGATATCTTCGCCTTTCAGTCCCGCAGGATAGCCGTGTCCGTCATATCTTTCATGGTGATAGTGAGCACCTATGCTGAGATACGGCGACTGGCTGATGCTTGAAAGTATCTGCATACCTATTACGGGATGAGTCTTGATGGCACCGTATTCTTCATCGGTAAGCTTTCCTTCCTTATTGATTATACTGTCCTTTATTCCGATCTTGCCGACATCATGAAGCAATGCGGCAAAGTAAAGCTCCTCACATTCCTTGTCGGTCTTCTGAGCATACTTGGCAACTTTTACGGAATATTCGGCAACACGGCGGGAATGACCATGTGTATACCTGTCTTTGGCGTCTATGGCGTTAGCAAGAGCGGTTGCGGTCTGCTTGAAGAGAAGGTGTGTATTTTTCTGCTCTTTACGAATTATCTCTATCTCGTTCTTGTTTGCCCGCTCGATCATATCGTTCATATCTATAAGCGCAAATACATAAAGCAGTACAACCAGTCCCACAAGAGTGATATTCGTGAGAGATACTCCGTATGTGAAAAGCTGTATTATCGAAGCTATCAGCGGGATGACCGAAAACATCAGGATCGAGATCCGCATAAGCTTTCTGATACTGTCGTAGTATTCGAGAATTACCGACAGATCGAGTATAAGTATTATCAGAGGGATCAGATAGCATACCATAAATCCCTCAGAACGATGGTATCGGTTATATTCGTCGAAGTAGTAATAAAAGTTTGTGAACTGGGATATTATGAGCATGAGCAGCCCGAGAGCGCTTATATAGCAGGACATCTTCAGCCGCTTCGGTGTCTTTTGGATGCCGCCGTCATATCTGAACAGGTTTATCAGATAAAGCGAAAACAGGAAAATGATGCCAAGTATCAGCGCAAAAACCATGAAATTGCTTATCCTGACCATCCAGTAGCCCAAAGTATCGTTGTCCCCACGATAAGTATACGCCAGTCTGTCAAATATGAGCATGAACATTGCACAAAGCTCAAGAGAAAGTAAAATGTACTTTCGCGATGGTATAAGAGTTTTGGTTATAAGCACAAAAAATGCAAGCATACCGCAGATGAGGCTGAGTGCAAACATAATACTCATCTGGTATTCTTTCAGTAATCCAAATAAAATTTCCATTTTTTAGGTATCTCCTTTATACGAGCAAAACAGGAAGTATAAATTTGTGCATATAAAACTAAATGTTTTAGACATTTTCTTTGATATATGTACATTATACCACTATACTGACATAATTACAAGTGTTTGATGAAATATTTCATTTAATAGAAACACTATGTTCAATAATTACGCTGCATGACCCGCTGACAGCATAAATAATAAAAGGGATCAGAATTATTCTGAGGTTTATGATTTCGTTAAATGACCGCAATATACCGCAAGTTCCAAATAAACTGCATATAACAGGATAAAAAATACCCTCGCCGATCGGCGAGGGTAATATTATATCTTATCGGTCGTGGTTTATCTGGCTATTTCAGATCAGATTGTAGCTGAAGAAATAATCACGGTAATCGTCCATATCAATATAGCTGTCCATATTTATGTCAGCGATTAGCAGACCGTCATAAGGCTGAGCATTGGGATCTTCCAAATGCTGCTTCAATAAATTGGCATCTTTTTTTGTGATAACTCCGTCATGATCCAGATCGCCGAGAAGTTCCTCGGGGAGGACGTTTAAGCGAAGGAAGGCAGCATTGGTAATAAGCTTATAATCCCACCAGCAGTCATTGTATTTTCCATTGAATTCCTTATCATAAACTGCGTCGCTCACTGCTTCAAGCACTGCGTTTCTGCAAGCCTGAAAATCCATATCTGTACCTTTCAGGTAATCCATTGAGCTGTACCAGATACGCATTCCGACTTCGTCCTCAATGCCCATGTCGTGCATCATATATGCTATATGAGATATGATAGTCGAAGCATAATGGCAGTCTATTTGTTTTTTAGGGTCTTCATTTTCAAGACTTCCTTTACCTTCATATTTCCAGAGGCACGGGTATTGCGGGGAAGCAAGGTTTCTTATGCAGGCGCCTGTGGTACTCTTGTAATACAGGTCGTTTCCATGCTTCCATTCACGTGTATCATCAGCGTATTCAGCCATAATATCACTGTATGCTTCGTTAAGAGCCTGTGTTTCTATAATATGTTATCAATAGCCGTTACAGGGATGCCGCTTCACAGAGCTGCGTATGGGAAGTGAACGGGATAATATTCTTCATGGAAAAATAAACTTTCAGCAGTAATTCTTATGGTGCATTTATACTGTTCGTTATGCTACCGTATTATGCAGATTCGGAAATATGACTTACAAGATCCCCTGAGATATCCTTGATCTTATCCATGTCAAGCTCCATGTATCTATGACCTGTACCTACAGTCTTGTAAAGCACTATCTTACGGTTTACAGCATCAATTTTTCTGACGCGCTCGGTCATGGTGACATATGAGCCGCCCTGCTTCATCCTGTCATTTAAAAAGTATGCAAATGTCAGTATAGGGTGATGACCGTATTCCAGTTCAACAGCAATAAGGTTTATCTTCTGATTCAATATCTCCATCTCCGTTTCGTTAAGTTTTTCCTGCTCTCCTGCATAATAAGTTTTTGGGAGTTTCTATTATAAACAATCGTTTCAGCAAGCTCATTTGTGACATATTATGATAAAAAAGAAGCAGCTCCCTCTAAGAGGAAGCTGCTGTACCGTATTTAAGCCTTATTTCTTATTCCTGCGCTCATTGTCAGCTTCTACAGAGCACTTCCAAGCCCTGTTGAGTCCCTTTTTGGCTCTAACGCTGCTTACAGCACAGCCTACTGCTTCGTAAAGAACCTCCGTACCGCAGCAGTCAGCGTGATAGTCAACCGCATTCTCAGCTCTGATACCGATAGAGCCAGCGGTCTCGGCTGCGTCGATATTAGCTCCGAGGAAAACGAACTCCCAGCCCTTTTCCTCCTGCACTTTTTCGATGAGCTTCTTCACGTCCTTGTGGCTGTACTTTCTGCTGGCGTTCTCCATACCGTCAGTCGTAATGACAAACAGCGTCTTTTCGGGAACATCTTCCTCTCGGGCATACTTGTGGATATTTGCGATGTGGTGAACTGCGTCGCCGACAGCGTCAAGAAGTGCCGTACAGCCTGAGGGCACATAGTCTCTGTCGGTAAGCTTTGGAACGTCTTCAAGCTTAACTCTGTCATGTATCACCTTGGAGCTGCTGCTGAAAAACACCGTTGATACAAGGGCTTCTCCCTCCTCTTTCTTCTGCTTTGCGATAAGGGAATTGAAGCCGCCGATAGTATCGGCTGTAAGACCGCTCATTGAGCCGCTCTCGTCGAGAATGAATACCAGTTCAGTAAGATTCTTTTTCATAACAATACCTCCGTTTTGATGTTTCTGCGGAATCGCTTTTGCGTTTCCTTTACTGTAATTACAGTATACATCATCACGGAGGTATTTTGGTCGCTTCAAAGGCGACAAATCATGAACCTATCAAACTCTGGTCAAAGGCGAACAGAGCTTCGTTTATCTCATAGATATTGTAATTGCTGCGCTCGATAAAATAGCGGATTATCAGGTCGAATTTCAGGCTGTCCGAAAGGGCAAATCCCGCTTTTTTCAGAAGCTCTTCCGTTTCACCGAGGTCAAGCTCAAGTGCTACTGCAAAAGCAACTGCGGTCTGCTTTTTGGGCTTGTAGTTTTTGTCGTTGCGTATCTTTGAAAAGAGCTTGCGGTCGATATTGGCTTTTTTATAGGTCTCCACGTCTGTCATGCCCTTTTCGTCTATGAGCCGCAGCAGAGCCTCCGAAAAAGACTCGTCATGGGCTTTCAGCATATTTTCAAGGTCAGCGCTGGATTCACAGCAGATATCTTCTTCAAGCGTGATATTTGCGGAGCTTTCTTTTATGCTTTCCTTTTTCCTGCCGAATAATCCGAGCGGTTTCGCTGCTTCGGCAGTATGATACATACCGAGAGCTATTTCGCTGTCCCTGTTCCTTTTGTCACGAGCTGCAGATTTCTTTGCGTAGGCGTCGCTTATGTACTGCCTTATCTCGCCGACTATGCCCGAGCTCACTTCAAAGGAGTCCTTATCGAATATGACAAGCGTGATATCCATATCGTTTCCTTCAAGGAAGCTCCTGAATTCGGAAACGGCAACGTCCAGAGCCTTGTCCTTGGGATAGCCGTATATGCCCGAGGAAATAAGCGGAAAAGCCACGCTCTCGCAGCCATTTTCCTTTGCAAGCGCAAGGGAGTTCCTGTAGCATGAGCGCAGGAGCTCTTCCTCACCGCGGTCGCCGCCGTGCCATGCAGGACCTACGGTATGTATGATATATTTGCAGTCCAGAGCATAGCCCTTTGTAAGCTTTGCCTCACCTGTTTTACAGCCGCCGAGAGTTCTGCACTCCGCAAGAAGCTGCGGACCTGCCGCATGATGTATAGCGCCGTCAACTCCGCCTCCGCCCAGCAATGAGGAATTTGCGGCGTTGACGACAGCATCGGCTCTGACTTTCGTTATATCGTTCCTGATTATCCTGAATGGCATACGAGCCACCTCCATTTCATGCTGTTTTATTAAATTATAACATACCTGACGCAGATTATCAATACTTGTATCTCTGAGCTGCAAATTATGTGGACATTTTGGCGTTCGGCGCAGGTGCTTTCATAAAAAAGGACGGCATGAAGCCGTCCCTGCCGTATTTTACATCAGTCGTGACGCTGGTCGGTATTGCTGAACATTTCGCAGAATCGGCCTGCAAATGCAGGCGGTTCGCCGCTGCTGCTAAGGTGAGATATGTCACCGAAGGCTGTAACTCTGAAATATGCGATGCCCTCTCGGCGTTCCTCCGTGCAGACGGTAGTTACCGAGGTCGGAGCTGCTATAAAGCCGTGCCACAGCACCATAGGCGAAATGCCGAGAAGATGCCCCAGCATTACACATTCAACTCCAAAATGGCAGAACAGTGCGATAGTATCCTCATTGGGACGGACAGCACTGTAGACGTTTCCGCTTCGATCATAACCATGCACGGCGAGCAGGGCATCCAACCCGTTCTGAACATAGGCGATGCCGTTTTTCATATCAGCTTCCGACATCACGGGAACGTCAGTCCACCTGTCCTTGTCGTAGTATTCGGGGACAGCTGTCCAGTCCAGCGGCAGCATATCCCATGCAATTCTTCTCTGACCGTCAGGACCTATGATAAGATCACGGTCAAATTCGTGCAGCCAGTCAAGAGTTTTCGCTGTGCGTCCGCACTTTTTCAGCGTGTATTCAGCAGTAGCCTGCGCTCTGCCAAGAGGGGAGACATAATAAGCGGCGATATCCATTGGAGCTATCCGCTCCGCAAGCAGTTCAGCCTCTCGGTGCCCTTTTTCGGTGAGGGAGTCGATAGTGTAGTTAGGATCGCCGTGCCTGATAATAAGCAATTTCATAACAGTCTGCCTTTCTGATCTTACTTTTCTTCGATGAACATTCCCGTCAGCTTCGGAACATTGAAACGGGTCGTAAAGAGGTCACATTTGCACAGGAATTCGTAGAAAACGTGCCTGCCCTGTCCTGACATAGACTCATAATTGCCCTGACCTTTGGCAAGTATCACATCGGAATTATCGAGGATTTCTTTTGCATTATCAGGCAGCATCTCATAGATAGTTCCTGCGATCGCTTCGCCGCTTGAGATAATTTCAGCAGCAGTATCAAGTCCGATGTAGCGTGCATCTTCGGCCGTTGCATCGTTAAGAACAGCTTCGCCCCGAACCATAGCTCTGACGGTAAGCTGCGGAAATCTCTTTTTCAGCTGTTCGAGCATGAGCTTGTCAAGGACTATCTCTCCGCAGTTGTCGCATATGAGAAGAAATGTTTTTGCATCGGTGCACTCGCGGAGAAATGCTTCGTAGGTCATGCGGTCGTCTTCGCGCATTTCGGTGCTGCGGAACAGCTCAAGGAACACGCCGCTGTCGATGCTGTTCATAGCTCCGAAGTCTATGTAATTGCCTATTCTTGCCATTATCAGCGCCTTGGCAAGAGGATCTTCCGCTGAGCTGATCTCGCGGTGAAGACTTTCTTCCATTGAAAGTACAAGATCATTGTACTGCTTTTTTATTGCGCTGTAATCCGCAGCTTTACCGAAGTATTTCAGGTGCGCCTTATTGAAAAGATACACCATATACGGACTTGTATCAGTTTCTTTTCTGTTGTCGAGAAGCCTTTTTATCTCAGCGAGATACTCGGCATTATTTGTCTTATTCTTCTGACGCTCGTACAGACATTCCGCACAGCTTTGTGATATTCGCATTTTATACCTCTTTTTAGTGTTATTTTTTCATCATAATGTATGCAAGATTTTGCTTGCCTTTGTCGCCGCGTCTGTAGGAATAAAAAGCGGTATCGTGACAGGTGCAGTCATTAACTGACGAAATGTTGTTGGCGGACAGCCCCTCGGCTGCTGCTTTCAGACGGATAGTCTCCGTCAAGCTGAGAAAAATACTTTTCCCTCGCTGTTCAAATAAGCTATCAAGTTCTTTCG
The DNA here is from genome assembly GCF_946415235.1 of uncultured Ruminococcus sp. Lineage (GTDB taxonomy): Bacteria > Bacillota > Clostridia > Oscillospirales > Ruminococcaceae > Ruminococcus. The sequence continues at coordinate 1,774 of NZ_CAMKRR010000044.1, read as the reverse complement.
GTGCAAATACTTTTGCATATTCAGTACGGACTTCCTCACCGACTTCATAACACTTACTGCATATATGAGGACCTATTATAAGCTTTATATCCTGTGGAGCTGCTCCAAGCTCTTTCATGCGTTCGACTGTGTTGTGTATCAGTTCTCCTGCGGCAGAGCGCCGGCCGCAGTGAAGAAGTCCGATAACTTTCGCCTTTTCATCAGCAAGATATACGGGGACGCAGTCAGCGGCGATAATGCTGAGAACTATGCTTTGTTCAGCTGTGACAAGTCCGTCAACTTTTTTGAGGTCGTTGTCCTTTATCACTCCCGAACCACCGTGTTCTGAGGTGACAGTTCCGACTTTATCGCCGCCTGCCTGATAGGGGCGGATAAAGTTTTGCAGTGGTACTCCGAGGCTTTTACTGAGCGCGGTATAATCATTTGTCGGCGGATCAGAAGGCTCATTTCTCGACCATATACCTTCGTACCCTGATGTGAAGCCTGCAAGCGCAAAGCCGCTTTCGATCATCGTTATTTCTTTCATAACTGCTCCATAAGGAAATTCAGAAGTCCCTTGCAGCCCTCTTCTATATCCGCATAGGCTGTGCCGAAATCGCGGCTGTACCACGGGTCTGAAACGTCGTCTCCGCGGCCTGAAAAGGTGAGGAGCTTGTATATCTTCCCGTCCCTGTCACTGCCGAAAATGCGGTTCATATTGCGGATATTGGCTGTGTCCATGCCGATGAAGTAATCGTACTTTTCGTAGTCGGACTTTCTCAGCTGCACGGCAGTCTTGCCTGCACAGCCGATACCGTGCTTTGCAAGCTCCGAACGTGCAGGAGGATACACAGGATTGCCGAGCTCTTCGGTGCTGGTAGCGCTCGAAGCAATGTGAAACTCGTCGGCATAGTCTGCGTCCGAGACCATTTTTTTCATTATAAATTCAGCCATTGGCGAACGGCAGATATTGCCGTGGCACACAAACATAACCTTTATCATACGTTTTTCCTCTCTGATTTGCTCAGTATTGCCGTATTTTGCGCGGTATATCGCGGCATATTTTTTCTACTGCCAATTTGGCAGAACGGGGTGAAATCGGCGTAACTCGGCATAAAACCGCATATCTCGTTAGTCGTTAGTAGTAAAAACGTAGTAGAAATCAGAAAAATTACTACTAAGGATTTCTGCGGAGTTTCCGCACTTATCGTGAGTAGTAGGATTTATTTTACTACCAATTTACTACTAAGGCGTATGTGTTTTACTACTAAAGCACCTATCTATTATATCATATCTTAGGGCATTCTTCAATATGTACACAAGGGTTTAGTTTGATCCCGTTGCCTTGATTGCTCCGGAACAATGGATTTTTACAACACGATTTTCATCAGTCTCTGCGATCTTCCGCAGTTGCTCTACATATGGTCTGACAAATTCTGGTTTGCGTTTGCCGAGAACACGGAATATTTCCGGTGCTTCCATCCTGACCTTGTCATCAGCATCATGCAGAAGTGATTCGAACACCGGCATATGCTCCTTATAGATGTCAGGCGTGTTTGTGGCAATGTTCTCCGATGCCCAGATGAAACTCAGCCGGACGCTTGCTTCTGGATCAGCGGCAAACCGGAAAAGCCCTGCCCAGTATGGCTCGATCAGATGATAGTCCGCTCGACCGATCCTGCCGAGAGCGTTTACTGCACGTTCACGTAAAAGCGGAACCGAACTATTACAGAATGACGCTAACGTGAAAAAAGTTTCCGCTGTCTCAGAAAAAACTGAATTTCTTAGGGGGGAC
>NZ_CAMKRR010000043.1 GCF_946415235.1 uncultured Ruminococcus sp. | reverse complement strand
GAGTAATTGTTGACTGTGCGTCTTCAACTACAAGGTGACCGTCTTCGTCAACATAAGCCTTGCCGTCTGTTACAGTGCTTACGTCCTTTACCTTGCCGTTTTCAACTGTGAATGTGAACTTTGTAACTGTGGTATAACCGTCGGGAGCTACTGTCTCCTCGAGGCTGTACTTACCGTCCTTGAGGTATTCGAGCTTGGCATTGTTGCCCTCGATTTCAACGGACTTGACTCCCTTTGCTGCTGCATCGCCGCCGTTGATCTTTACTCCCTCAAGAGTATTCTCCTCGTCCTCTGCTGTGAGCACGAATTTTGCCTTGCCTGCTGACTCGGGGATAGGTGTCGCACCAAGTGCAAGCTTGTCAAGATTGATGACAGGAGCGTCCTTGACGGTTATCTTCTTTCCGTCCTCGGACTTCTCCGTAACACCGTCCGTAACTGCGCTTACGTCAGTTACAAGACCGTTCTTTATTGTGAATGTGAATTCTGAAACTGTTGAATAGCCTGCGGGAGCTGTATCTTCCTTAAGGGAATATGTGCCGTCCCTGAGGTATTCAAGCTTTGTGCTGTTGCTTGCAAAGACTGCGGACTTGACATCGCCGAGAGCTTCCTCGCCGTTGATCTTTACGCCGCTGAGCGAACCGTCAGCATCCTTTGCCGTAAGTGTGAACTCTGCTGTGCCGTCTGTTATCATCTTGCCGCCGAGGTCTGTCTTGTCGATCAGTATCTCGGGAGCGTCCTCAACTACAAGGTGACCGTTCTCGTCAACATAAGCCTTACCTGTTGTAACAGCTGATACGTCTGTTACCTTGCCGCCCTCTACTTTAAATGTAAAGTCGCTTACTACAGAATAGCCGAGAGGTGCTGTATCCTCTGTGAGAGTATAGGTACCGTCCTTAAGTCCTGTGAATGTTACTGTGTTTCCGTCGAAAGGCTCTGTGGACTTGACCTCGCCGAGAGCTGTTCCGTCGTTTATGATAACGCCGCTGAGAGTTGCGCCCTCATCGTTTGCGGTAAGTGTGAACTTCACCTTTCCTGCGGACTCGGGTATCTCTGCTGCGCCGAGTGCCTTCTTGTCAAGTACGATAGTGTTCTTCTTGACATTGAGAAGAGACTCGCTTGTCTTTGTGCTTATAACGTTCTTGTCAGCGTCTGTCTCAACGATAACGCCGTCCTTGATAACGATAGTCTTGGGAGCTGCTGTTTCGTAACCGCTCGGTGCGCTTGTCTCTTCAAGGAGATACTCACCGTCGTAAAGTCCCTCGAATGTCTTGGGGTTGGATAACTTTGTGTTCCACTCGGCAGACTCGCCCACGCCGAGAGCGTCGCCTGACTTTTCGGCAGGGATCTTCTTCTCGGAAGCCTTCATGAATGTGAGCTTCATATCAGCTCCGTCATTTGTGCCCTCGGGAGTTGTATTGTCCTCTGTGCCGAAGAACTTGCTGATCTCTATCTTGGAAATATCATCAAGTATTATAAGATTTCTGCCGTCGTCGGAGAGCTTGTAGTTTCCTGTTGTCTTTGCGTCGGTAACTGTTACCTTGCCGCCGTCAACATTGAAGCCGAACTCCGATACGACCTTTGTGTAGCCATTTGGGGATGCTGTCTCGACAAGAACGTAATCGCCGTTGTCAAGACCGATGATGTCGATGGAGCCGCCTGTGAATTCACAAGCCTTTCCACCGTCTGTGAGCTTGAGTACCTTCTCGCATGATACCTCGGGAACAGAAACGTCCTTCTCAACATCTACCGTATAGATGCTTCCGTCCTCGAACTCGATAACGTATGTACCGCTGCTGATGCCCTTGATCTCAAGTGAGTCGCCCGATACAGTGCCCTTGTACTCATAGGTGTTGTTTGATGAAGAGGAAGCTGTCTTTCCGTCAACAGTGACATTCTTGAATGTGCCGCCGCGGATAGTGTACTTTGTTCCCTCTGTAAGATCCTTGATCTTTACTCCGCTCGTTCCGCTGAGAGCATCATGAGACTTGCTGATCTTTTCGGAAATATCAGTGCTGTCGTCTGTAGTTGTGAGAGCTCCAAGTGAAGTGCCGTCCTTCTTTTTGAGGACGAACTCTGCGCCGTCGATGATAACAGAGCCCATATCGCCCTTGCTTATCTTAACAGTATCCTTATTGTCCGTGAAACTGATGGTATCCTTGTCAGCTGAAAGGATGCCGTCTGTTCTCTTTACTGTGAATGTCTTTGCCGAGTCCTTTGAATAACCTGCGGGAGCGCTAATCTCCTCTACAGTGTATGTACCCTCGTTCAGACCTGTGAACACGATGTCCGAGCCTGTGGAATACCATTCAAATGACTTGCCGTCGGAAGCAAGATTCTTTATCTCGCACTCCTTGGTCTTGTAAGGATAGAAGTCCTTCTCGGCACTTGCGCCGAAGCTCTTGCCGTCAGCGTTAAAGTACTTTGAGTCGTGAGCCTTTACGTTCTTCATGCTCTCGCCCGAGGTTCCCTTTAATCTGAAGTAAGCGCCATGAACAGGCTTGCCGCTGTTATCAGTCTTCTTTACTGTAACGGCAAAGGATTCGTCGATGATCTCGATAGCCGTATTGAGGATACCGAGTGACTTTGCTGTAACGCCTGTATCGGCAGTCGTTACGGAAGCCTTGCCGTTGTCTATCCTTATCTCTGTCTCCCTGACAGGCTGGAAGCCGTCGGGAGCTTCTTCTGTGAGCTTGTAGAGTCCGCTGGGAAGTCCGTAGAACTCAACAGCCTTATTTATACTTGTCCATGTGATCGAGCTGTCGCTGTACTTCACATTGCAGTCCGTATTCTTGTCCTGATCGGAAGTAACACCGCTGCTGAGCTTTGCGTCCTCGATGTCCTTTGCTGTGAGAGTGAGCTTTGCACCTTTAAGGAACTCCTTTGCGTTCTCACTTGTGAGAGTGCCTTCACCGTCCTCTGTCACAGTCATGGCGTCGCTGTACTTTGCAAAGCTTATCTTTGCGGGAGTACCCTTGTTGCCCTTGTTGATAACGCCGATAACTCTGTTACCGCCCGATACGCCGTTATCTGTATACTCTACGGTGTATCCCTCGGGAACGTCTGCCTCATCGGCATAGTAGAAATACGGGTGACCGTTGGGATCGTTCTTTTCAAGGCCTTCCCATGTAGCTGTCCAGTTGTTGGAAGCGTTGAGCTTCTTTGACTCCAGCTCCTTGTAGCCGAGTCCCGAACCGCCGATCTCCTTTATCTCACCGTCCGCAACGTCGATGTCGTACTCGACAGCACCCTTTTTAAATGTATATGAGCCGTCTGCCAGTGTGGTCTCGACAGCGTCGGTGGCGGGTCTGAAAATGACCGTCTCCTGACCGAAGCCGAACTTTGCAACGATTATACTTGTATCACCGTCGGTATTGACATCCTTTGTAGCGGCTCCGTCCTGATATGTAAAGTGAACAGAGGTCTTTCCTGCTTCGTTTACTGCTTCAACGAAGTCATCGTACTTGTTTACGACTGTCTGTTCCTCTGTAACCTTTGTGAGTCCTGCCTTCTTTGAACGGTAAAGAGTTACCTCGACCTCGTCGTTGTCGTGGTTCTTGTCATTATCGTCCCATGTCTTCTTTGCAGAGACCTTTACCTGTGTATTCTCGCTTACAGGGTTCATGAAAGGCGCCATATGCGTCTCGTTTGTAAGAGTGATCTTGTCTGCGATGATAGTACCGCTCATATTGTTCGGAACAACTTCGCAGTCAGGTGCGAGAACACATCCCCACGGCTCAAGCTTTTCGCCGTAGTTGTAAAGTATCTTCGTGCCTTCGGAATTGGCATTGAAGAAATTGTAGATGATATTCGTACCGCTGAGAGCGCTCTCCTCGGAGTTTACGAGCCTGTATGTGGGATCATAAGACGACTCGTATGTCCATTCGGGAGACCATATGAACTCCTTCTTGCTCTGGAGGTCGATATTTACAACGAGAGTCTGGTCGTCATAGAACTGGCCGTCCTTGAAGTTGATGCCAGCTACCTTGACATTCCTGTAGCTGTCAGCTTCGTCGGCGGTAAAGTTCAGAACGTTGGTGCCCTCGGGGTTAAGCGTGAGGGTAACGATATGCGAAGCCTGATTTGCGGGATCGTCGGCATAATCAGGATTTTCGGCCATTTCGAGGTCTGCATAGCAGCCGTCGAGCTGAGAGTAATTATCCGAACGTCTTTCGTAATTGCTCTTTTCCGCTTCAAAATCTATGAGATTGTTTCCGGGATGGGCAAGGTAGCAGTTAGTCTTGTAATCACCGCCGGGCTGAAGCTTTACGAAGAAGTCTGACGACTGAGGCATATCCACTCTGATGTAAGGATACGGACTTGTATCCTGCGGATAATCAAGCTTTGCCTTTTCTGTCTCGACATAGCCGTATCCGAAAATGTACTCGCCCTTCTTTACGGACAGACCACAGTCTGCCGGGAAGAAAAAGTCGCTCATCTTACCGAGAGAGAATTCCTTGAATCCTTCCTCCTTGGCCTTCGTTTCGTAGTCTCCGCCCTCTTTGAACACAAAGGAATCCCTTACGACGTTAAGAAGTCTTCCTGTGCCCGCAGTATTGAGCTGTCCGTGATTTGAACCGACGATATAGTTTGGTGCAGCGATATTTCCGTTGATGTGAGCTCTGTCGTTGGTAGTTTCAATGGTATCAAAAGCAAACAAATGGAAATCGCCTGCTATACCAAGCGGGTTGTTCCTGAACCACATGGTTTCCTCATACGGTGTGTCAATGATCGGCAGTCCGTCTGCTGCTTCAGCTGCATATGCCTGCATCCCGATACATGAAGGCAGAATGTAAGTCAATGCCACAACACCTGAGGTAACACCGCTTATCAGGCGTTTCCCCATAGATTTTTTCATTATCGATCCATCCTTTCTTTTTTGATTATTTGTTTTAACACAATTCCCCGTAACTGTACCCTTCCGCTTGTACGCCGGATGATATATTTACAGTATTTTGCATTTTATATTATAACACAACTGTATACAAATTGCAATATTTTAACTTCAACTAATATTGAGGAATATTCTACGCAGTTTTGTGCATATTTTTACAAAATTGCCACTTTCTTCAAACATCAACAGTAAGTTTAACAGTGAACCGCAATACACAGCCTGATGGCAGTACCATTTTTTTATTTGTCAATCAAACAAATTTGAAAGACCTTGTCAGATAACATATTACTCTTTGTATTATAATCTTGGAATATACCTATATATAATTCCTATATTTATACATTTTGAACTATCCCGCAATATTTTATATGATAAAAATCAGCAAAAAGGCTATTTACAATCCCCTGAAAACATGATATCATATTCATGTTGTATTATATCCTCGTCAGAGGAATAGTAACAGGAGGAATTTTGAAAATGAAAAGTTTTAAGTTTGATGCAAAAAGCATGGTACTGCTCGGTCTGCTCACTGCACTCGTGGCGGTATTCTCATTCACACCCATCGGTTCCATACCAATAGGTCCGCTTGTCATCACTCTCAACGTGATACCTGTCGCCATAGCAGCCATTTCTCTCGGCCCTGTAGGCGGTGCGATCATCGGCGGAGTATTTGGTATGTTCAGCTTCTTACAGTGCTTCGGTATCGGCATACTGAGCGGTATGGGAGCTATACTCGTGGATATCAATCTTCCTTTTGCATTTATCCAGCGCTTTATCCCCCGCCTGCTGGACGGTTTCCTTGCAGGACTTATTTTTCAGGGAGTTTCAAGGCTTACGGATGTGCGTATCTCGTGCTTCGTCACAGGCTTCTGCACGGCTCTTATGAACACAGCATTCTTCATGCTGTCACTGGTATTCCTTTTCGGCAATACAGAGTATGTTCAGGGTCTCATGAAGGGCAAGAGCGTTATCCCGTTCATCATAAGCTTCGTCGGAATCAACGCCCTCGTTGAAATGATAGTATGCACAATTATCACAGGCGCTGTGGGAACAGCACTTTTCGCTGCAAAGCTCATAAAAGCACCTGAGAAAAAAGAGCTTGCATAACTGTAACGGATAATTTCACCGTCAGATCAGGCAAGTTAAAAAAGCTGTCCGTCCTTTTGAAAGGTCAGGCAGCGCAATATGCATTTAAGGTCAACAATGAGTTTAACTATATCGGCAGACCGAGAAGAGGCAGAACTCTCTCTTCACGATAGCAGCTGCCGTGATCAGCACACAGTTTGAAATGGTTATCCCGACATTATTTACACCACTTATCAGTACTGCCCTTTCGGGTCAGAGCTGATAAAGACATCTAAAATCCTCAATAACGATAACAAAAGCCTTTTCCCATTCGGAAAAGGCTTTTTTAAGCGCTGATATCTGCCTGCATATGCTCACTTCTGCAAGATCGGACTTTTAAGGCGGCAGGCATCTCTTCACTCCCGCATACTTTCACGGTATCGGCGGCGTGAAAAATCAGCGCTGACGTAATATCAGGACTCCGTTTGAAAGCAGCGGAAAACGCTTTAGTTCCGCCATGTGTGAACATGGTCTTAATATTAAAATTTAGCCCTATTAATCACTCGTTCACAAATTACAGATCGTATAATTATCCTATTTTATAAAAATCTGTTGTGGACTTGATATTTTTTTATCATATTTCTCAAAATCGCTTTTTACAGCCGTTTTTCTCTTGACAGCGCACTGAATAGGTGTTAAGATGTATTTATATTTAATAAGGGGAGCATGAAAAAATGTATAACAGAGCGTTCCTTTTCAACGGCATCGGCTCGAAGCCCGAAAAGCTTCTTGTAAAGCTGCCGCCTGAGCTGATGGACAAGTATGAAGTTTATCTCGGCGAAGCATTTGACAGACTCGGTCTGAACAAGGATATTGAAAAAAACAAGGCTTACGACGGCCGCGTGGCAGAATGGATAATCTCCCTTATATGCGACAGAGTGGTCTTTGAATACTACATAAGCAAGGGGATAATCCCCGATATAGGCGCAGGCTACAGCTCGGGAATAGTGAGCATAAGCGGCTGCTTCGGCTCTGTAACCCATGAATTCGCTCACGACATAATCATGATGAACCGCTCTACCATGCGCTGCCTCGAGGAGCACGACCAGAAGCTCGATATGGGCGTGGTCATAGGCTTCTCCTACAGCGAGATAGAGGAAATGTTCAAGGACAGGTTCTCCCCCGATGAAATAATCATCGGAAGCGGCAATTCCAAATTCCACGTTATGATCAGCGGCAAGGCAGACTCGGTCGAGAAGGCTCTTACCCTCTGTCAGAACGAGGGCGCGCTGAAGGCTTTCAGCTTCGGTACGGGAGTTGCCTACCACCACCCGATCATGAAGGATTATTCGCAGGATTACGTTGATTTCTGTGCTTCCGCAAAGTACAGCGATCCCGTTTATCCTATCCTCTCCATATTCGACAGGGAGGTAATGACAAAGGGTGAGCAGATACTAAGGGAAAATCAGCTCAACGTGTACACACCGATCCGCTGGGATCTTGCAATAAAGAAGCTCGAGGAGCTCGGCGTCACCGAGTTCTTTGACGTAAGCGCAAACGGCGCTGTCAGCAAGTTCTCACGCGTAAGCAGAGAATGCAAAATTTACACTCTTGAAGACGTGTGAATTTTCATATATATTTTTAAGCATACCCTAAGGGGAAAAAATTATTCGGAGGTAAAAAGCAATGAGAGAGATCACAGAAGAAATCAAACAGGAAATCAAGGACATGATCTTTGATTACTACGCAGAAGAGTGTGAAGTTGAAAAGGACGAGATCACAATGGATACAAATCCTCAGGAAGACCTCGGCAGCGATTCACTCATGTTCGTTGAGCTCATCGAGATGACAGCAGACAAGTTCGGCCTCGATATCAAGCTCCAGAGCATCGGCAAGTATATGCTCAAGGCTCCTATGGAGACAATGAGCGACGTTGTTGATATGTTCTGCAAGATCTACCAGTACGGCAACGACATCGTTAACCAGTAAGAGGCAGAAATGTTGAAGTCAAATTTATCTGAGCTTCACGCCGAGGATAATATTGCTGTACTTACCATTGACAACGGCCCGAAGAACCTTCTCTCCGAGCCCGAATTCATAGACCGTAAGGAGCTCCTCGGCTGGCTGAACAAGAATCCGCAGATAGGAGCTCTTGTCATCACAGGCAAAGGCAGACATTTCTCACACGGCGCTGACGTTTCTAAATTCGGCGAGGCAGGCGGAACAGAGCTTTCAACAAAGCTCGAAAACGCAAGAGAGCTTCTCCGCACTATCGAAAAGCTCCCCATAATCACCGCTGCTGCCATTAACGGCGGCTGCTTCGGAGGCGGACTTGAGGTCGCTCTGAGCTGTCAGTTCAGGATAGCTTCTCCTTCTGCTTTTCTCGGACTTCCCGAGATAATGCACGGAGTAGTTCCCGGTATGGGCGGCATGGAGCGCCTTTACAGACTGCTCGGCAAGGAAAAGGCTCTCCGCATGATACTCTGCGGAGAGATGATAGGCGCCAAGGATGCTCTTGACCTCGGACTCGTTACCAAGCTCAGCGAAAACAAAAACTCCTTTGACGAGACAATGGCTTTCGTAAAGGAATTGCTGAGCGGCAAATCACTTACTCAGATCCACGCTATAATCGAAACAATAAACCTTGCCTCGGAGGGCGCTGAAGATCCCTCAAAGGGCAAGTTTGAAGCAGCACTGGCGGAGGCGTTCAAAAAATGAAAAAAAGCTCTTACACGCTTACAGTAAGGGGATATGAACTGGATTCATTCGGACACGTAAATAATGCTGTGTACTTACAGTACGCTGAAGCAGCACTCTGGAACTTCATGAATGTACACGGAATGCTCAAAATTATTATGGGCGAAGGTCTGTTCCCCGTTATAATGGAAAGCAAACAGAGGTATATGCACGAGCTGAAAATACTTGACGAGGTAAGGATAGACACTGAGGTCTCCTGCTCGTGCGGTATAGTCAGCTACAAGCATAACATCATCAACAGCAGCACAGGTCTTGTTTCATGCAAAGTCACGGGCAAGCTTACCTTTGTCAACAAAGACCGTATGATATGCGACATCCCCGAAGCGGCAAGAGCTTGTCTTGATGGAGAAGACAATGACGATAAATAAATCAGAAATCATAACAAGTATTTGTCAGATAAGCTCGCTGTATCAGCTTCTTGACTCCAAGGAGCAGCTCGGCGAGCCTTGCTTACTGCTCATACATACCGACAGCAGCACGGTGCTCGGCGCTGATGACAGCGAAAAGGCTGCCGTAAGGGAATTCCTTGCGGAAGCTCCTTTTATGTCAGCTATAGTTTCCGACAGCGATGCGGACAGTGAGCTCACCGATGCAGCTGATATGTTCATCAGAGCAGACGAGGCAGACGAATACGTTGAAAAGCTTTTCAAGGACAAAACCAAAAAGCAGATACAGGAGATAAACGCCTGCTTCACCGCAGCGCGAAAGGCTCCTGCGGCAAAGGTGCTCGATATCGAGTCGAGAGCCTTCTACCGGCTCATGGCAGACAAGAACGGAGGTAACTCCAATGAATGAAAATAACGGTATGATACTTGAGGAACAGGACGGCGTCCTTATCCTCTCGATGAATATGCCGGGAAACAATCTTATGACTGCGGACTTTTTTAAAGAATACGAAGCTGCTATGGCTGAGATCGAGGTAAAAGCCGCAAATAACAATTACAAAGGTCTTATAATAAAAGGGGCAGGCAGACACTTCAGCGTAGGCGCTGACGTTGACGCGCTTGCAGACCGCTCAGCAAATGATTCCTACAACGACTCCGACGGGGTACTTCCCGAGGGCCACATCAAGCAGAAACACTACTTTACATTTCTACGAGAGCTCCCGTTCCCCGTCATCAGCGTGGTAACGGGTTTCTGTATTGGTTCGGGCAGCGAGATCGCCGTAAACAGCCATTACAGGATAATCGAAAAGAATGCGAGAGTAGGTCAGCCCGAGTCTACATTCGGCATACTCCCCGCTCTCGGCGGAGTTGCAAGAACTATCGAGATATGCGGTATGCAGAACGCTTACAGGCTTGTCATGACGGGCGAGCTCATCCCCGCAGAGGAAGCCTTTGAGCTTGGCTGGGCTGATATCTTTGCAGACAAGAAGCAGGGCGTTCCCGAGGCTATGGCTCTCATAGACTATATCTCGGGCAGCGGCAGGAAGTTCTCTCCCGACAGCTATAAGGAGTACATACGCTCCTATTTGCAGGATAAGGGGGCATAATTATGAAAATAGGAATAGTCGGCTACGGAAAAATGGGAAAGGATATCTTTTCCCTATTCTTTGACAAGCTCCCCGACGCGCAGTTCGTGGTCATAGACCTCTTCGGCGCTGAGGAGAATAAAGAAGCTCTGCTCAAAACTCTCGGCAAGAGCCTCAAGAGAAAAAAACTCACAGAGGAGCAGTACGAGTTCAAAAAGGAATCATTCCTCTTCACTGACGATACATCAGCACTCAGCGGCTGTGACGTCGTTATAGAAGCAGTTTTCGAGAATATGGCTGCAAAGAAGGAGCTCTTCGCAAAGGCTGCACAGGCAGTATCGGAGGATTGTCTCCTGCTCACAAACACATCATCACTGGATATCGCATCGGTATTCAGCGATATACCGCACAAGGAGCGCTGCTTCGGCCTGCACTTCTTCTATCCCGTAAAGCTCACAGGCTTCGTGGAGCTTAATGTACTTCCCGACACTGCACAGAGCAATATGGATAAGGCTGCACAGCTGGTAAAAGCAACAGGCAAAAAGCCTATCGTTTTCAGGGGCGAATACCATATCTATCTTAATCAGATACTCGCCTGCATGGTCGCACACGCAATCTATCTCCGTGAGAGCTTCGGTGCTTCTGCTGCCGAAACAGGAAAAGCAGTCGAGGAGCTCTTCTCTGTTGCAGGACCCTTTGACGTCCTCGACAGCGTGGGACTCGGACTTATGGCAGGCAGCCCGGACAACTTCCGCATAGAGCGCAATAGGGGGCTTCTCGGCTACGGCTGTGAGAAGATGAACGGCTGGCTCGCAGAGGGCTGTCCGAAGGAAACGCTCTGCTTCCTTGACTTTATGGCAGAGCATGAAAGCGACACAGGCGCTGACTGCTCAAAAGCCGCTCTTTATATGGCGGCGCTGATACTCAATGAAACAGCCAATGCCGCGATCGAATACAGCGGCGACAGGGCGGTGCTCCTTGAAGCTGTACAGGACACGCTCGGACTTGCCGAGCCCCTTTCAGCTTGCATTGAAAAGTACGGCACTGATAATATTTTCGCAGTTCTTGACGAGCTGCACAGCAAAACGGGCTTCGGCTCGTATGCCCACACGGATAAATCGTTATGGGACAGGATCTTTTCCTGATCCCCTTCGTAAATTTTGAGATATGAGGTTATTAGTATGAAAAAAGTAGTTATTACAGGTATCGGAGCTGTTACATCTGTAGGATACAACGCTCACGACTACTGGGAAGGCCTTCTCGCGGGCAAATGCGGAATGAAGACTATCTCACGTATTTCCCTTGACGGACACGACACCACTGTTGCTGCCGAGGTCGGTGAAGACTTCGAGGCAGAGGCAGGAAAATACTGGAAAAAGCGTCATCTGAACGCTACCACCACAACAACAAGAATGGGACTTGCTTCCGCAGGCGAGGCAATTGCAGACTGCGGTATCGACACCGAGACCTATGACGGAAAAAAAGTCGGCGTCATCTACGGCGTTATCGACAACTCCTACGAGGACTCCGAGCTTGACAAGCCCCTCAATATAACACTCAAGAAGATGCCTAACGAGCTCCCCGCTCTTGTTTCCATAAAGTACGGCTTCACAGGTCCTGCTTTCAATGTCAGCACTGCCTGCGCTTCATCTGCTTACGCTATGGCGCTCGGAAAGCAGTTCATCGAATCAGGTCTCTGTGATATGGTAGTTACAGGCGGCATCTCGGGCTTGGTCACTCACCTCGTAATAAGCGGCTTCAATCAGCTCCTTGCGATGTCCGTAAATCCCGACCCCAATACTGCTGCACGTCCTTTCACCAAGAACCGTGACGGCTTCATCATGGGCGAGGGCGGCGGTACGGTCATCCTCGAATCCGAGGAGTCCGCAAAGGCAAGAGGAGCAAAGATATACTGTGAGCTTGCAGGCGCTGCAATGTGCGGCGAGGCATTCAACCTCACAGCTCCCAAGACAGACGGCATAGGCATGGCAGAGTCAATGAGACTTGCTCTCGACAATGCAGGTCTTTCACCCGATTCAGTTGACTACATAAACGCTCACGGCACATCAACAGGTCTCAATGACCTTTACGAGACAAAGGCCATCAAGGACGTATTCGGTGCAAGAGCTTATGACATACCGGTATCTTCCGTAAAGGCTTCCATAGGTCATACTCTCGGCGCAGGAGGAGCTCTTGAGGCTATCGTCTGCATCAAGGCTATCGAAACGGGTATAGTACCTCCTACTATACACTATGACGAAGCCGACCCCGAGCTCGACCTCAACTACGTTCCCAACAAGCCTCAGGAGCACAGGGTAGACGTTGCTATCTCAAACTCCTTCGGCTTCGGCGGACACAATGCAACTCTCGTACTCAGGAGATACGAAGGCTGAGACAGCATCAGCAATGAAAGGATAAATGATATGCCGATAGCACAGATGAAAACCAATTACAAATTCAGCTCACCTGCCGCTTACAGGAGCTTCCTCGATGAAGCGGCAAGCGAGCTCTCGGAGATACTCAGAAAGCCGCTGCCTGCAATAATGGTAATGCTCGACGAGTGTCCCATGTATATGAACTCCTCCGAGGACACAGTGTTCTTTGCGGAGTTCAGATACATACTCCCTCAGGAGTATGCGGATAATAAGGCAGCCTTCCTCAAGGAACTGGCCGACAGAATGCTCGGCCTCATACAGAAGCACACTCAAGTTGACCCCTACCGCATATATATGCAGTTCACGGAGATGACCCGCGAGGGCGCATGGAAATACACAGGCTGACAAGGAAAGGAAAAGATAAATATGAAATGGGCAATAAGAGACTTACTCAACCCCGTCGCAACACGTTCACTTCTCTATGGAGCAGATCCCTTTGATCTCGAGGCTATACTCAAGAAGATCGACAATGTAAAGGTCAAGAGCGGCAAGCAGATACAGGCTGTATGGCTTGACGAATGGCACGCAAAGATCGACCGCTACTCCGAGCTCCGCGACAAGGCAGAGAAGGAAGGCAACAAGATCTCCGCAAGAGAGTACGCAAAAATGGTAACTCAGTGCCATTATGCCTGCTTTATGATAAACATCGAGGACTTGGAGCACAAGACCGAGATATACAAGGATCTCGAGGAAAGCTACAGACGCTACGCAAAGCTCTGCAAAAACAAGATAGAGTACGTTGAGATAGATACAAAGGCAGGAAAGATACCTGCTTATATCCACTACCCCGACTCGGGAAGAAAGACAGACTATCCCGTAGCAGTTACCTACTCCGGTATCGGCAGCTGCAAGGAGGAGCTTGAAATGCTGGCTGCTCCCCTCAACGAGAGAGGCATCGCAGTTATCACACCCGATATGCCCGGTGCAGGCGCTGCTATAATCCACAACAATATCAAGTGCGGCGGCAAGCAGCTCGAGGCTGCATTTGACGGCATCACAAAATTCATAAAGAACCACAGTAAACTCAACGAGAAGAATCTGGCAAACTTCGGTCTCTGCATGGGCGGCGGCTACGCATTCCGCGCAACTGTAAAGAACCCCAAGGCAAAGGCTTGCGTAAGCCTCTTCCCGCTCCTTATGCACTTCGCTTCGATAGACAATATCCCTTTATGGATGAAGCGCGGCAAGTGGAGCTCATACCAGTACGCTGACGATTATTTTGAGGGCATGGCAGTCCTTGAGGAGGGTACACACAAGGCTGATTTCCTTATGGTGTACAGCAGCGACGACAACTGGATGACTCCCGAAGCTTCAAAGAAGATCCTCGACAAGGCTACAGGCTACAAGGAGTCCATACACATCGAGGACAAGCCTGCCTATGTATCTGAGGAGACGATAATGCACGCTATGCCCGTTGGTGAGCAGTACCACTGGGTAAAGCACATTGCAGCAGACTTCATAGCTGCAAGACTTATTGGGGGTAAGAAATAATGTCAGAAAAGTTTTTTGATTATTATGCAAAATACGCTCAGGAAACACCTGACAAGGTGCTCCTGAGGATAGACGATAACGAGCTCACATACGGCGCTTTCATGGAAAAGACAGCTGTACTGGGCTCGGCAATGAAGAAGATCGGTATCGGTGAGGACGATAAAGTGGGCATCTGTATGCCAAACTGCATCGAGTGGTTCATCGTATACTGGTCAGCAGTAAGAATAGGCGCCCAGCCTGTTCCCATGGACCCTCAGAGCGGCTCGCTGGAGCTCTCAAAGCTTATCCCTGCTACAACATCAAAGATCATGTTCGTAACAGAGAAGTACAGAAACAACAACATCATCGCAGCTGTAAGCGCACTCGTACCTTCACAGCTCAAGCTTGACAAGGTAATATGCTTTGCTGACGACAGCCTTATCCCACAGGAAAGCTGCTACACATCTGCCGAAAAGTTCATGGCTGAGTACGGCAGCAGCCAGTGTGATATCTACGAGCCCGATTACCTCCACACCCTGTCACTTGCCTGTACTTCAGGCAGCACAGGTATCCCCAAGCTCCTCTCTGTACCTTCGGGCGGATTTCTTTCCACACAGAAGGATATGGGCGACTACCTCGAATTCAGGTCTGACGACGTAATGATGCTGGGCATGACCCTCTATCATCAGGGCGGCTTCGGCATGGGTCAGCAGATGGTCCTCAAGGGCGGTACGGTCATGTATCAGCCTCAGTTCAACCCCGTAACATTCCTTGAAACAATAGAGAAATACAAGGTAAGCATCATTCAGCTCACAGCTACACTGGCAAAGGTGCTTCTTTCAACTCCCGACTTTGACAAGTACGACCTTTCAAGCGTCCGCGTAAGCTACTGGGCAGGAGAAGTTCTCCCCAAGGAGATAGCAGATATCTTCGTTGAAAAGCTGGGTATCCGTGTAGTAAATGTTATCGGCTCCTCCGAGACCTGCACCATGGTGGTATGGGACTCGGCTATCGACAACGGTACAGATCCCAGCGACTTCAAGAAGCTCAGCTTCACAGATGTCCGCGTTATCGACGAGAACCACAACGAGGTAGCAGAGGGCGAAACAGGCGAGCTCTGCGTATACACAGACGGCGTTATCACAGAATATTTCGGCAACCCCGAGCTCTCCGCAGAGAAGATACTCACAGACGAGCAGGGACGCCGCTGGTTCTGCACAGGCGACCTCGTAAACAAGCTCCCTAATGGTATAGTTCGTTTCGCAGGCAGAAGCAAGCGTATAATCAAGCGCGGCGGCAACCTCGTTCACGCTGAGGAAGTTGAGGCTTGCCTCCTCACTCATCCGAAGATAGCAGCTGCGGCAGTTACCGACGAGCCGCATCCCGTCATCGGTCAGCAGATAGTTGCTTACATACAGCCAAAGGGCGACGAAAAGATAACACGCGGCGAGCTGGCACGTTACTTCGACGGCAAGCTCTCGGCATACAAGGTACCCGACAAGGTAGTTCTCGTAGAGGAGATACCAAAGGATATCGGCAAGATACAGTTCAAATACCTGAGAAAGAAGGAGTATAAATAATGAATAACCTTAATTTTGATGAATTCAAGCAGGCAATTTCCGATTACGTGGGAGTTGACCCTTCGGAAATAACAAGAGAGACAGACGTTTATGACGATCTCTTCCTCGATTCCCTCGGACTTTTCGGCCTTGGCTCGGAGATAACAGAGACCTTCAAGATCAACATTCCCCTTTCACTGGTAGCTTCTATCAGCAAGGTAGGCGATATATTCGACCTTCTCAACGAAAAGGGCACACCTGTCGAGGGCTGATATGGTATTGTTCTTCTTCCCTCACGCAGGGGGCTCTGCGAAGAGCTACAGCTCCTTCAAACGCTTCCTGCCAAAGGAGCTGACCGTAGTGCCTATGGAGCTCTCGGGACGCTTTACGCGCTCCTCAGAGCCCCTCACAGATAATGTACCCGACTGTGTATCAGACCTCATAGAAAAGCACTCAGAGCTCATCACAGGGGAGTATGCACTGTTCGGACACAGCATGGGCACAGTGCTTGTAACAGAGTTCATCAAGCAGACACAGGCAAAGGGGCTTCCCCAGCCCTGTCATATATTCCTGTCGGGAAAAAATCCTCCCGACGAGGACGTACACTGCTTTGAAAATGTTGCCGCAGCTTCCGACGAGGAGATAGTCTCATTTTTCACGGCAAATTCACTTTCGGCAAATGCTCCCGTTCCCGATGAGGAGCTCATGCGTACTCTTAACCGTGTGCTCTGCACCGATGTGCGTATGGCTGAGCTGTACAAAGCCACCCCCGGTGACGTAAAGTTCGGCTGTGATATCACGGTGCTGTACGGCACTGAGGACCCCCTCATGCAGAGAGTGGATATGAACAGCTGGAGCAGATTTACGGACGGCAGCTGTCAGATATACCCCTTTGATGGAGACCACTTCTACTATCAGAAGCACAAGGAAGAGGTATGCGGCATAATCAAAGAAAAACTGCATATATAACAAAAAGGAACTGCAATTGCAGTTCCTTTTTTGATTACGTTCAGTGGCTTACAGCCGTTTTCCTGACATTTGTGCTTATAGCCGCGCCGCTGTATCTCACTTTTCTTACAAGCAGCGTAAGGAGTATCAGAGCTGCCGCAAAGCCGAGCTGTATCAGATAACACTGTATGACACCTTCCGAACTGAACGGAATTACATCGGCTATCATTTCATTGGCATTTATGTACCAGTAAGCAGGCAGGAACCTTGCAACGGAAAGCACCTTGTCGCTGAGGATCTCTCTTGGGATAAATACTCCGCACAGGAAACTAAGTCCGAGTCCGAGCACCTGTGTTATAAGGTTAAGGATATTGTCCGCAGGCTCAAAACTTGACACGAACACAGCTATTGCCGCAACGACTGCAGAGAATATCAGGCTGTTGAATACCGCGTACCACGCTCTGCCCG
Organism: uncultured Ruminococcus sp.; assembly: GCF_946415235.1. GTDB lineage: Bacteria > Bacillota > Clostridia > Oscillospirales > Ruminococcaceae > Ruminococcus. The sequence goes on along the minus strand of NZ_CAMKRR010000043.1, from coordinate 4,999 downwards.
TATACATCTCCTTGTTGAGCATAACTCCAACTGCCATGAACAGGAGCCATACTGCCAGTACAAAAAAGCCGCTGCCAAGAAAAAGCTGGAATGTGTATTTCGAGCTGCTGATGCACGAGCAGTTCGTGCGGAAGCGTATATCCCTCCTGTTCATTGTAACAAGCACCTGACATACGATTATGAATACCGCTGATATGAGTATATATGGCATATACTGAAAGTATGCCGCGAAGTCAACGCTGTAATGAGCATCTCCTCCCTTGTCGTTCCTCAGCATACTTACATCCGTTTCCTGAGAGAGAGCCTCCTCCGTACAGCTCAGAGCCTCGTCTATTGGCATACCCATGCTGAGATAAGCCTTTACGGAATTGGTATACTCGTCAAGAAACTGTCCCATATACACCGTGGAAAAGCTTTCGTCGAGGCAATAGCTTGCGAATATGTCGGCGGTGTCCCCTGCTCTGAGCTTTTCCGCATAGCCCTCATTGATAACGAGGGCATAGTCTGCTCTTTTGTAGTAGAGGGAGTCTATTATAACGTCCCTGTCGTTCTCTATTTCCACTATATCATGGTTTTGGGCTATAAGCTCCGAAAGTTCCCTGCTTTCGGAAGTATCGTCCTCGTCAAAAATGCATATCTTCAGCTTTGTCATCTCGAATTTGCTGTCCTTGCTCGCATTACTTGAGGCTATTACGGAAATGACGATAAAAACGATAATATATGCCAGTGCAGACGGAAGACGCTTTTTTGTTATCTTGAACATCGCCTTAAATACTTGCATACTTCTTCCTCCTTGACGCTAAAAATCCCAGCGCAGCAAAGACCGCAGCCGTTACAGCCATAGTTATCAGCTTTGTGATGAAGCGGTCATAATCCTCATAGATGTTGAGGCAGTAGAACGAGTCTGATATGACCGCTGCGGGATTGATATTATTGAACCACGGTATCTTTTCTGCGATAACAGCCTTCATATTGCCCATCATAAGACCGCTGCAGAAGCAGAGGCTCATGGTCACGGTCATAAGTATAGCGACCTTTGCCTTTTCTCCCACGCAGGCAAGCGAACCCACCATAAATCCGAATGTTACGCCCATTATGCCGCCGAGAACTGCCGTCGGGTATACCAGCCACAGTCTGTCGCCGAAGTCCGTTTTCAGCACGAATGCAAGAAATGTCACGCACAGCACCATACATATCGTCTGCAATACAAAGCTGCCCACAAGACACGCGAGGACGCTTTTTGACTTAGGCACGGGGGAGCAGTTGTTCCTTGCTCCGAGAGCCGAAAGGTCAGCCTGATTCTGCATGGTTATGTGCATTCCCGTCATGCAGCCGAACATCGCCACCATAGCGATAAGATTGTAGAAATACTGTATATACACATCGGGATTGCCCTGAGTCAGCGGTATCTTTCTGCAGGAGCTCACAGTCTCTGAGGTAAGTGAGGAAATGACCTCCTGTGCCTTTTCGGGAGCTGTATTTATCGCGTCCATAGCGATCCTTTCGCGTATCTTGTACTGTTCCGCAAAGGATTTGAGCATAGTCTCGCGCAGTCCCTTTTCCTTTACGGTAAGGCTGAGCTCACCGTCCGTGGTGATAATGCCCTCAACATCACCGTCACTGAGAAGCTTCTCAGCCTCTTCCTTATCGACAAAGTTTGCTGTGAGAAAGGGCTCATCCGAATTTTCAATGCTTTCAAGAACCTGCCTGAACGCTTCATTCTCTTTTTCCTCGACTACCGCAACAGGTATCGAGCTGAACTTCTCGGTCTTTTCGTATATGCTTCCGAATGCCACCTTGAAGAATATACCGAGAACGATAGGGAAAAGTATCAGCCATATGATAAGGTCCTTGTTTCTCAGACCGACTTTAAGTTCATATTTCAGCAAATGCAGGAACATATTCACTCCTCCTTGTCTCTGAGAGCTGTACCTGTTATTTCAAGGAACACATCATTCAGTGTGGGCAGCTCGGTGTATACCCTTCCGAAGCCCAGCTCCTTCTTCTGGAGCACATCAAGTATCCTCAGGAGATTGTGCTTGCCGCCCGAGCAGTATACCGACAGCTTTCCGTCGCTGTAATTCGTATCGTAAACATGGTCAAGTCCCGAAATATCTCTGAGCACATTGTCGGGGAGCTCCAGTATCTCGATGGTTATGGTCTCGGTATTCTTTATCATGCGCTTGAGCTCGTCCTTTGTGCCCTCAGCGACCTTTTTGCCCTTGTCCATGATAGCGATGCGGGTGCATATCTGCTCCACCTCTTCCATATAGTGGGAAGTATAGATGATTGTAGCCCCGTTTCTGCTGAGCTCCTGTATTCCCTCGAGTATGCGGTTGCGGCTCTGAGGGTCAACTGCCACAGTAGGCTCGTCGAGTATTATTAGCTTGGGCTTGTGGGCTATGCCGCAGGCAATATTCAGTCTGCGGAGAAGTCCTCCCGACAGCTTTTTGGGATAGAACTTAACAAAGTCCTCAAGTCCCACAAACTTTACAGCCTCGTCGATGCACTTCTTTCTCTTTTCCTTGTCCTTTATGTAAAGGCCGCAGAAATAGTCGATATTCTCATACACTGTAAGCTCGTCGAAGACCGCCACATTCTGCATGATAATGCCTATCTCTTTCTTGATGTCGTAGCTTACGGGAGTCATTTCCCTGCCGAATATCTCAATGCTTCCCTTATCGTAGGAAAGCAGGGAGAGCAGACAGTTTATAGTGGTGGTCTTTCCCGAGCCGTTGGGGCCGAGAAGTCCGAATATCTCCCCTTCCTTTATCTCAAGGCTGAAATGATCGAGAGCTATAAGGTCGCCGTAGCGCTTTACAAGATCCTGTATCTTTACAACTGTATTCTCCATATTTATATCCTCCTTTTGGTTTTTCACTGTCATTATTATACCTCATGCAAAAATGTTTTTGTAGTGTCTCCGGTCAGTTTCTCATATGACAAATGTCATATTTCACACTGCCGTATGTCATATAAAAGTAAAACAGCGAAGAGGGAGACTCTTCGCTGTTTCTTGAAGGTGGTTATTTAAAGGAAGATTTCTAATGAATCGTGAACTTCATACTGCGTTCACTGACATTTATCTCATCCGATCAGTTATTATCGGGGAGATTTTTTATTATGCCGAGGAGATACTTCTGTATTGCCTGAGCATCGTTTGATGTAACGCCGTCCTTATTGCCTGTGCAGTCGGCATTTGCAAGTCCCTGTGCGGTGATGTGGTGGCTGTCGCTGCCGTTCTGACCATACTTGTTGGGGTTAGCAAGGCTCTGCATGATAAGAACTGCATCTGAAAGGTCTAAATCGCCGTCGCAGTTTACATCGCCGTACTTTGTTACCTGAACATCGCCGTTGTCCTTCTTTGTAGTAGTTGTTGTTGTGGTGGTAGTAGTTGTAGTAGTAGCCTTTGTTGTGGATGTAACGGGAGCACTGCCCTGTACGTATACAGCCTTGATAGTAACGCCCTCGCTTACGGGTACAGTGATCTCGTCTGATGTGGTATCGGAAACTGTTGCGCCCGAAACCTCCCAGTGATCGAATCTGTAGCCTTCCTTAGCCTCAGCCTTTACAGTTACGGGATAATCTGTGAAGTACTTGCCGCTCCATGTGCTCATGGAATCGTCAAACTTGATGGTGTTGAGCTTAAGTGTTCCCTTGCTGCCGTCGTTGCCCACTGTAACAGTTGCAAGGCTGCCTGTAAGTGACATATAGCTCTTCATCATGCTTGTGATGTTGCTGTATCTTGAGTTGTAGAATGTCTCAAGGAGCTGATAGTCCTGATCGAATGTGGACTCGTTGTGAGTTTTCTTTGAAGACGGGAAGCGCTTGTATGTATCAAGGATCTGCTGCTTGAAGCCCTTGTAGTAGTTTATAGCAGCTGTAGTCTTGTTTGTGTCAAAGTTGTAGTTTGCCATATCCATGAAGCTGAGCTCGAACTGCTTCTTGAATTCTGCGTTCTTCATGAGATTTGTGAAAGCTCCGCTGATGGAGCCGCCGCCCATTCCGAAGCCGCCGAAGCCTCCCATACCGCCGCCGCCGAACTGGCTGAAGCTGTTGTATGTAGGACCTACCTCGTTGACCTTGTCTGCAAGGTTTGCGCTGTACTCTGTATCAAACAGTACCATACGCCACTTGCCGTCTGCATAAGGATTAGACTCGTCTACTGTATCTGCGCGCCATACACCTGTGTTGTTGTTTGGCCAGTCGTGGTTGCCCCAGTATATCTGAGCTGCAAAGTAGTCGATAAAGCTCTGGATATCAAGCTTCTGAGCTATCTGCTGGTATGCAGCGTCGCTTGTCATATCTGCACTTGCGATCTGGCTGAGAAGGCTGTTCCAGTCGGAGAGATCCTGATCCTTACCGTCTTCAAGAGTACCGTTCTTGATGAAAGCAACGTCGTTCTTCTTGATACCGTAGTGTGACTTGAAGTAGTCTGAGTTATACTTCTCCATGAGCTGATAAATGCCCCAGAATTCGCCGTCGATGAAGAGTATGCACTCGCTTGTAGCCTGAGTGGTCATATCTCTGTCGCCAACAAGAGACTGGTTTACTGAGTCACGGAAGAAGCCTGCCATATTGTCGTTTCCGCCGTTTCTTATAGTGAAGCCGTCGAATGTGTCGATGACCTTATTGTTCTTTTCCTTTGTGGACTTGCCTTCAAAGAGATCGTACTCGACCTCGCCCTTGCCGTAGTCCATACGTGCGAAGATGTTGAAGCTCTTCTGAGCCCATGCACGTGAAGCAGCACCCTTTGTTCTGATGCCTACGTCCTGTGATACAACGCTCTCGCCGTTATCGAAGATCTCGATATTTGCGGGACGCTCCCATGCTTCGCCCTTCTGATTGTAGTTAGCCTGTGACATGAATGCGAAGTCGCCCATATTGAAGCCGCCCATGCCGCCTGCGCCGCCCCACTGCTGAGCGCCGCCCTGAGCTGCGTCACCGCCTGCCTGCTGACCGCCGAAGCCGCCCCACTGCTGGGCACCGCCCTGAGCTG
>NZ_CAMKRR010000042.1 GCF_946415235.1 uncultured Ruminococcus sp. | reverse complement strand
GAAAAGCAACAGATTTACAGTCTGCCCCCTTTGGCCACTCGGGAACTCTCCCATAGAAAAAGTAAATTCTGTCTCAAGACAAAATAATGGAGCTGGTGGACGGACTCGAACCCCCGACCTGCTGATTACAAATCAGCTGCTCTACCAACTGAGCTACACCAGCGTTAATGCTTAATTATTATATCACATTTGCCTTTGCTTGTCAAGTACTTTTTTTGGAATTTTTTTAAAACTGGTCGAGGCGACAGGACTCGAACCTGCGGCATCTTGCTCCCAAAGCAAGCACTCTACCAAACTGAGTTACGCCTCGGATCATTTTCGGTCTACCAATCCTTGACGGACAGCTTTTATATTATATCAGAACGCTTCCTGATTGTCAAGCTATGATAATACGATTTGTAACTTCACACAATAATATATGTCGGTTTTTATATTTTTTTGCCGAGCACATAAAATAAAGGGGAGCTCAAAGCTCCCCTGCAAGATCAATCTTCAGCTTCGTCCTCAGCCTTGTCAGCATCCTCTGCTTCATCCTCAGCCTTGTTCTCATCAGCGTTATCATCGCTTATCTCAAAATCAACGCTCTCGTCTGCGTCAAAGTTATCGAAATCATCGTAATCATCGTCATCATAATCTGAATCCGAATCCTTATCCTTGAGAGCCTGTACAGCGACATATCCAACGGCTGCTGCTGCGCCTGCAGCTAAAATTGCAACTAAAAACTTATTCATATCAATTTCCTCTTTTCTCCGCAAGAATTAGTATTACCGGTCCGCTTGCGACCGGACTTCGATAATCTATAAATATTATATCATATCTTTTCTGAAATTTCAACCGCTTACATATTATTTGTTAAAAACATCAAAATTGAAAGGGCTGTTATTGGTGCAGTTTCACAACGCAGTATCCTCCTGCCCAGCCACACCTGTTTTGCGCCGATTTTTACGGCTGATTCCGCCTCTTCACGGTCAAAGCCGCCCTCGCTGCCGATGAACAGTCCCACGCTTTTGACACCGTCAAAACCGACCTCTCCGAAGGAGCAGCCGCCCTCCTCCTCATAAAGCAGCACTGTCCTGTCAAGCTTTTCCATCATGGAGAGAGCTTCCTTAAGGCTAACCATTGATGTTACCTCGGGTATTATGCCTCTGCCCGACTGCTTTGCGGCTTCCTCAGCTATTTTATTCAGCCTCGGGAGCTTCTTTTTCTCGAAGTCCTTCTCGTCGGGACGGGAAACGCAGCGCCTTGTGAGCACGGGTACTATCCGCGAAACACCCAGCTCCACACTTTTCTGTATGATGTACTCCAGCTTGTCAAGCTTCGGGACCGCCTGAAAAAGCGTCACCTCTATATTCGGCTCGGCAGCGCATCTGTGCTTCTCCACAAGGTCAAGGTATACCGTGTCGGCGGTAATACTGCCGATAGTGCAGCAGTAGTCGGTACCGTTGCAGCAGACCGTTACGGCTTCACCCGTTCTCATGCGGAGTGAGCGGCCGATGTGGTTGGCATCGCTGCCCGTGAGGACAATATTGTTTTCATCTATCTCGTTTGTAAAAAATCGTGGCATAAAACACCGCCTGTTCTTAGTTTCAAATCAAAATCCCCTGTCATAAAAATGGTACTTATACAGAAGTTTATAGTTATTTATCGGGGATAACCCTTTTTCAAAAGGGTTTCCCTCAATAATAGTTATAAAAGCTTCTTTATGTGTATCATACTTATAACAAGGGCGTTCTGTTTTCAGCCCACATTGAGGTATTCCTCAAGGCACAGGCCTTTTTTGTATATCTTTTCGGCGACCTTCGAGCCTACGTATCTTATGTGCCACGGCTCGTACTGATAGCCCGTGATAGCCTCCTTGCCCAGCGGGTAGCGGATTATGAAGCCGTATTCGTGAGCGTGTTCCGCCAGCCATGCAGCCTCGGGAGTATAGCCGAAGGAGTCGTCAACGGAATTCACGTCTATGCAGAGCCCCGACTGATGCTCGGAATATCCGGGTCTTGCGGAATAGGTATCGACTATTTTCTTTGCCTCAGCCTCGCTGTTGCCTTTCTTTTTTTCCTCTTCGATGTAGTTGTTGTATATGGTCTCCTGATCCTTATACGAACGGTAGCCCGAGCTTATATATATGCTCAGATTTTCCTTTGCCGCATCTGTGGAGAGCTTGTTGAACTGGTCGTAGCATATCTGTTCGAGCTTGGGCTCAAAGGTAGCAGGGACGCTGTACTCCTTGTTCACAAGCAGGATCCCGTCAATATAAGTAAGCCCCTCTGTATCATATACAGGGGGGGCTGGAGCCTCAGTCCTGCTGGACTGAGGCGTTGTTGTATCATCATCGTCATCGGCAGATTCGCCGCGTACAGTTACCTTGATCCATACCTCCTGATCCACATCAGCGGCGGATTTGAGGATAACGTAGCATACGCCCGGTGAAACGCCTGTTATATGTCCGTAGCTGTCTACGGTAGCGATCGTCTTATCGCTTGAGGTCCATCTTTCGTCGGCTTCAACAGTGCCGTCGGGATATTCAAGTACTCTCGGCATATCGGTTTCGTCTACCATGATGGAGATAGTCTGTCTGTCGAGCTTGAAATCGCTTTCATTCTTCGGAACCGTAGCAACGACTGTAGTAGTCGTGGTAGTCTGGATAGCCGAATCTGTCACAGTTGTGGTAGTCGTCAGAGTCACAGCCGTTTTTGTATCTGTTTTTGGTTTCTTGTCCTTGTCATCGGCACAGGCATTGGCAATAAGCACGATGAGAAGGAGTATCAAAAAAGCTATTATTGCAAGCGCTGCAAGACGCCTGTTTCTGTATGTCCTGCGGGATACTTTTCTGCGGGGACGGTTAGAGCTGTATCTGTTATTGTCCATTTGATAAATCCCTTTCTGTATTGATCGGACAGTTTATTACTGCCCGTTTTTTATAAAAACTTCCCTATTATTATATCACAGTGGTTTTGAAATGTCACGCAATTTTCTATAGTTTCCGCATTTTTTTAACAACTTCACAGATAACGCAGCCCGTTTTTGGCATTTTTTACCAAAGTCCCTGCCGAAAAACCTGTTTTCATGCAGAAAAAGCCCATTGAGCAGTGTCGGCTCGGCAAGGGCAGGAAAAGTCCGTCCTTGACAGGCAGTAACTAAACGAGTATAATAATATAGATATGGCTGCGCTTCAGCAGCTTCCGAAAGGGGCTATTTTTAATGAATAATTTCGGGAGAGCACTCTCGGCTCTCATCGCTTCTGCGGCTGTGATAACAGGCACGGCTTCATGCAGCGAAAAGAATAAAACGAAACCGTCGGATGTAAGGCCGACCGAAAGCAGCACCGAGACCTCAAGGGCAGACTCCGCAAAGAAGCCCACAGGTAGCATGGAGATAACATGGCTCGCGGATTACGACCTCAACAGGTCAGAGGGCGAACGTCCCGCGGCGCTGGCAATATTCGAGGACATTTACGGCGGAAAGATAAACTATGTACAGACTACGCCCGAAAACAAGCTCTCAAAGCTTGAGGAAATGCTCGGGGCAGGCGAAGAAGTGGATATGTTCCCCTATGAGGACGGAGTTTTCCCCGAGGGTACTTCCCGCAGCCTTTTCCAGCCTCTCGACCCTTATTTCGAGGAGCTCGGCATGGAGGAGGACGGTCTGTGGGACGATATCAAGGATATCGCGGAAATATTCAAATATAAGGATCAGCACTATGTAGTCCCCTATGCTCTCTCCGAGCCCTATCTGCTTACCTACAGCAGGGCGCTTTTCAGCTCGTTGGGCATTGAGGACCCCTATACCTTATATAAAGAGGGCAAATGGGACTGGAACGCTTTCACAGGAATGATAAACAAGTTCACGGAAAGCGAGACCTCCGCTCACCACTTCGGCATAAGCGGCTTTTACGGAGAGGCTATCCTCGCTTCCACAGGTCATACTGTCATAAACTTCGACGGAAACAGCTTTACCAACAATATAGGTGACCCCTACATCGAAAGCGCAGAAGCTCTCATGAACGATCTCCGCGTAAGATGGCTGTACAACAGCCACTGGAGCGATATGTACCTCCACGATCAGAACACCCTGTTCTACTGCTCGCGTGACTGGACTCTGCCTATATCCGACAAGTACAATGCCGACTACGACATCATGGCAGTTCCCTTCCCGAAAACTCCGGGTGCGGACAAGAACTACATCAGCTGCAGGGCAAATGCGCGTATGCTGGTAAACAACTCCGAAAAAGGCAGCGCTGTTGCGACATACCTCAAATGCGAGCGCCTGGCCGTTACTGAGCTGAAGGACTCCGCAAAGGAACAGGCTCTAAAGAGCATCACCGAGGAGCAGTACAACGCTATACAGGACTACCTCGACCCGTCAAAGGTCACTCCCGTTTTTGACTTCGGCTACGGAATGAGCTCAAGAATGTACGGCAACGGCTACTATACATTCGAGTCACGCGGCGTTATGGACAATATAACCTCAGTTCTCCTCGAAAGCGGCAATCCGTACGGCAACTGGGCAGAGCTCCGCGACAGGCTCTCACCTGTGATCGACGAGGAGCTTGCAAAGTACAATAACTGAGCTTTATCGGCGATAAGTATGTATATCTTCACGGGCTGCCTCGGCAGCCCGTTTTTTATGCTGCTGTGCACTGTAACATCATACAATCAGCGTAAAGTCTTTTTGATGCATCCTACAAAGATTTGCCGCTGCTCTGTAATTATACAAAATATTCACAAAATCCGTCAAAAAATATGTTATGATATATACAGAAGCAAAAGCTTCCTCAAACAAGAGAGGAGTGTTTGGAAATGAAGTCTTCAGACCCTTTTCAAATCTCTCACTTCGGCAGCGGACTGACCGTGCTGCCGATGCAAGTATCAATTGACCCGAAAGGGTACCTGCAGGACGGGTGCAGATGCGTTCATGCCACTGATCTCAGGCTGCATATACCGCACCGGTCCCTGCACAATTACAATGATACATATTCCCCTTGATTTTCCGCGTAAAGGATAACTTTGCGCGGACCTTTTTTGTATAGGGCGCTGCACAATAAATCATAGTAATAGTTCACAATGAGGCGAGGGCTTTTTTGCACACTATGCTGAAAATATGGGTTTCGGTTTATATTTCACCAGATTGTAACATTTATGTAACCAATTTGTAACCAATTTTCCGAGTAAAACCTGTATAATGAACTTAAGGCATATTATAGGCAAATTTTTTGAAAGAAGAGTGATAACATGATAAAATTCAAAAGGCTGAAATCAGCCATCATCAGCAGCGCGGTTGCCATCTCTGCTCTTGCTGCACCTCTGACTACAGCGGTGACTCCCTCTCTCACAGCAAATGCGGCAGGCGGCGACAACTACGCAAAGCTCCTTCAGTATTCCCTCTATTTCTATGACGCAAATATGTGCGGTAAGATGGACGGCGACTGTGCTCTCTCATGGAGAAGCGACTGCCATACAGGCGACGATGTTGTGGGCGGTTTCCACGATGCAGGCGACCATGTATGGTTCGGTCAGCCCGAGGGCTACACAGCTGCTACACTGGGCTGGGCTTACTACGAGTTCAAGGACGCTTTCGACGCTACAGGTCAGACAGCTCACCTCAAGGTAATAACAGACCGTTTCGCTAAGTTCATGCGTGACGCTACAGTTCTCAACGGCGGCAGCGTTTCAAAGGTGCTTATCGAAAAAGGTGAAGGCGGTCAGGATCACTCCTACTGGGGCGCTCCGGAATTACAGGGCAACAGAGGACGTATGCTCTGGACTACCGACGGCGCAGCCAACATAACAGCAGAATATGCTGCTGCTCTTGCTGCAAACTACATCAACTTCGGCAATCCCGATGACCTTACTTATGCTAAGGCTCTCTTTAATTTCGCAAAACAGCACCAGGGTTCATACTCATGTGAGTTCTACGGCAACAAGGAAACTTCCGACGAGATCGCATGGGCTGCCTGCTGGCTCTACCTCGCCACAAAGGACAACTCCTACATGGGCGATATCCAGAATATAGGCACTGCCTACTGGGTACACTGCTGGGAGAACGTATCTCTCGGTGCTGCTATCCTCAAGGGTGAGATCACAGGTGACTGGAGCTGCACAAACGCTCTCGGCGACATGAGCGGCGACGGTTACAAGTTCTACGATCAGTGGGGCTCTGCAAGACATAACGCAACAGCTCAGATGTGTCAGCTCATCGCTGCAAAGCACGGCCACGGAAATGCTGCTTGGGCTAAGGGTCAGATGGAATACCTCACAGGTGACAGATCATTTGCAAACGGTCAGTCCTACTGTCTCGTTGTAGGCTTCAAGGACAACTCTTCAAAGAATCCTCACCACAGAGCAGCTTCTCCTGATGCTGATGCAAGTGAGCAGAATGACGGAATCGCAAACAAGAACCTCCTTATAGGCGCTCTCTGCGGCGGTCCTGTAGATGCTAACGGCACATACAAGGACATCCGTTCAGACTATAAGGGCAACGAGGTCGCCTGTGACTATAACGCAGGTCTCGTCGGCGCAGCTGCTGGTCTCTACAGCAACTACAAGTCAGGTTCAATAGAAACAAATATCACAGGTGTTTCAAAGATCTACAGCGGCAGCTCAAACAATCAGACAACACCTACAACAACCACAACAACTACCACCACACAGGGCGGTAATAACAACAACACAACGACCACAACCACAAACGGCGGAAACAGCTCATCAAGCGGTGATGTTGTTCTCGAAGGCTCTAAGCTCGGCGCAACAACTGAAGAGGGCGATGACGGAGCTATCAACAATGTTGCTGAGTTCCCCCACAACGGCGCTAAGTCACTCACAATGTACCTCAAGGTAAACTCAAATGATACTGAGGTATCAGGCGGTTTCGGTACATGGAACGGCGAGTGGTTACAGGAAGAGTTCTCAGGCGTTAAGGTAGGCTCAGACAAGACTGTAGCTATTGATTATACAATACCTTCAAATGCAGGTACTAACATCAAGGCTATGGTTTGGTGGCCTCACGATGACGGTGTTACTATCCAGAAGATAGTTCTCCACAACGGCACAAGCAGCGGCAACAATAATACTACAACATCAAGAACTACTACATCTACAACATCAAGAACAACAACCACAACGACTAACGGCGGTAACGGCTCATCAAGCGGTGATGTTGTTCTCGAAGGCTCAAAGCTCGGCGCAACTACCGAAGAGGGCGATGACGGAGCTATCAACAATGTTGCTGAGTTCCCCCACAACGGTGCTAAGTCACTCACAATGTACCTCAAGGTAAACTCAAATGATACTGAGGTATCAGGCGGTTTCGGTACATGGAACGGCGAGTGGTTACAGGAAGAGTTCTCAGGCGTTAAGGTAGGCTCAGACAAGACTGTAGCTATTGATTATACAATACCTTCAAATGCAGGTACTAACATCAAGGCTATGGTTTGGTGGCCTCACGACGACGGTGTTACTATCCAGAAGATAGTTCTCCACGGCGGTTCGGGCAGCAGCAATAATACTACATCAAAGACCACTACCACAACAACTACATCAAGAACAACGACCTCCACAACAACTTCCACAACTACTACAACCACAACAGAAGCTCCCAAGCAGGACAAGCCTACACTTCTCGGTGACTCAAACTGCGACGGTATCGTTGATCTTTCGGATGCAGTTCTTATCATGCAGGCTCTCGCTAACCCGAACAAGTACGGCAAGCAGGGTACTGCTGAGCTCCACATCTCAGAGCAGGGCTGGATCAATGCTGACGTTCATCAGAAGGGCAACGGCGTTTCCACAAACGACGCTCTCGCTATCCAGATGAAGCTCCTCGGCAGGATCAGCGGATTCCCGATCGACGTTCTTAACTGACATATCAAAGCAGCTCCATACGGAGCTGCTTTTTTTGCCCTTTTTACTGCAACTTGTAAGATTTCAACAATTTTGCACAGTTTTTTTGTCTCGCTTTTTCGTGTAAAGCCCTTGCAAATCCTGCCTTTCTGTGATATAATAGTAAAGCTAATTGAAATATTTCGGCTTCTGCCGTAAATCATACTTACTTTTCGGAGGTATTTTTATGTCAACTTTAGAGATCATCGGCGGTGTAGTGATACTCGCTATAAGCCTTATCATCATTGTACTCTGCCTTTCACAGGAGCAGAAATCACAGGACAGCATGACAGCAGCACTCACAGGTGCAAGTGCTGATTCATTCTACGGCAAGAATGAGGGAAGAACAAAGGAAGCTATCCTCGGCAAGATCACAAGAACTCTTTCCATTATCCTCTTCATTGCTGTGCTTGCTGTAAATATTGTACCGATCTTCAAAAAGTAATAAATTGCCCTGTGACCGAGGTCATGGGGCTTTGCTTTTATTGCCGATATATGCGTAACACGCGGAATGTGTGTTATTATCTTTGCTTAAGGAGAATTTTATGCCGGAAAAGCCAAAAAAGAAACAATCGGACAAAAAGGGCAGCTCTGTTGTGTCCGTTGAAAGCTACAAAAATAAAATAGTCACTTTCCTGAAGGCTTACGGCAAGAAATCAATGCCGATAAACGAGCTTGAGTCAAAGTGCAGAACAAAAAAATCAGGCAGGGAAAACTTTACCGCTGCCTTTTCGGAGCTCCGTACAGAGGGCGTTGTCATGATGAAAAAGGGCATGAAGGCTTCGCTGTGCTCACGTATAAATGTTCACGCGGGAACTGTCACAAGGCTCAGCCGCACCTTCGGCTTCGCGGTTACAGATGACGGTGTAGAATACTTCATACCGGGAAAATGTATGCTCGGAGCTATGCCCAACGACAGGGTGCTCATATCCCCTATCGCTTCACGCTCGGGAGAGCCCGAGGGCGAGGTGCTCGATATACTCGAATTCGGCAGCTCTCAGCTCACAGGCAGGATAGAGTACGAGGACGGAAAGCCTTACCTCGTGCCCGATACGGCTTCACGCAACCATATAATAATAGTCCGCGAGGAAAGCATCCCCTTTGAAAACGGTGACAAGGTGCTTGCGGAGATAGTTTTCCGCGGCCACAGACACGCCGAGCACAAGGTAAAGATAACCCTCGTTTTCGGAAGCTCGGAATACGCAGCTTCCTCAGCGGCTTCAATACTCGTTATACACGGCGCTCCAACCGCCTTCCCCGAGGAGGTACTGAAGGAAGCCCGCAAGATATCCGAGGGCGGCGTGCAGGAGTACTCCGTCAACAACCGTGAGGACCTCCGCGATATGACGATTTTCACCATAGACAGTGCGGAGTCCAAGGACCTCGACGACGCTGTATCCCTGCAAAAGACACGAAAAGGCTACTGCCTCGGAGTTCATATCGCCGACGTTTCCCACTACGTCAAGGGCAACAGCGCTCTCGACAAGGAAGCGCTCATGCGCGGAACCAGCATATACTACGCCAATAAAGTCATACCCATGCTGCCACGGGAGCTCTCAAACGGCATATGCTCCCTTAATCCCAACGAGGACAGGCTTACACTCTCGGCTTTCATGGAGCTCGACAAGGAGGGAAATATGCTCTCCTACCGCTTCTGCAAAAGCGTTATACGCTCCCGCGTAAAGGGAGTATACTCCGAGATAAACCGTATATTCGACGGAACGGAATCCGAGGATATCGCCGATAAATACAAGGAAGTACGCAGCAGTATCATGCTTATGAACGAGCTTGCGGACAAACTCATAGAAAAGAAGCGCCTCCGCAGCGCTCCCGAGATAGAGACCTCGGAAAGCAGGCTTATCATCAACGAGGAGGGCATATGCTGCGACGTGCAGCCCCGTGAGCGAGGCAAGTCCGAGCGTATCATCGAGGAATTCATGCTCACTGCAAACGAAGCTGCCGCAAAGCTCGCAAAGGAGAGGAAGGTACCTTTTGTATACCGCATACACGAAGCTCCTCCCGAGGCAAAGACCGAGGCTCTGCACGAGATACTGCCGAAATACGGCTTTGAATGTCCACATTTCAGTGAGTTCAAGCCCGTACACGCCGCCAAGATACTGGAAAGCGCCCGTGATACGGACAAGTTCGAGGCGGTGAATATGCTGGTGCTTCGCTCAATGGCAAAGGCGAAGTACTCACCTGAGCCTCTGGGACATTTCGGACTGGTGCTCGACGACTACGCCCACTTCACCTCACCCATAAGGCGATACCCCGACCTTGCCATACACCGTATAATCACGGATATACTGGCAGGCTACAACAACGAATGGCTCAGCAAGCGGTATTCGGGCTTTGCAGTCAACGCTGCCGAGCGCTCCTCCGCTGCGGAGATACGTGCCATAACCATAGAGCGCGAATGTGAGGACTGCTACAAGGCGGAGTACATGAAAGCCCACATCGGCGAGAGCTTCACTGCTAAGATATCAGGTGTCACAGAGTTCGGCTTCTATGCGGAGCTCCCCAATACCGTTGAGGGACTTGTCCACATAAGGACGCTCCCCGAGGGCGAATACGACTATACAGAGCCCGTATCACTGACGGAAAGATTTACGGGCGTATCATATACTCTCGGACAGACTGTACAGGTAGTCTGCGCCGCAGTCAGCGTAAGCGACGGAACTATAGATTTCGTCCTCGATGACGATGAAGATGAGGAGGAACTTTAATGAAAAAAATATCAGCGATCATAGCACTGGCAGCTCTTACGGCAGCTCTCGCATCATGCTCATGGAAAACGACGGGAACAGCTCCCTCAAAGCCCGATGAAGCCGAGACTACAGCCGCAGCTGCTGAAACGACCACAGAGGCAGAGACCACAAAAAATACCACAGCTGCCGCAACTACCGCAAAAACCACAACGACTACACAGCCCGACCCTCTCGGCGGCGGAGCTTTCGAGTACAATGAGGACGGCGCTGTAGTGTTCAAGGCAGACAGCGGCGATATCGACGAGCAGACTATAATATCCGCAGCTCAGGCGCTTTTTGAGTCCGCCTGCCGCACTCAGTGGAACTTCACAGTGGGCTGTCCCTTCAAGACCGACGAGCAGTTCGTCGAAACAGGCACCTTCAACTGGCGGTATCATCATATCTCCGACAGCAGCATAAAGACTCTTGCCGACATTGAAAACGCCTACCATAGAGTATTCAGTGACCGCTACGATGCTGACGTTCTCTCCGAGCTCTATATCGAACAGGACGGCGGCGTATATGCTCTCGCAGGCGAAAGAGGCGCTGATATATACTATACAGGCTCAAAGATAACCGAAATAACATCAAAGTCCGACGATGAGATAGTATTCACCGTGGAAAACTACTACAGCGGAAGCGACTACGGCGAGGGCGCTCATACCGAAACGGATCAGTTCTCAGCAGTGATCGGCAGCGATAATGTGTGGAAAGCAGGAAAATTCACCCTGCCTTACTGATAATATTTACTTAAGTAACATAAACAAGCCCGAAAACAGTTCTTACGAACCGCTTTCGGGCTTGATCCTTTTTATGCGTTTACTTCCTGACCGCCGAGCCTGCGGAAATAATCCTCGGCATAGGCACGGTATTCAGTTCTGAATACCTCGTCGTTCTCCTTGACCTCGTGAAGGTAAGCATGGAGATTTGTCTTTTCGTCTGTCTCGATAAGGCAGCCTGCGATATTCGAGCAGTGATCCGATACACGCTCGAGGTTGGTAAGCACGTCCTGGAAGATATATCCGAGCTCTACAGTACACTCATCATTCTGCAAACGGCGGATATGCCTGTTTTTCAGCTCGGTGCTGAGATTATCCACGACCTCCTCGAGAGGCTCGACCTTATGCGCTATCTTCAGGTCGTTGTTTACGTATGCGTCAAATGCCTTGTTGACATTCTCGGCAATAGCGTCGGTTATTACCATTATCTCGTTTATACACTCCTCAGAGAAGTTTATACCCTTTTCGTGCATCTCCTGAGCCGACTCCACAAGATTTACCGCATGATCGGAAATTCTCTCGAAGTTTCCGACACAGTGCATCATCTTTGAAACGCTTCGGCTGTCCGCACCTGTGATACTTGCCTTTGACAGCTTTATAAGATAGCTGTTTATCTTGTCCTCATAGCTGTCGATTATGTCCTCATTTTCAATGATGGTCTCGCAGACCGTCTCATCATAGCCCGTAAGGAGCTTCAGCGACATGAGTATGGTCTCTCTTGTAAGCTCTGCCATCTGATTTGTTGCCGAAATGCAGGTATGAACAGCTACTGCAGGAGTTTTCAGCAGGATAACATCCAGACCTGTGAGAGTTCTTCTCGTGTCCTTGACCTCTTCCTTGCCGTCCTTTACGACTACCTTTGAAAGTGCCACGAGCTGCTTTGTGAAAGGCATGAACATTACTGTCGTTGCCACATTGAAGATAGTATGCATTACCGCGATACCCACATAGCCGACGGTCTTGCTCATAATGCCGAGGTCGATGACGTTCTGGAGTATCATGATTATGGGAAGCAGCACAAGTGTGCCGATTATCTTTATGATTATATGAGTCCATGCAACGCGCTTTGCGTCCTTGCTTACGCCGACTGTGGACAGCAGAGCCGTTACGCAGGTACCGATATTGCAGCCCATGATTATTGGGAGCGACATTCCCCATGTAAGACCGCCTGTCTTTGAGAAAGCCTGCAATATACCGATAGAGCCTGCGGAGCTCTGGATTATTCCCGTGAATACAGTTCCAACGAGTACGCCGAGTATTGGATTATGGAAGGCTGTGAGGATCTTCTGGAAATCCGGTGAGTTCGCAAGAGGATCGACGGAATCCGACATGAATGTCATTCCCGTCATAAGCACTGCAAAGCCCACAAGGATACGTCCCACGTCCTTTTTCTTGTTTTTCTTTGCGAACATTATGAGTATCGTTCCCGCAAGAGCTATAAGGGGCGAGAATGATACAGGCTTGAGCAGTCTCAGTATAAAGCTGATGATACCGCCCTCACCCGAGTCCTTGATACCGTCGAGACAGAGTATCCACGCCGTGAAGGTAGTACCTATATTGGAGCCGAAGCATACTCCGATAGTCTGTTCGAGGGTCATGATGCCCGAGTTTACAAAGCCTACGAGCATTACCGTCATAGCCGATGATGACTGTATGGCAATAGTAACGCCCATTCCGAGAAGTATAGCCTTCAGCTTGTTCTCGGTCATTTTTTTCAGTGCGACTTCAAGCTTGCCGCCCGTGAGTTTTTCAAGTCCTGTTGACATTACCTTCATACCGTAAAGGAAGAAGGCAAGTCCGCCCATAAGGGTGAAAATGTTAAAAATCGAAAACTCTTCCATATTTTTCTCCTGATCTTTCTTCTGTTTCTGAATATTATATTTTTCCCTTCTGATTATATTATATCAGGTTATATCTAAGAGTCAATGATTTCGGCAATAGTTTAACGTGGATTTAACATTGCAAAAAATAACAGCTCCTTCCGGAGCTGTTAATTAAAGCTGTTTACTTTTTCTTTGACTTTTTGGAGCTGTCTGCTTCTTTTTCGGCAGCTTCCTCTATAGCCTCGATAACGTCCTCAAGGTCTTCCTCATCGTCGTCATCTGCTGCTTCTGCCGCAGCCTTTTTTCTGCTGTTATCACGCTTGAGAGCGAGTAAAAATGCAGCTGCAAGATATATTGCAAATATGAGCAGCTCCCATACGATTATCTTCTTGAGTGAAGCGCTCAATGCCTGACTGAGACCTGCTGATGCTGACTTTGAAGCATAAGCAAGTACCGAATATGCATTTGCGAACTGTACGTTCTTGAAGTAGTCATCAGCTGTTTTTTCTGTAAGGTCAACTATATCCGTTACCTTTGCGTTGAGTCCCGCAAGGTCTGCCTCTACCTTTTCAATATTGGCTCTTGAGCTTGTCTTATTTGACTTGAGAGCTTCTCTCCTTGACTCATAGAACTTTATGTCCTGTACTGTCTGAGCGAGGCTTGCTTCCAGTGTGGTCTTCGTCTTGAACATTGAATCATACTGATCGGAATGTATGGAAGCATTGCCGTTAATGCTCTCTGCGCCTGCTCCGATGAACGTAGCGGAATCCTTTACATACTTGGCGATAGAAGCATCAAGAGCTGCAAGTCTCTCGCTGTACTCGTCCTTGTCGCGGGTGAGGTTCTCTATCCTGTAATCATAGTATGAAAGAGCATCGTCCTTGTTCTTGGTGACATTGTTGACGGAAATATATGATGATATCCTGTCAAGATCAATGCTTGTAACGGTCTTTGCATACTCTGAAAGATCGTTGAACGAATAGCCTGTTGCACTTGAACGGAAGGCTGTATTGTCTTCCTTGGTAAGCTCATCAAGATAATTTCTTACCTTTCTGAGCGAGTCTCTGTAAAGCTCTATCTGCTGAGGATAGTCATAGCTTTCGGAATCAACGGCCGCAACCGATGCTCCGAGGGGCTCGTTGAAGCCGTAGAGCTGATAGAAATAATCTCCGTAGCAGTCAACGATGGTATTGAGTATCTCAGTGCCTGTATTCTTGTCAAAGCCCGCATTTCCGTAATTAAAGAATATCTCATACTTTGTGGGGAAATACTTTACATCGAGCATTGCCTGTGCAGCCGAAAGGCTTCCGCTTGTAGCCTTTTCCATAACGCTGTTGTATGCCTTGAGCTTTTCGTAAGCATCCTGAGGCATTATATATCCGAAGCTGATATTCGATCTGATATATTCAAGGTTTTCGATATCCATACCCATTTCGGTAAGAGCCATTTCGATAACTCTTGGGTTCTTCATGGTTTCGATATCAAATGTTCCTGCCTTTTTGGGGTCAAGGCCCTGTTCTATACCGTCATAAGTAAAGCTTACGATAGCCTCGGCAGGGACAGAACTTGAAAAGGTCTTGAATGCCGACAGAGAAAATACAACAAGGCCTGCCACTATAGCAGCAACTATCCATAAAGCAAACAGTCTTTTCATTTGCTGTAAAATGGAAGAGATAGATATTATAACTTCGTCTTTTTCTTCATGATTCTTGATCGTAATATTGAGATTACGCTCATCTTTCTTAGCCATTTTAACCTCCATATTTACCAAAACATTTATATTACGGCACAAAACGCCGTAAGAACAATTATACCACTATAATCATCTATAGTCAATAGAAAGAACAAAATTCCAGTAATTAGCTGAAATTAGCAACTTCACATCAATGCCTGTTTGACAAAATGCACCAAGCAGAAAGGACGCTCCCGACAGTATTCTGTAAAGAGCGCCTGACCATAACATTATTATAATGTATGTCCCTTTAACTTTATAACATTTACAACTCTGTCCACGCAGCTGCGGCATATATCTTCCTGCTCAGCCTCCACCATAACTCTTACGAGGGGCTCTGTGCCGCTTTCACGGACGAGTATTCTTCCCGAATCTCCCAGTTCTGCTGCGACCTTGTCTACCTCTGCGCGTACATCGGGGTCAGCCTGTGCAGCAGCCTTATCCTTTACCTTTACGTTTTCAAGTACCTGAGGATACACAGTGAACGGAGCAGCAAGCTCGCTGAGCTTCTTCTCGCGGGACATGATCACCTGCATTATCTTGAGGCTCGTGAGTATTCCGTCGCCTGTTGAAGCGTACTTTGAGAAGATTATATGTCCCGACTGCTCGCCGCCGATGCAGCAGCCGTGCTCCTTCATGTACTCATAAACGTACTTGTCGCCTACTGCTGTCTTGGCGTAGTCCACGCCTATCTCGTCAAATGCTCTGTAAAGTCCGAAATTTGACATAACAGTTGTAACAACGGTGTTGTTTATGAGCTTTCCGCGCTCCTTCATGTATCTTCCGTATATGTAGAGTATATGATCGCCTGTGATGACGTTTCCCTTTTCGTCAACACAGAGACATCTGTCAGCATCGCCGTCGTATGCAAAGCCTGCGTCGAGGCCCTTTTCGACTACGAATTTCTGAAGTCCTTCGATATGTGTAGAACCTGCGTTATTGTTAATGTTCACGCCTGTAGGCTCTGCATTGATAACGTATGTCTCAGCTCCGAGAGCCTCGAATACGGACTTCGCAATATTCCATGCAGCTCCGTTGGCACAGTCAAGACCTATCTTCTTGCCTCTGAAGGAATACATTCCGAGGGATATAAGATAGCCGAGGTAGCGGTTCCTGCCTGCAACATAGTCAACGCTCCTGCCTATTTTCTCACCGTGGGCAAAGGGCACTTCTTCCCAGTCCTGACCGAAGGCATTGAGTTTTCCGTCGAGGTAAGCCTCAACGAGGTCTATGACCTCATCCTCCATTTTCTCGCCCTGTCCGTTTATGAGCTTGATGCCGTTGTCATAGTACGGATTATGGCTGGCAGATATCATTATGCCGCAGTCAAAGCTGTCAACTCTTGATATATATGCAACAGAAGGTGTGGTAGTAACATGGAGAAGGTATGCGTCAGCACCCGAAGCGGTAAGTCCGCCTACGAGTGAATATTCAAACATATAGCTCGAACGGCGTGTGTCCTTGCCTATAACGATACGCGCAGGAGTATCATCACCGTTTCTCCTCTTTATCTCACCGTAGTACCAGCCGAGAAAGCGTCCTACCTTATATGCATGATCTGCTGTAAGATTTTCGTTGGCTGTACCTCTGAATCCGTCAGTTCCAAAATATTTTCCCACTTCTGATAATCTCCTTTTATCAAATTCAATGTTTTATACAGGTCAAAAAAGCCTGAACAATTTAATTATAGCACTTTGCATTAAAGTAGTCAACGGATATATTAAATAATTCATAAAATTAATCATGAAAAATTTTATGAATTATGTGAGAGAACAGGGCAGCTCATGCGTCTAATATATGCAGTCACAGCTCACGGCAAAGTCCCGCGGACATTTTTTGGTATGTCAGGAGGATTTTGCTATTGCAAAACGGAAAGATTTGTAGTATAATAAAAAATAGTATAAAATCGGGTATTATGGCTCAATATGCCCGAAGCAAAAGGAGGAACAACATTGGCTAAGTCAAAAGCTACGGGCACAAAGCCGAAAAACGGCACCGCCCGCACCAAGATCGGCAGCACTAAACCCGCTATAACCGCCGCAGACATCATAGCTGAGAAAAGAGGCACGAAATACAAGCCGCTGTTCTATATCGCAGCATTTCTGATACCTTTTCTTCTTACCTTCGTGTCATATATAGGCTTCGACGTCTATCCCTTCGGCGAGCGTTCGGTGCTCACACTGGACCTTAACGGTCAGTACATTTACTACTTTGAAGCGCTCAGGGACGCATTCTGGGGCGACGGCAGCGCTTTCTACAGCTGGAGCAGAAACCTTTCCGGCGGCTTCATGGGTATCATAGGATACTACCTCGCAAGCCCCTTCACTCTGATCGTTATGCTGCTTCCGAGGAAGATGATACTCGAAAGCGTAATGATAATGCAGATGGCAAAGGTGGGTGCGGCAGGTCTCACATTCAGCATTTACGCTCAGAAATCAAAGAAACTCAGACCGCTCCAGTCCATCATGTTCTCAACAATGTACGCCATGATGGCTTACGTTGTTATCCAGCTCATCGACCCCATGTGGATCGACGGCCCCATATTCCTGCCGCTCATAATCCTCGGCGTGGAATACCTTGTAGATGACGGACGAAAGATCAACTACATCATACCTACGGCGATAATGTTCATTGCCAACTTCTATATCGGCTTCATGATAGCCATATTCATAGCCCTTTATTTCTTCTACTATGTATTCTTCGGAACACAGAGAAAGTTCAAGGGCATAGGCGATTACGCAAAGGTATTCTTCCGCATGGGCATATCGACGATAGTTGTCCTGATGTGCAGCTTTATCATGATAATGCCTGTGTACAACGCTCTTGCTCTCGGTAAGTTCGACTTCTCCGAGCCCGACTACAGCTACAGGGCAATGTTCAATCCCCTTGAACTGGTGCCATGTCTGCTACCAAACCAGTACTACTCGGTAAACGTCGACGAGGGAACACGTTTCTACGGACGCCCCGAGATATACTGCGGCGTGCTCTCATTCGTACTCATCCCCCTCTTCTTCATGAACAAGAAGATAAAGGTGAACAAGAAGATAGGCTACACGCTGCTCTCATTCATACTCCTTTTCAGTATGTATGTAAAGCCCATAAATATGATGTGGCACGGCGGTCAGGATCCTAACTGGCTCCCCTACAGATATTCGTTCCTGCTTTCATTCGTGTTCGTTTCAATGGCAGCGGATATCTTCTCAAATCTTGAGGGCTACAAGATGTCGCCTGTCAGTGCGAGCGTATCAGCGGCGATAATCGGCATACTCACGGCGGTATTCTGCCTTAAGATGAAGAGCTTCAACTACAACGAGGAAAAGTACAAGTACGTGGCTATATACCCGTACAAGGCGGATATGAACCGCGGCTCAGACCACTGGGAAGAGCTCTGGCTCGGAACCATCGCATTCGGACTTATCCTCGGCGCTATCTACCTTGTGGGAGTTTACTGCTACAGCCATGCAAAGTCCTCAAAGGGCAGGAATGCAATATCCGTGGCAATGGCTCTGCTCATATTCTTCGAGACAGGCTACAACTGCTACGACTCCTTCAGAAAGATATTCAAGGAGGTCGGAAACTCCGACCACAGCACATATACCGATATAATGACAGCTCCCGACGTTGTAAAGGAGCTTGAGAACTACGACGGCGGCTTCTACCGCGCGGAAAAGACCTTCAACCGAATGGTAAACGACGACCTTGCCTACGGATTAAAGGGTATATCACATTCAAGCTCGGTAATGAACGCAAGAGCTATCACATTTATCGAAGCTATGGGCTACTTCACGCAGAGCTTTGAGTCGAAATACGAGGGCTGCAACCCTGTTGCGGACTCTATCCTCGGCATCAAGTACGTCCTTGACGACCCTGTAAGAACAAACATCGGTTCTACGGTAGACGCTTCGTATATCTATCGTTTCTCGAAGGATTACAAGAAGGACAACGATATTTCAGCAAAAATGGATGTTTACGAGAACCCCAATGCACTGAATATCGGCTATATGGCTGATGATGACATTACCATGCTCACAGGTCTCGGAAATGACAACCCATTCAACAGCCTCAACAACTTCCTCAGCGCTATGGCAGGAAGCACGGAGAGTTTTGACCCCCTTACCCCAAGACAGTACTATGTACCATTTGACTATACCGTAAAATACGATGATACAAAGGTATATCTCCACGATTACACAAACACCACCGGCGTTGTCCACGACTGCTACGAGGCTTTCGCAGGAGTTGACGACGCTGTAGTAAACATAGATGTAACAGTCCCCAAGGACGGAGATATCTATATGCATCTCGGATCTGAAATGAGAAAGACCTGTAATGTATGGGTAGCTGTAAAGGACGAAGACGGAGTTTACAGAGGACAGAAATCAGGTACTGAGAATTACGACGGCTACGGCACATACTTCAATACCAACTCCTCGCCTATCGTAAGAATGGGTCCGTTCGAGAAGGGCGACGAGGTCGAGATAAGACTTACCATTCCGCCGACAGGCAGCAATGGTCAGTACACAGGAAGCAACGAGTATCTCATGGTAAGAAAGAACGCCGGCTTCAACTTCTACTATCTCGATCAGGAAGCTTTCGAGGAAGATATCGCAAAGCTCAAGACAAATCCGTGGAACCTCGATATGACAAAGACCAACGACCGTTACCTTGTAGGCGACGTTGACGCTCAGGAGGGTCAGATACTCATGACCTCCATTCCCTACGAGCCCGGCTGGGAAGTAAAGATAGACGGAAAGACAGTACAGAGTCAGGTCGTTGAGGAAGCCGTCGAGGGAACCAAGAAGACCAACCTTTACAATGCAGACGGCTCTGAGGGCGAGATAGTCGTTCTCGGAACTCTCATAGGTATCCGCGTTCCCGCAGGACACCACACTGTATCGCTCAAGTATACTCCTCCCGGCTTCAATATGGGAGTAGTTACACTGCTGCTCGGTATCATCGTGCTCGCGCTCTTCTATATGTACGACAGGAAGCACAATAAGGTCCTTATCGAAAAGATAAAGGCAAAGAAGCTCATAAAGAGCGGCGAAGCCGACAAGGCATTAGAGGAAGCAGCAAAAACAAAGGATTCTTCAAAGAAGAATATGATAAAGTCCAAGGGCGCTATCGCGGAGGAACCTCTGAAAAAGGCTAAGGACAAGGCTGAGGAAGCCAAAGAAGCCGCAGAGGACGCTGTCGAGGAAGCCAAGGAGACTGTCGAGGATATCGCTGAGGACGCTAAGGACGCTGTCGAGGATATCGCCGAGGACGCTAAGGAGGCTGCCGAGGACATTGCCGAGGAAGCCAAGGAAACTGCCGAAGATATCGCGGAAGCTGTTGATGAAACAGCCGAAAGCGCAGTTGAAAACGTCCTTGATGAAGCAAAGAAAAAGAAAAAGTAATATTTTCAAGCCCCTGCAATTGCAGGGGCTTTTTGCCGCAAAACAGCAGCGTTATCCCCACTGCTTGACAAAATCATAATAATGCGTTATAATAAAAATACTATACCAAAAAGGAGATGAAAACCAAAATGGACGGTGCCCCTGACGGCAGCAATCCTGATAATTACACGATTTTCTTCGTTGAATATATGATATCAAGGCATGGTCTGCACTATCGCTTGTGTTAGGCTGTGCCTTTATGAGGTTTACAAGGTCAAAAAAAGAGAAATATTATATTTTACGGAGGATATGAATAATGATAGGGCAGATAATTCTGCAGATTATACTTATAGCGCTGAATGCGCTCTTTGCGTGTACCGAGGTGGCTGTCATTTCCACAAGCGACGTGCGCCTTGAAAAGCTTGCGGCAAGCGGCAACAAAAAAGCCGTAAGGCTCAAAAAGCTCACTGATACTCCTACACGCTTCCTTGCGACTATACAGGTGGCAATAACACTGGCAGGCTTCATAGGAGCTGCCTTTGCTGCCGACAGCTTTTCCGAGCTGCTCACATCAGCACTGGTCAAAACGGGTATAAGTATCCCCGCAGCTGTTATAAAGAAGGTATCCGTAGTGCTCATAACCCTGATACTTTCCTATTTTACACTGGTATTCGGCGAGCTCGTACCAAAGCGCCTCGCAATGAAGGATCCCGAAAAGATAGCTCTTGCCATGAGCGGCATGATAACATTCGTGTCAAAGCTCTTTGCACCGCTGGTATGGCTGCTCAACGTGACCTCAAACGGCATACTCAGGCTGCTGGGCATAGACCCCGACAGCGACGACGACACCGTTACGGAGGAAGAGATACTCATGATGTCCGACGCAGGCGCTGAAAAAGGCACTATCGACGAGGACGAGAACCGCATCATAAAGAACATCTTCGCCTTTGACGATACCACCGCCGAACAGGTCTGTACGCACAGAACCGACGTTGATGTGCTGTGGAGCGACGATGATGTGAGTGTGTGGGAGGAGACCATACACCGCACAAGACATTCCTCCTTCCCTATCTGCGGAGAAAGCGTGGATAACGTCATCGGCGTGCTGAACGCAAAGGACTATTTCCGACTTGATGACAAGAGCAAGGAAAATATCATGGCTTCCGCAGTCCATGAGCCCTGCTTCGTTCACGAGAATATGAAAGCCGACCGCCTCTTCGATCAGATGAAGCAGCGGGGCGCAGATCATTTTGCCATAGTCGTTGATGAGTACGGCGGAATGAGCGGTATCATCACCATCACCGACCTTGTTGAGGAGCTCGTGGGCGACTTTGCCGACGATCCCGAGGACGAGCCCGCTGCAAGGCTTGAAAAAACAGGGGAAAACACATGGACAGTACCGGGTATAAGCTCTCTCAGCGATGTTTGCGAGGAGCTCGACGTGGTGCTCCCTGCCGATAAGTATGAGACCTTCGGCGGCTATGTCATAGCCGAGCTCGGGGAGATACCGAAGGACGGCTCTCAGCTTTCACTTGACGCAGGCGGACTTCATATAGATATAACCGAGGTAAGACATCACCGCATAGAGGTATGCCGCGTGGAGAAGCTTGCTGCGGAAAAAGAGGAAAAAGAAGAGGAATAAGCACAGAAAATACAGCACTTTACATACTAAAGGAGCGGTTTTATGGGATTTACAAGCAGAGTTTCAAACGGAAAGGGACTGATATGGGGAGCTATCCTCTTTATCGTTGCTGCGATCACAAGCCTTGTGATCGGTATAATGGGATTTACAGGCGAAAAAAAGAGCCTCGATGAGGCATTCGTCTCGGGACTCGGCGGCGGCGAGATAGTAAGCGGCGTTCCCGCATACGGCAGCAGCAGCTACGCTTTAAAGGTAAAGCATACCGTAAAATCCATTCCTGTGGGAAATGATTACTATTTCTACATATGCTCCGAGGACGAGGACAGCCTCCTTGCAGTACGCGCTCCAAAGGATTTCGGCAAGAATTTCGATGAGGAATTCAGGAACTATAAGAACATCAGAATAAAAGGCAAGGTCAAGAGAATGTCATACGAAACAAGAACATCTCTCAACAGCGATGAAATAGTCGTCGGCGACCGTTACATCGACCTTCTCAGCACCCGCATGAGCATATTGTGGATAATTACGGGAGTTCTTGGTGTGGTTTGCATAGTTCTCTTCATCTTGGCAAACAGAAGCAGGCAGTATGATGACTCATATTCCGAGGCATCGGGCTCAAAGGTCATGAACGCCGTTCTTGCAGGCGGATTCATAGCCTTCAGCTTCCTGTTCATATACGTTTTAGCGCATATTTAACGGATTGACAACAGCACACATAGATGTTATAATTATATGTATGCAATGACTGCCTGATGGCAGTTATTCCCCCGAACTCCGTTCGGGACACAACTTATTATTGAAAAACTACAGAAAGAGGTCATATATATGGCAAAAGATAAAAAGCTGGTATCCGAGATAACCTCAATGGACGAGGATTTCGCACAGTGGTATACCGACATCTGCAAAAAGGCAGAGCTTATAGAATATACGAGCGTTAAGGGCTGTATGGTAATACGCCCCTACGGCTACGCAATATGGGAGAATATGCAGCATATCCTTGATACAAGATTCAAGGAGCTCGGTCACGAGAATGTTTGTATGCCTATGTTTATCCCCGAGAGCCTTCTTCAGAAGGAAAAGGACCACGTTGAGGGCTTTGCTCCCGAGGTAGCATGGGTAACTCAAGGCGGAAACG
>NZ_CAMKRR010000041.1 GCF_946415235.1 uncultured Ruminococcus sp. | reverse complement strand
CGATACAGGCGACGCCTATCTCGTGGAATGTGCGGTAAACGACAGGATATGGGCCTGCGGCATAGACCTCCGCGACGAAAGCAGGCTGAACGCAGAAAAGTGGTCGGGACAGAACATTCTCGGCTTTGCCCTTATGGAAGTCCGCGATACTCTGAGAGCTCATGACTAAGATAAAAGCCATAAAGAAGCATTTTCTTTATGGCTTTTTTGTTATCTGTATTTCAGATCGGGATGCATCTGATAATAATTCTTCTTGTCAACATACATCTTTTCATCGGCATACTTCATAGCGGTGAGTATATCGCTGTTCTTCTCGAATAAGCTCTTTCCAATGGCAAAGCGGGT
The DNA here is from genome assembly GCF_946415235.1 of uncultured Ruminococcus sp. GTDB lineage: Bacteria > Bacillota > Clostridia > Oscillospirales > Ruminococcaceae > Ruminococcus. The sequence continues at coordinate 23,142 of NZ_CAMKRR010000041.1, read as the reverse complement.
GTTTTCGGTCTTTTCCGCCTGCGCCCTGAGCTGAGCTACTCTGCTGCCGATCTCTTCCTCCGATACTCCTGCCGATATTACCATGAACTCATCGCCGCCTGAGCGGTATCCCTCGCTGTCATAGAAAACCCCGCGTATCAGTGAAGCCGCCGTCCTCAGAAGAGCGTCACCCGCACCGTGTCCGTGTTCGTCATTTACCCGCTTGAGTCCGTTATGATCGGCAAATACAATGGCACGGGGATGCTTAAGCTTAGTCTGTCCGCTGAGGATACTGTCAACAAAATTATTCATGGTATTTCTGTTCTTAACGCCTGTGAGGAGGTCTATGGAGCTCAGTATCTCCATTCTCTGAAGAAACTGATAGTTAGCTATCTCAGAAGCTATGAAGAAGGTCGTAAGCTCAAGGGTCTCCTTGATCTTGACCGTATTCTCCACGTTGAAGTTTATCGACCACATATACCCGAGAGTTTCGCCGTTATAGTTCAGCGGAAAAAGCACTATGCTCCTTGCCCCTGCCTGAGTCAGCGAATAATGCCACACGGGATTGATCTTTTCAAGCCATTTCATGTCATTTTCATCCTTGACTATGACGCAGGTGCTCGAACCGATGGTATCCTTCTACGTAGCTGCTATATCATAGAAGTTTTCGTCAAGATACGTGTCCATCGGAAGAAGTCCGCAGCCCGGTCTTATGGCTTCGCACAGGGTAATGCATCTTCTCTCGTCAGGATCTGTAAGGAGTATGCAGCAGTGATCGGAGTCGCATATCTGCCGTATATCCTCGATAACGTCATAAAAGGCCTGAGCTGTATTGTCCGAGCCTCTGAGCTTTATGCAGGTCTTGATAACGTCCGCCGAAGTATCTGCCGAAAGCTTTGAAAGCTGATCGGCGGCAGCCTGAGGAGCAACATCATAGGAATACAGGCAGTAGCCCCTGTTCTCCTCATCCGACTTCAGCGGCAGCAGGAAAAGATTTAGTCACAGCCCCATCTGATGAAGACTTACATAGGTATGCATGGACTGTCCGAGAATAGCGCTCCGATAGCAGAAATCCTCAAAATTCTTATCCTTTACCAGGCTCTCCTCGTAAGGTCTGTCGGGTACAAAAGGATGTCCCATGACCCTTTCGCTCTCGTCGCAGTGTGCCTTGTTTCCCGCGGCTACGCGGATATTTCCGTATGAACCGTCCTCTGTCCTGTCAACAGAGATGATACAGGTCATATTTTTATATTTATCAAGCATTTTCTCGAAATCCATGCTATCCCCTCCGCATATAAATGCACTGATACTTACTTGTAATATTATACCATTTTTGCGATTATTCGTCATCACAATTATTTATTTCGTTCAACCCGATAAGGCGGCTTATGGTAAAACTCAAGTATGTTTTTTCTCCAAAATATCAGCATTATTCCCGTACATTTGTTTTTTTGTCAGCAATTTTACCAATTATTTATCGCTTTATTTGTAAAAAACTACAAATAGCTGTTCCATACGCTCCTGTTCATAATTTGTTTTCAATTTTTTAGCAGAAATGTGATATCATATTATTGGATAATGATATTCTTTTTTTAAAGAGTATCACTGTTTTCAGCCAACAGGCAGCTTTATTTACGAAAGCATCATTCCACATCATTAGGGGGAGACTTTTATGAGCAGTATAAACATTGATAACTATTCTTATGAAGAAGCAATAAAGTTTATAGGCAGCAGTGCTGATTGCATAATAATTGCCGATGACGAAACCGACAGATACAAAGCCATAAAAAAAGACGGTTTGTTTGCCGACTATATCGACAACGAAGGAGATTATATCGAGCTCGTCAGAAAGCTGTGGTATCACTTCAACAACAGCAGTGACGATATAACAGAGGACTATCATGTATTTATCCCGAATGAAGGCAGATTTCACGAAAAATACAGCAAACGCGTAAATATTGTCGAAAACGATATCACCCATGTAGTCCAGATGTCTGTATACCCTATCGAACCCAACAGTACATATCTTTTCATGCTCGATGAGATAGATAACGAAATGTTCGTCAATGACGAGCTTACAGTCCAGAAGGTCAACACCATACAGAATACTTACCTTTTTTCAATGTATATAGACCTCGTTCAGGATACTACCAGCAGTATCAGCGTAACCGAGATCTCTGATGATGTCATGCAGCAGGAGATAAAGTACTCGGAGTGGAGAAATATGATCATAAATATGATCTGGCCTGATGACCAGCCTCTCTTCCTTGAAAGAACAGCTCCCGAGTACCTTAAAAAGAACCTCGCTCCCGGACGAACCACTTCATTTGACTGCCTCATGATGAACCTCGAGGGCAAGTATATATGGGTAAAGCTCATATTCAGCCGTTCGGAAACGAACAATGAGGACGACTTCCGTTTCGTATTCATGGTACAGAATATCCATGAGAACTCCATAGAGCTCCTCGAGACTATGAAGAAATATGAGCAGCTCGCTTCACGCGATTCTCTTACAAATGTATTCAATCACGGAAGAATGGAGACCGAGATAAGAAACGCTCTGAAGGATAAATGCACCAAGAACCGCGAAGTATCACTTATGATACTCGATATCGACTTCTTCAAGCACGTCAATGATAAGTTCGGTCACTCCACAGGTGACGTTACACTTGTACAGTTCACCAAGATCATCTCCGACTATATGCACGACCTCAATGCGGTTATAGGACGCTGGGGCGGTGAGGAATTTGTAGTCGTATGCTATGATACGGGAAGCGAAAAGGCAAACGCTCTGGCAGAAGGGCTGAGAAGAACTATCTCGGAAGAGTCCTTCGGCAAAATCGGACAGATAACCTGCAGCATCGGCGTTACCACGATAAACTCAGACGACACCTTCGACGATGCTTTCAACCGTATGGACAGAGCGCTTTACAATGCGAAATCCAGCGGAAGGAACTGCGTAAAATCCGTATAAAACAGTATAAACGAAAAACAGCCATAAGGGATATCCCTTATGGCTGTAATTTTTTCCGTTAAAAACAGTTGATAGTACTTATAAAGCTCAAGCCTTGTTTACGCTTCCGAAGAGCTCCATCTTTTCCTTTACCTTAGCCTTGATAGCCTCAACGCCGGGTGCGAGGAGCTTTCTTGGGTCGAAGCCCTTGCCCTGCTTGTCCTTGCCTGCCTCAATGTAGCCTCTTACAGCCTCAGCAAATACGAGCTGGCACTCTGTATTTACATTGATCTTTGCAACGCCAAGTGAAATAGCCTTTGTGATCATATCATCAGGGATACCTGTACCGCCGTGGAGAACGAGAGGCATCTCGCCTACTGCCTTGTTTACTGCCTCGAGAGTCTCAAAGCTGAGTCCCTCCCAGTTTGCGGGATATACACCGTGGATGTTGCCGATACCTGCTGCAAGGAAGTCAACGCCGAGATCAGCGATCATCTTGCACTCAGCAGGATCAGCACACTCGCCTCTGCCGATAACGCCGTCTTCTTCACCGCCGATAGCGCCTACCTCAGCCTCGATAGAGAGTCCGAGATTGTGAGAAGCGTTTACGAGCTCTGTTGTCTTTGCAACGTTCTCAGCGATCGGGAAGTGTGAGCCGTCGAACATAATAGAAGTGAAACCAGCCTTAATGCACTTGTAGCAAGCCTCGTATGAGCCGTGGTCAAGGTGAAGTGCAACAGGAACTGTGATACCGAGATTCTTGTCCATAGCTGCAACCATAGCTGCTACTGTCTCGAAACCGCACATATACTTGCCTGCACCCTCTGAAACGCCGAGGATAACAGGAGAATTGCACTCCTGAGCTGTCTGAAGGATAGCCTTAGTCCACTCAAGGTTATTGATATTGAACTGACCAACTGCGTATTTGCCTGCTTTTGCTTTCTTGAGCATTTCTGAAGCTGAAGTTAACATAGATATAATTCCTCCTGATAATTCATTTACGGGGAATCTGACCCCATCGTTAATATTATATCATAGCTTGCTTTGAATTGCAAGAGTTAATTATAAATTTAGCAATAAAAGCCTATTTAGCAAGTTATTAGTGTTCAGTGCATAGTGGTCAGTGAGTAGTGAGTAGGAAGTAGTGAGTAGTAGAGGCGGATATTATCCGCCCCTGCCTTACGAATGAGCTTCATATGACATACTGTAGGTGACGGCGTCCTCAACGTCCCGCACCTACAATAAAATTAACATGAAGCAAAATGTAGGGGCGCACAGTATCCGCCCCTACTAAGTTCTTAGTTCTTAGTTCTTAGTTCTGCGACCAGCTTCTTGAAGGCGTCGCCGCGCTCCTCGAAGTTTTTGAATATGCCGTAGCTTGCAGCCGCAGGCGACATAACGCAGCTCATGCCCTCGGGGGTTATCTCCGCAGCGAGCATTACCGCATCTTCAAGATGGTCGGCGTAGTGTACACGCTCCCTATTATTAAAGCTTCCGCCTGCCTGTATCATATCGTACACGCGCTTTCCCGAAGCTTCCATACATATAACTCGCACGTCAAAGTCGGCAAGGAAATCCACAAGAGGCTGATAGTCTATGCCTCTGTCCATGCCGCCGATGAGTATCGTCCCAACCGCAGGAACGCTCTGCAAAGCCGATATCGCCGTAGCACAGGCAGTTGAGATAGAGTCGTCATACCAGCGTATACCGCGTACCGTATCCACGAATTCCAGTCTGTGAGCAAGGGGATCAAAGCTGCACAGAGCCTTTGTGAAGTCCTCTTCCTCAACGAGATCCTTGCATACGTCCCAAGCGATAGCTATATTATAATGATTGTGAGTTCCGAGGAGCTTTATATCGTCCACAGGTATCTCGTATTCCTCGTCGTCGGAGTCGTAAACTATGCCGTCACTGACATAAACATCCGCGGACTCGTTTGTATTTGATACCGTAACAACGATAGACGGCATATCATCGGAAGCTATATCGTGATTACACCACAGCACGTCGCATACGTCCTGATGAAGGTAGATGTTCTTCTTGGCGTTATAGTAGTTCTCCATAGTGCCGTAGTGGTCGAGGTGCTCCTCGTAGAGATTGAGGAATACCGCCGAGCTCGGTGAAACTGTCATATACTCCAGCTGGTGGCATGAAAGCTCGCATACAACGACGGTATCATCGTTCATGCCCTCGGCTATGTCAAATACGGGTATTCCGATATTTCCTGCGATGCGGCAGTCAACCCCGCTCTCATGAAGAACGTGGTAAATCAGAGAAGTAACGGTGCTCTTGCCCTTTGTGCCCGTGATACCGATTATCTGCTCGCGGTAGACCTCAAAGAACACCTGTGTTTCGCAGGTTATCATGCATTTCAGCTCGGACAGGCTCTTTTCGAGAACGATACCCGGGCTCTTGAATACCATATCGAAGCGGTCAAGGCAGTCCTGATATCCCTTGCCGCAGATAAGCTCAACGCTTTCGGGGAGTCCGTTTGCTTCCCTGTCAACTGGATTGAGGTCGGCTATGGCTACCGCCTTAGGCGAGCAGTACTTCTCCAGTATCCTGTATGTGGACTTTCCCTCACGTCCGAAGCCCAGTATGCAGACTTTCTTTCCCTCGGTATAATTCTTTATATATTCGCAGAATTTGTTCAAAGCAGACGCTCCATTTCCTTAGTCAGTATATTCTTGAATTCGTCGGGCAGCAGGTTCTGCTCGTTGAACGAACCGCAGCACTCAGCGTTGAGCGTATCAATGTGCTCGGGATGATAGAGGCCGCGTTTCTTGTATTCCCTGAACAGCAGCGGCAGCTCCTCTCCTGCCTGTTCGAGCCTGCGTACAGCCAGTGATACTGCCAGATTGACCTCGTCGATACTGCCCACGCACTCGAAAGGCTTGTGCTCTGACTGACCGATGAGCTCTGTGAAGTATTCCATCATCTTGCTGTCATCCAGCATATCCTTGCCGAATATCTTCCTGAGCTCCGCAAGGCTGAGGAAGGGTGAGAGGATAAGGCTTATAAACAGGCACTTCGGGCACTCTCCGCACCATATATCGGGAGATACCTTGCTTCCAAGGTTACAGCTCCTGAAAACGGAAAGGTACTTTCTGTGTGAAACGAACATCTTGGCTATCTGGAACTCCGCAAGAGGGCGCAGGAAGCTGAAATAGTACTGTCCTGTACGCAGATACCTCTCCTCATATTCATGGAAGTCCTTCTCGAACTCAAAGCTCTTTGAATACTGATGATTAACGTCCATTCCGACAACAGTGCTCTCATTTGCGCTGGATTCGTTTGAAAGGACGATGTATTTAAGTCCGTTTAGGTAAGCGGTTATCTCTGCCGAAAAGGCAACTATCGCCGAAAACGGCGTATGACCGTTTATGAAGCCCCTGTCGTTGAGTGCGATGAGGGAACGGTCAAAATGGCGGTGGGAAGTGATAAGAGCTTCCTCGGGAAGCCCTGCCGTAAGAACGGTATCGGTTATGGAGCGGCGCTTGTTGATGGAATAGCACAGGCACTTCTTCCCTGCCCTGAGAAGTGTCTCCAGAGTCAGCGCAGAGTCCTTTCCGCCGCCTATAGGCACAAGACAGCCCTCGCGCTCACGGTAGAACTCCCTGAGCGAGCTGTCATAATGACCTGTGGGGATGATCTTAACAAATGTGTCGAAATCCGCAGAGATACCGTTCACGAAGAAGAGCTCTCCCAGTCCCATATACCAGAGCTTCTTCCACCAGTTTATCTGTTCCTCGTCCAGTTCTCCGCAGTCCACGCGGAAGGAAGGAGAACAGGTCGCCTTCCAGTAGCTGACCGCCTCTGCCATTCCCAGTGAGAAAGCAAGCCTCTCAAAGCTGAGATCACCCTTTACCGTGAAGCCCTCGGGCTTTCTGAAGCTCCAGCTCGGACGGAATTCCGCAAGATCGGGCACTGAGAACTCATAGCCAATCTCCACGGTATCCTTTGTTTCGTTCACGTAATATGCTTTATAAATAAAAACGGGATATTTTTCCCTTAATTCTTCAAATTTACCCATTGAGTCCCTCCGTAAAAGAATCAATTACGGTTTACTTGCCTTCCGAAAGCTTTTTGAAATGAGCCTTCAGACATTCAAAGGTCTCGTCCGAGATATCGTGCTCGACCATGCAGGCGTCCTCGGCAGCCACATCGCGGTTGACTCCGAGAAGGATGAAAAAGTCCGTGAGAACAGTGTGTCGGTCGTAAATACGCTCTGCCACGTCCCTTCCCGTATCCGTGAGCCTTATGTGATTGTCGTCATCAACTGTAACAAGTCCGTCGTCCTTCATTTTCTTGAGGATTATTGACACAGTGGGCCTCGAATATCCAAGGTACGAGCAAATGTCGATAGCATGGACATCGGGTTGCTTCTGAGAGAGTATAAGTATAGTTTCAAGGTAGTTTTCAACCGCTTCGGTAATAGCCATTCCGATTCTCCTTTACATCAAAGTTATAGTCCGCGCAGACTATATAATATCAATATATATTATATCACAAATACGTGAAGAATACAACACTTATTTTCAAGTAATCCACTAAAAATACGCCGTTCAGACAAGGGGATGCCTGCGGAACTCACAGGAGGTCTCAAAGCTGTTCCAGTCGTCGCTGCAAAGGCGGATATTCTCGCGTATGAGTGCCTCTGCTTCGGCAGTTTCCTCGGGAAATGCAGGCAAGGGAAGCCTTGCAAGGTCGCCGGGGTTCATATTCAGAGTAGGATTGAGCACCCGTGCAAGCTCTGAAGCCACCCTGCTGTTGAGAAGCCCGAGCAGAATGAGGAGCTGCCTTTCGTCGTAGGGGAAGGCACTTGTGCCCGCCACGTTGAACATGAAGTTTTCATCGAAATATCGCACCGAAAGCTCTCCGCTGGTGATCTGTGACCAGCTCACCGAGGGTCTGAAGTTGTAGTCGAGCCCCTGAGGACGCGATCTGAGTTTTCCCTTATCGTCGCGGAAATTCCTTATCTCCTCCCCGTCGTTCTCCCAGTTGACAACGTATTCCCTGTTTCCGAACCATTTGCGGTACTCTCCGCCCTTATCCAGCATGAACCACTTCTTTTTATAACTGACCGAAAATGCGACTTTATTTTTATCAACTTCATACCATCTTCGCAAGAAACGGTCATTATCTCCTGTGATAAGCCCCTCTTTCACAGGTACTTTGTCACCGAGAAGCTCCCCGCAGAAGCATCGGAGCATATTCCTGCTGAGCCAGTATGCAGCAGGAGCTGACGGTATATTCAGGAAATCAGAGGTGTCAGCTTCGTATCTGTAGCTGCACGACCTGTCTTGTATGGCCTCAAGGCATTTTTTGCGCTGGAGCTCCATGTTGCCCTTGAAGTCCGTGAGCCGCAGATAAGTCCCCTTTCCGCAGTTCTCCGCGTTTTTCAGCGTAAACGCGCACAGGGGAACAGTTGCGTCATCAAAGGCGGAATATTCAAAGTGCAGAAGGGTTTGCAGGCTGCATTCAGCGTAAAGCCGACGTCTGAGCTTCTCATACGATTGCAGGAACAGCCATGTTGACGGAGTAAGGAAGCCCAAATAACCGCCTTTTTCACACATTTCCATACAGCGCACCATGAATACGGAAAAGAGATCAGCTCCGAAATCCGCATAGTTTCTGCCGACATACGCCGATAACTCAGCATTCATGGCTGACCTTCCGAGATAAGGCGGATTTGTCACAATAATGGCATACTTTTGCTCCAGAAGCTTACCGATATTTGCGGTCTTATGACTGTTACCGACAAGCTCACCGCTGTTTATGAGTGAACCTATGCTCTCACTGACTCCCGAAAAATCATATACCTGCGGAACGGCAGAAGCTCCGTATTCTGCGGCTTTCAGCCTTAAAACCGTCTCAGCCGCCGCACAGGCGTGCTCATCAAGTTCAAGTCCGAAAAGGTTGTACTTCAATACATTTTCCGCAGCGTTGCGCTCTGAAAAGCCTTTCTCACGATAAAACTCCATGAATACGTCAAAAGCATACAAAAGTATATTTCCGCAGCCCATACATGGGTCGATCAGTCTGATATCCTCGATCCTGACAGTTTTTCCGCTTTTTTCGTCGTCCGAGAAGTAAAGCTCTCCCTTATCAGCTTCCGTGCCGTGACTGCGGACGTACCTTATCACCGTGTTCTGCACCATATACCGCACTATCCACTCGGGAGTAAAGATCTGCGTTGCCGCCGCTATCTTATCGGCGCTGAGCCGCTTGCTGCTTTTAAGTCCAACCGCTATCTCTCGCCTGTAGGGCTCGTTGTAGTACTGATGCAGCCAGCCGAGCACAGCTCTGTCCCTGAAGATATCGCCCATTTCAAGGAGCTCCGCCGCTGTGCCGCCGTCAGCTAAAAGCTGCGGCGGCACGGTCAGCTCGCCGTAAAGGCTGAATATACCTCCATACACTTCCGCGAGCTGACTGCATTTTTCAGTGAAAAATGCACGGCGGAGCTCCTGCGGCTTCGACAGCATTTCCACAGCGATACCGCGGTCTGCCGCTGTCGCCGCACAAAGCCTCATAAAACCCGCATATGCCGACTTTTCGTCACTTTCTGCAAGCAAAAGGTTCCGCTGACATGCCGCAAATTTTTTCAGTACCGAATGATCCATAAACTTCCCCACAATTTCCAAAGGCGGACATAAAGTCCGCCTTTTCTGTTATAGTTATATATGAAGCTCAACAAATATCGCCTCAAAAACCTTTTTTCCGTTATCACGGGAGTACTGCCCCGTATGCTCGCGGACAAATCCGCATTTTTCAAGGACTCTGCCCGAAGCACCATTCTCTTTAGCGTAAAAAGCCGTAAAATCGCGGGCACCGAGCTTATCGCAAGCCCAGTCAATTATCCCGCGGACAGCTTCTGTCGCATAGCCGTTTCTCCAGAAGCTGCGGCAGATATTGTAGCCTATCTCATACGCCTTGTCCTTTTCGGACCATTCGAGGCTGATATCGCCGATGACCCTGCCTGTGCCCTTCAGCTCTATGGCAAACTTATCATTATCAGCGATCCATTCCTCTAACCTCTGCCGGACCTCCTCAACGCTTCCGTCGCAGGGATAAGGCATGAACCTGTTCACCTCGGGGTCGGAGCGCCATTCAAACACGTCCTCCGCATCTCTCGGTCGGAACGGACGGATAAAAAGTCTTTCAGTATTTATCACAGAGTTGCAAGCTTTGCGTACTGAGCCTTGAGTGCGGGATAGATCTCTCTGTAGAGCTGATAGTACTTCTCATACTCGGGAACATTCTCTGCCTTGGGAGCCTGTACCTTGTCGGTCTTGATGATAGCTCCGCAAGCCTCTGGAACACTGCTGTAGATGCCTGCGCCGACGCTTGCGAGGATAGCAACGCCCAGTGCGGGACCTTCCTTTGAAGCAACTGTCTTTACATTGCAGTTGTAGAGGTCTGCAAGCATACTTCTCCAGAGCGGTGATGATCCGCCGCCGCCGCAAGCCATCATGTCGCTTACATTTACGTTCATTTCGCGGAATACCTCAACGCAGTCGCGGAGAGAATATGTAACGCCCTCCATTACGGCACGGAGCATATCCTTTCTTGTGTGGATAGCCGAAAGTCCGAAGAATACGCCTCTTGCGTCAGGATCAAGGTGAGGAGTTCTCTCACCCATGAGGTAAGGCAGATAGAGAAGTCTGTTCGCACCTACAGGTACGGTCTCAGCCTGCTTGTCCATGAGGTAGTACTCGTCAACGCCCATGAGCTTTGCAGTTTCCTTCTCAGCCATGCAGAAATTGTCTCTGAACCACTTGAGCGAAAGGCCTGCGCCCTGTGTAACGCCCATAACGTGCCATGTATTCGGTACGGCAGCACAGCAGGTGTGAACTCTGCCCTTCTTGTCGATTGATATATTTGAAGTATGAGCGAATACAACGCCCGAAGTTCCGATAGTTGTGAAAGCCTTTCCGTCCTCAACGACACCAGTGCCTACAGCAGCTGCTGCATTGTCGCCTGCGCCGCCCACTACGATAGTGCCCTCGCAGAGACCAAGTGTCTCAGCCATTTTCTTTGTGAGCTTTCCTGTTACCTCACAGCTCTCGTGTACCTTTCCGAGCCAGTTCTTGTCGATCTCAAATGCGCTGAGGAGCTCATCGGACCACTTGCGGTTCGGAACATCGAGGAGCTGCATACCCGAAGCATCAGATACTTCTGTTGCATACTCGCCTGTGAGGATAAGTCTGAGGTAGTCCTTTGGAAGGAGGATATGAGCCACCTTTGAGTATACCTCGGGCTCGTTGTTTTTAACCCAGAGAATCTTTGCAGCTGTCCAGCCTGTGAGGGCAGGGTTGGCAGTTATCTCCACCAGCTTGTCTCTGCCGACGATACGGTTCATTTCCTCGACCTCGGCAGCTGTTCTCTGATCGCACCATATAATTGAACGGCGAAGAACATTGTTATCCTTGTCGAGCATAACGAGTCCGTGCATCTGTCCCGAGATACCGATGCCCTTAACGTCCTCCTTCTTGACACCGCTCTTTGCCATAACAGCCTTTACGGTCTCGATCATTGCATTTGCCCAGTCAGCAGGCTCCTGCTCTGCATAGCCGTTCTTGGGCTGATACATGGGGTATTCGATTGTCTTTGAAGTGATAACGCTTCCCTTTTCATCAAAAAGTACTGTTTTTGTGCCGCTTGTACCGCAGTCAACTCCGATTACATATGCCATTTTTTCAGCAACTCCTTTTGTATATTTACAGGTCGAACCTGCATTATTATTCTGTATTCAATAATATAATAATCAAGCTTTTATTGCAAGACCTTTTTTGCTCATTTTTTTACATTCTGCGCTTCTTTTGCGGTCTTATATACAGCAGGCGTTGCAGAAAGCCCCGAAAAGGAGCGATCGCAGCGCCCTGATATAGATTTTAAGAATTGAGCAGCTCGATCGAAAGCTTTCTCGAATCCACGTTATAGTAGTCCTCGAGCTCAGCTACATAATAGCGGAACACGACCTTTTTTACAGTAGTGTCGTCCTGCTTTTCGGCAGGCTTCTCGTCCTTCTTCTCAGGCTCGGCTTCGGTATTTTCCTCACCTTCGGGCTGTTCCTGCTCGCTGTTCTCTTCAGCTCCTTCCGGGGTCTCTTCCTCCGAAGCCTCCTCCTCTGACTGCTGCTCCTCTTCCTCCTCATCACTCGGCTTATGGCTGTCCGTATGGATAACGACAGTCATAACGTCGCCCTTGTCGGATACTCCCAGCTTTGCCAGCTGCTCGTCAGTGAGGGTGTTCAGCATTACGGTATGGCTCTTCTGTACGTTGAAGTATGTTATTCCCGTCGGAGGGTCAACGTTCCTGTTATTGAAGTATTTAAGAGCTCTTGACTTCATTTCGTTGAAGTAGAGCCTGTCCCCCGGCTCGCTTCCGTTCTTCTTGATAAGCTCGGGTGAAGGATCCTTTACGTAATATCTTCCCTCTGCGTCCTTTGCTATGCCGAAGAAGTCAAGCTGCTCCTGATTGAGCTGGTCAACAGGAACAGGATCAACATCCGAAGCCGTCTTGTTGAGAGCAAATTTACGGCTGGCGGAAAGATTTGTGAGCATGAGCTTATTATCGTAGGTATATCCGAGATCCTTGAGCTCTTCATCAGTGAGAGTTACCTCTATCCTGTCGGATATCGAGTTGTAATACTTTGTTATATCCTGACGTGTCTGTGTCTCCCAGCTTACGTCGATCTTTTCTACGGAAGGTCTTGTGGTATATACGGCGCGCTCGAGGTTCTTGAGCCTGAATGTTGCGAAAGCATTCTTGATATCGGCTGTATTCGGCTCAACATAGATCGAAGTGCAGCCGTCGGAGCTGTCCACGGTATTGACTATCCTGTATCTGTAGTCTCCCGACGGAGAAACTCCGGAGCCTATCTCCTCTTCCTGTGTGGAAGCCACAAAGAAGGAAGTGAACATGAAATAGCCCAGTGCCGCAAATATATATCCAAGGAGTATCATGGTTGCAAGCGCCGTCTTTATACCCTCACCCGCACCCGAAAGCAGGAGTATGACTATTCCCACAACGATAATAGGGATTATCATTCCCCATTCGCCGAAGTACAGCAGCACCACAGGCAGCATCATGGGAAGTATCAGGAAGCTGCATATCCTCGTGATTATCTGTTTTCTCGTGTAGAGCATTATGATCAGCGCTGCCAGAGAAAGTCCCGAAAGCGCCAGACACAGCGAAGTGCGTTCATGTACGGTTATATTGTAAAAAATCGAAAGATAGCAGAGCCTGAAAACGAAGTATGTATAAACAACGCTCAGTACAGACACTGCTCTTTTGGTCCAGACATTTGCAAAAAAACTTTTCATTATTGCCTCCGAAATCGAATATCTATATAAAAGCTATGCGGCTTAAAGTCACACACAATATATTATATCATTTTTCTTCCCCGGTTACAAGTTATTTTTGAAATTTTTCCAAAAAATCTTTTGCTTTACAAAAGTCCGCAATAATTGTATAATATTAATAGCAATAATTGAAAGGAAACATACGATGAAAAGAAATAAAAAGCTCAGCGGATCACAGATAGTTTATCTCCTGCTGACGATAGCTGTCATGGTAACTATATTCTGCCTGTCAGCTCAGGACGCGAGCCGCTCATCAAATACGAGCGGTCGTTTCACAAGGCTGTTCATAAAGATATTCTACAGCGGTTATGACAGCTTTTCCCCCGAAAAAAAGGCTGATATATGGGGAAAGGCGTCATTCATTGTCCGCAAGCTTGCTCATTTCTCCATTTACACGGCTCTGGGCTTCTTTGCATCGCTCACCGCGGGAAAAAGAAGGCTTTTCTCGCTGAAAAGCCTGTTTGTGGTCATATTCGGCTTCGTTTATGCCTTTTCCGACGAATTCCACCAGAGCTTCAGTGCAGGACGCTCCTGTGAATTCCGCGACATGATGATAGATACCTGCGGAGCCCTGACGGGTATGCTGATATCCCTGATACTTATGAATATTGCGGACCTTGCGGTCCGCAGGCACAGAAAAAAAGCCTGAGAGCACATAACTCTCAGGCATTTGTATTTCTTTACTGCATTCCGCCTCTTACATAGAAGTTATCCTGAATGATAAGAGCACATCCGCCGAGGAAATTGTTCTTTCCGTCAAGCTTGCTGAGTACCACTCTGTCTGCTATCTCCTCGCTTACGAGGCGTATCATCTCACGCTTGCAGTAGTCAAACTGCTTCTCGTTGAGCTTGAAGTTGTGAAGCACTATCTTCTTTGCGAAATGGCTGATGGCAAGATTGTTTATCAGTACGGTATACTTCGCGATGATATCGTCAACCACATTCTTGACAGCCTCCTCGCCTCTCATGAGAGCCATGAACACGTTATCCGTATTGATAGCGGTCTTATCGCCCTCTGTGAGCTCATAGAGCACAGGCGTCTTGTCTTTTGAGTATATCTCATAGAATGCGTTGAGCATTGCATTTCTTGAAAGCTCAGCCTTTACGGAGCCATTTGGATAGCCCTCGTAGGGCTTGCCGTTTGGACAAACTATATATCTCTCTATAGTCGATGTATATGACACATAATCCGCTGAAAGCTCATTCTTGTTGATGATGGCAAGATTTACCTGATTACCGTTGTGGATAAACGCCTGATTGGTCTGATATCCGTTCAGTGTTCTGAAATCGTTGCTTGCCAAAGCCATAAGACCGATAGCGTTGCCGCAGTGTATCTCAAAATCGAGACCGCCTGACAGCTTGTCGATAAAGTTGGTAAAATCAAGAACTCCGTCCTTGTAGAATATCTTGAGCTTGCCCCACATCGAAGGAACTACGCCGACGCCCAGTCCGAGGATCTTATCCTTTGTAAGGGCGCTGTTCTCTACCATCTCATTACTTGTCTTGATTATGTAATTGATGATATCCTTGCTTGTGGTCCTTTCATCAATTATCATGCTCGCCTTGTCGAGCACCTCTGAATTAAGATTTGTAAGTCCTATGCTTACTTCTCTTTCATCTACGGTAGCACCCAGTGCAAAACGGCTGTTCACATTTATATCAATGAGGATCTTTCTTCTGCCTTTCTGGAGCTTCTCTGTATTTACAGGAGCTTCACCGATCTCGACGAGAACGCCCTCTTCGATCATTTCATTCGTGATGATTGTGACAGCTGCTCGTGTGATCTCCAGTGCACTGGCCACATCGACTCTGGAAATAGGTCCTGATTCTCTGATGACTCTGAGAATCTGCATTCTGTTTCTTCTTTTCAGATCAAGCTTACTAATACCTCTTTTTTCCATAATACAACAACTCCATTTCTTCTTGATTAAGTGTTTTGCGTGAAGTCCGTACTGTACAATCTACATATCCCCAAAGATTTATAGCCCCCTGATCTAAAGCTATAACTGACCGTATATTTTTATCTTTTTATAGTCAACTTATTCTTCTTTAACGTAATTATATTATAACACAATATTATTAAATTTCAAACATTTTAGGGCGATTTTTTATAAAATCAGCATTTTTTACAAAGGTTTTATAGTATTTTTGTTAAATATTCCGTAGCTTTCACAACAAGCGGCAATGTACACACGGAAAGTATGGTTCCGGCGGCAAAAATTTCCGATGCGTATATTGAGTTCTTTCCGTAACGCAGGCTGAACAGTGTGCATATAGCCGCAGGAGGCGCTGCAGCGGCCACCAGTATAGTCATGCGGACCTTATCGTCAACTCCCGTCAGCAATGACAGCGGAACTGCTATTATCAGAGGGATAACAAGGAGCTTCAGCAGGCATATATAGTACACTCTGCAGTTCTTCAGCATCTTCATTACGTTCGTGCCGGCAATAGTCACTCCCGATACCAGCATGGCAAGAGGAGTGTTAAGCTCCTTTATGAGCCCCAGTGCGTCCTCCGCAGGTGCTGGCAGACGAAAATGCAGGAAAAATGTGATTATTCCCAGCACAATGGATATGATAGTCGGGGAATAGAACACCTTTACCACCTGCTTGAATTTCTTCTCTCCCGAAATGAGTATCACTCCGTGAGTCCATACAAAAATATTGAATACGGTTATGAAGGCAGTGAGGTAGAATACTCCCTCATCGCCGTATACCGCGCTGACAAGAGGGATACCCATGAAGCCGCAGTTGGAGTAGGTCGCCGAGAACCTCTCTATCTCGAACTCCCTGCCCTGCTTTTTGCGGACGAATACGTATGCCAGCAGGACTGCCGCCGATATTGCGCCTATTGATATAACAAAGGTCAGCAGCAGATTTCTTACCAGCTCGGGGCGGTAATCTGTCTGATAGGACATAAATATTACCACAGGATTGACCACCTGAAGCACGAATTTTGAAAGTTCCTTGTTTGAAGCCGCACTTATCAGCTTCGTTTTCGAGCATAATATGCCCACCGCGATCAGAAACAGCATTATCACGGTCTTATAAAGTATAGTTGACGCCATTTTAACCTCCGACGACCAGACTGATGATATTTACTGCCGCCCACAGCAGTGGCGCGACTATATAACAAACGGAAAACGCGGCGATACTAAGGGCATAAACTGCTCTCTCCGCAGCCTTTCCGATCATTTCCGACTTTTTTTCGCTTTTCATAATAAAAAGCATGAGAATAAGTAAGCAGGCTCCCGATATGCTGAGCATCGCTCCCGTTTTCATACCCTTCGGCAGGAAGCTGAGCTTTACTTCCCCGCCGCCTTCGGGCAGCTCCACAGCCGAGAGCGCTCCGAGAGTTCTGATAAGAGGCGCTTTTTCACCGTTTACGGTGCAGCTCCAGTTTTCGGACCATGCAGCGGGAAGATAGAGATAGCCGCCGCTGTCTGCAAAAGCTGTCAGGACACGCCCTTTCACTTCAATAGGAGCAGTATGTGCCGAATCTGCGGCTTTTTCCGACTTTTCCACGTCGTACAGCCACAATCCGAAGGTCGTTGCCTCAAAGTCGCTGTTGACTCTGACCGTAACGCTCACTTCTTTGTCCTCATAGGTCCCGAGGTCGATAATACCGCTGCATGAGGACGAGGGATACCTGTCCTGACAGCGTTTGCCGTTGACGAATACCTCAACGGACTCAAAGTAATCTTCGGAAATATCCGTGGAATAATTGCCGAAAAGGTCAAAGTAAAGCTCTTTCCTGCCCTCGGCATAAAAGCTGTAGCCGATACTGCCTTTTTTGTCGGAAAGCCTCCTTACACGGGTCTTTCCGCCTCTTTCGGATATCTCCACATCGTTCAGTACAACGGGAGAAAGCTTTTCCGCCAGCTCTTCCGTGCCGAAAAGCCGCTCTGCAATAAACCCGGCAGCTTCCATGCGCTCGAAATTTTCAAAGTCTTCAAGCACAGAGGGCGGTATATCGGAGATCACTCCGCCTTTCAGAGCATGAGGATCGGTATAAACAGTAAGCTCTCCACTGCTGTCAAGGACCTCATACGTCTTGTTTTCGCCCTGCGGCCGCCCTATGATGTACTTGTTCATGAGCAGCTCGTCAATGAGCATCACACTTCCAACAGATGTGGTATTGAGCCAGTAGGACGAGTATCCCAGCCTTTTCATGGCATAGAGAAAATCGCAGTCCGTAAGTGAGGTATAATGCCCGAGAGAATACCTTCCAAAGCCCTCGGCATAGTTGGGATAGAAGTAATTCCGCCCTGCCTTGACCCTCACGAAGCCTTCATCGGGTATCTTTGAAAATGCCTCCGCAGTCCTTGCGAAGCCTGCCGTGCTGTCTGCTATACAGTCAACATTCACGCCAAAGCTCTGAAGGCTCTCGAACAGCATAATAAGGGTCATGAGACATACAGTGAAGCCGCGCTTTGTATGGCCCTTGCAGAAGCCGAGCACACAGAACAGGTACGCGGCAGCTCCCGAAACACCCACGGCAGTAAGTATGAGCCCTGCCTCATCGCTGACCCACAGATAGCGGGTGTATGAGTTGAGTCTGCTGCGGCAAATATAGGCAGTAACAGCCGCAGCTGCAAATATTGCGGTAAAAACCGATGCAATAATATATGCTGACTTCTTCGGAGCTTCACCGTCGGGCTCAGCCAGCAGCTCACCGCAGGCTGAAAAAATGAGCAGTATCACTATAAATGCGTATCTGAACGGATAAGCCTGATAGCTTCCCGTGTGGAGAAGCTTGTTTGTCGGCTCGATGAACGCCCCGACCAGCGAGACCACGCCGCTCACAGTAAAAAGCAGGGCTTTTCCCGAATTTATTCTCTTTCGCAGGAGCAGTACAAGTACAGCTCCTGCTGCGGCGAGGCAGCTTCCCGAGAGAAGAGCAGTCTTGTCAAAGGTATTTTCAAAGAAAAAGCCGCTGAAATACTGGCTTTTCAGAGAGTTTCCCCTGCCCGAGGAGGTGTACTGCACAAAAGCGGGCATCCATACCGCTCCGCTGAGTAGCGCCGCGCATATATCGGCAGTAATGAACTTCAAGGCTCTGTCTCCTCTTTTTTCGGCAGGACAGCACAGATAGACGGCAGCTCCCTCTGCCATGATAAGAAAGGCTGTGACCATGAAGCTTATGTAAAAATTCAGCAGCATACACATCGCCGTGCAGACAGCAAAAGCTCCCCACCTGCCCTTGGCGGTCAGTCTGAAAAAAGCTGTGAGCAGAATCGGGAAAAGTATCATCATGTCCAGCCACATATCGTTCTGATAGTACATCATGACATAGCCGCTTATTGCGTACATTACCGACATAAGTACTCCGAAGGCAGCCGAAAGCTGCGGTATCACCCTTCGGAAATAAAAGTCCGCAGAGGCAGCACACAGAAATATCTTGAGGACAAGCAGCAGATTCACGAAAAATATCATTTTTTCGTTGTCCACCGCAAGAGTTATGAGTGAAAGCGGAGATGACACAAAAAACAGTAAAACTCCGTAGAAGTTCATCATTCCGCCGCCCCGTCCGAGAAACAGCGAACCGTCTCCGAAGGCGGTCTTAAGCTCCATAAGCAGGGGCACATACTGCTGATCCATGTCGCACCATACCACGGAGCGCTCTCCAAAGGGATAGAAGCCGTGAAGTGCATAAAACGCAAGGAATATCAGTGCCGCAGCAGCTCCCGCAAATAAAGGGGCAAAAGCACCTGCTTTACTATTAGTTCTCATATGCTCCTCCCATTCGTTCAGGATTGGCTCAACAGCAGCCAGATTATTTTACCACATTTAACACGATTAGTCAATAAAAAATCCATAGCAAAAGATAAAAGTCATAAAGCCGCTTTCGCATCTTTATGACTTTTCATCGGACAGTATATATGAGGGAGTGATAAAATGCCTTACTGCTCCCCACGGATTCAGTTTATATCATATCAGCTATAGTACGAAAGCTCGTCTATGGGATGTGTGATTATCTTCCAGCCGTCGCCTCTGAGCTTTACAACGCAGAGGACATCGGTGCGGTATCCCATATCGCCGTCCTTTTTCTTGAATCTCGACTTTACCTTGACTTCGTACCCCTTTGAAACGCGCATTCCACCTTCCTCGGCGTCATACTTGTCGCATACCTCTTCAAAGTAGTGCTCCACCATTTTGAGCTCGGACTTCTTGAGTTCGTTCTTGCGTGTTACCTTGTCGTACTTCGGGAGAGTTTCCTTGCCTTCAAGCTCGTCGATCATATCCTCTACCATTTCGTTATAGCTGTCGACCATTTCATCGTATTTCTCATCTTCCTTGAGTTCCCTTACGACTCTCTTCGGAAGAGTGAGCGAATACATTGTCTTTGCGCCATTTTTCTGGTAGCTGGACTTGATGTATTTCTTTACGGCGCTGTTAGCTCCGCCCGATGAACACATTGATATCAGGAGGCAAAGGATAAGCGCTGCGATAATGCCTGCTGCGATATATACAAGGCTCTTGCTGTTCTTTGCCTTTTCTGGGAGCTTTTCAGCCGCCTCGCCTGCAAAACCATCCGCCTTCTGAGCAGTTTCGGCAATGCCGCTCTTAACTTCATTTATAGTCCCGGAAGCCTTTTCCTTAACGTCCTGTATCACTTCTGCCGCTTCGCTCTTTATGCTCTCGGCAGCATTTTCGGCTGTTTCCTTTATTTCCGATGCAGCCATTGCCGCAGGACAGTCACAGGAACCTCCTTCGGGTATGAGCTTTCCGCAGTATTTACAGTATGCCATAAACAATACCTCCACAAACCAAAAATATTCTAATCATTATTGTAACATATCAATACTTTTTATGTCAAGAAGAATTCCCCGACAGTAAAGAATTATGCCCGTTTTTTCATCAATTTGTACAAAAAATATTTTTACGCAGTATTTACCCTTGAAGTTCAGCCGCGTACCTCCGTATTCTTCCCGAAAGAAGCCGTATATACGGCAGCGAGAACTGCCGCAGGAACAAAAACAGGCAGCAGCATTACTGCCAGCTCACCTGACGAGAGAGCAGCTGCCGAAGCAGAGGGCTCAATAAAATTGTAAAAGTGCAGAAACGGCGCATTCAGCAGCTTATGCGCTCCGTAGAACTCAAATGCACCGCAATTTGCGGAAACAAACAGTATTATCCAGCTCGCAAGGGGCAATGCCGTAACAGCTGCCGCCGAATATATCAGCTGCCTGTACCTGATGCTCCCTCCGCTCTTTGCGTCACGTCCTGCAGCTCTTACTGAAAAGTCGGCGATAACCGACACAAGTATCAGGACTGTGCATATCAGGCAGATAAGGCGTATAAACGCACTTCCCGAGCCTGCAAATGTCATATTTATGAAAAGGCTCAGCACTTCTGCCGCCGCAAGTCTTATAACTGCTCCCGTTACATTCATTTTTTCTTCCTTTTTCAGCCTCTGCCGAACTGAATATCCAAAAATATAACGGGCATAATACTCCAAGGAGGTGATATCATGCCCGAAAGACCTGATGATGATGTCAAGATATATATACCCAAAGATACCTCGGATAAAGCTCCTCAGGATCAGACACTGCCCTTGCAGTCGGAACAGCGTCCATAAAAGACCGTCTGCGAATAGTCTATGGCAAAGTCGTGCTCTTCCTCGATATGACGGGTAAGATCCGCAAGATGTCCGCAGTCAAGATGTATGAGCCTGCCGCAGCCGAGACACTTCAGGTGAAAATGACTGCGGCACTGCTCCTCGTCCTCGATATACTGATAGCAGGCGCTTGTCTTTCCGTCAAAGGCATACTTGCGTACGAGCCCCTGTTCCACAAGCCTGTCCAGCTGCCTGTAGATAGTCGCAACCCCCACAGGAGTTCCCTCGGAGGAGAGAAAAGCGCTTATCTCCTGCACATTCGTATGCTTTTCCTTGTTATTGATAAGATATTCCAGCAGATTTTCCTTCTGCTTTGTGTTATATCCCGAATCCTTTTTCATTTCCGCCTCCGTCAGCCCGTGATGACCTTCCATCCCTCATCGTTGAGCCTGATAACAAGGACCGTGTCCTTTCCGCCTTGCTCTCCGTCCCTGAGATGTGAAAATGTTACCTCATAGCCTTCCTTTATATCCAGCTTATCCTCTGTAAGCTCGGGAGCGAACTGCTCGCTGAGCTGCACAAGGTATTTCTTTGCGGCAGCTTTCTGATCGTCGTTTATCTCATGAGAATCAACTATCCCGTCATATTCAAGCTTGCTGTTATTCATACGGAAGCGGTTCTCCTGCCCTGCATTGAATGTGGAGACAAGCTCCTCATACTGTCCCGACTGCTTCATGGCGTCTATAGCCGCATCAGGATACATATATGCGTAAAAGACCTCACCGCCGCCCATAGAATAAGAAGCATTGAAGCATTCCTTTACAGCATCCTCATACGACTCGCTTTTCTGCTGAGTTACGGCTGTATTTTCGTAATCCTGCTTTCTTTTTTTCGGCTGACAGCCCGATAATATGCTTATCAGAGCTGTACAAGCGATCATAAGTGCCAAAGTTCTTTTCAAATCTATCACTCCATAATATATCAATGTCTGCTGAAAATAACGCTATTTCACTCTATTCCTGCACATTGTTCCGCAGTTCGGGGCAGTAACCGCCTTGCGGCGGTTACTGCGTAAACATTGTTTATCTTTTTTCAAATTCGATTATACCACTATTGACCTGCCTTGTCAATGCCGCAAAAGCAAAGCCGCACTGAAAAGTGCGGCAGAAATGCTATCTTAATACTACTCCCGGGACTTCGTCCGCCTTATGGCAGCTGTCGTCGCCTTTTTCGGCAAGGGATACCTCAAACGCCGCAATAGCATTTATAAGTCCCGAACCGAAGACTTTTCCTTTATATTCGCGGATAACACGTTCAAAACCGCCGCTTCTCCGCATGATATCGGCTGAAAGCAGTACGATATCATGATTTTCCGAAAGCACAGCCTTATGTGCATCGTAAATCTTAATGGCAGCTCTGCGGCAGTCCGCCGCCTCCTCGGCTTCGTTCAGGTCGTCATGTACCCACGCTGCATAGAGGCAGGCCTTCAGAGCTTCCTCATAGACCTTGTTCTTTTCGCATACAAGAGCCATTTTCCTGAATTTTCCCGCAAGGCTGTCGCCGAACCTGTTGTAGCTGCCGCTTTCAAGGTATTCCTTTGTAAATGCTGCGGGAATATCTATGGAAGCGTTGCAGTAGCCGCAGCAGGGGCATTTGCTGACCCAGTACTTTATATAAGAGCGATGCGGCTCGTCGGGACGCATATCAAGGTCGGGAACACTGGTATCAGGGTCAAATTCCGTAACGACCGTCTGAGGTGAAGCTTCCCCGCACACAGCGCATTTCAGCTCTGTTTCTTCTGTTTTTATACTCATGCTGCCTTCCTTACTTCTGCTTTATGCGGAAGCTGCTGTTATGGAGCTTCGAAGCATCAAAGCCCTTAGGTCTGCGGTCCTCGCGCTTCCTGTTATTGTTTGGTCTGCGCTCGGACTTCTGCTGCTTCTCCTCCTCGTCGTTAAGACGCATCGTCAGTGATATACGGTTTCTCTTGAGGTCAACGTCGAGGACTCTTACCTTTACGACCTCTCCCACCTTTACGGCTTCGAGAGGGTGCTTGATGTACTTGCTGCATATCTGAGAGATGTGAACAAGACCGTCCTCATGTACGCCGATGTCAACAAAGCAGCCGAAATCAATGATATTGCGGACAGTTCCCACAAGCTCCATACCCGGCTTAAGGTCCTTTATCTCCATAACGTCGCCGCTCCTGAGAAGCGGTGCGGGGAGCTCGTCACGCAGGTCGCGTCCCGGCTTTTTGAGCTCGCCGATGATGTCGGTGAGAGT
>NZ_CAMKRR010000040.1 GCF_946415235.1 uncultured Ruminococcus sp. | reverse complement strand
CTAATGCGTCAGAGACAGAAACTTTGATTGGAAAAATCTTAGTTGTTGCCAAATCTTATCCTGTCCCTCCTTGATTTCTGCAATGTCCTCGGCATAGATGTGGTTGGTGCTGTTTACTCTGACAGCTACCTGATTGATGTTGCTTGCAATATTGCTGATAAGTCTGTTGAGTTTCTTCAGTTCGTCCTCGCTGATGTGAATGATGTATCCCTCAAAGATCATTGCCCTGACAAACTCGCTCCGTGACCTCAGTCCGCTGTTACGAAACTTTCTCTCGATGGCTTCATACTCCTCCTGCGTTAAGCGTATCTGCATATATCGAATATGCTTCTCTGATTTGTCGATTTTTATCTCTCCTTTCTTTACGGGGTTTTAGGGGCAGAGCCCTCTGACAAGCTGTGCATCGCCGTATTCAATTCTCAAAATTGTAATGCGGAGATGCCGTGCTTGCGAACTTTGATTTGCCCCTGTCGGGGCAAAGTCAATATGAGCCTTCGGCTCTGTTGAGTTTCCTCTCTCCGTCAGAGGAATTGGAGCTGTGCGACTTCGGCTGCAATGCCCCCTCACTTACCTAATAAGAAAAAGATATTTTCGGGAAAGAAAAACGCAAAAGTTCACAGAAAGTTTACAATTATAAAGGCGTATGCTACTACTTTCCGAACATAGTAATGCTTTATTCCGAATCTGATTGATGAACTCCGTCCGATATGATAAAATAATAATGAAGAAACCTCGCCGCTCTGTGTATCCAGAGGAGCGAGGTCTGCGGTCGATATTCACCCTGTTCTGACATACATTCAGGACGGGACATTTGATTATATGCGGAGGTGGTTTCAATGGACCAGGAAAGAATTATTTACATACTCGACTATCTTTCGAGATATACTGATGAGAACAAGGCAGTATCCATCAAGGAAATACAGGAACATCTTGCTCATGCCTGCAACCTGACAAGGGTGAATGATGTGACCATACGCCGTGACCTTGATCGTCTAACCAGTGCAGGAAATCATATCGTCAAATATAGCCGTGAGCATAACACGGCTTACTATGCTCTGATAGACAAGGGATTCTCCTTTAACGAGATACGTTTCCTTGTTGATTCGGTATCTATCAATAAGTTCCTGACAGCTACTCAGAAGAAAAAGCTGATAAAGAAGTTTGAGGGTATGTGTTCCGATGCGGAGATCAGGCAGCTCATCAGCAGGATCACGCTCAATGAGAGATGTTCACCGTCACTCGATCTGCTTGAGAACTTAGACTTGATACATCGCCTGATTGCTGACCGTCGGAAAATCAATTTTGAGTACGGCAAATATGATACCGACAAGTGTATGAAGTATTATAAGAAGAAGCGTGAACTCCTGCCTGTTAAGGTCATCTACTTCAAGGAGCGTATCTACCTCAAATGCTATAATGAAGCTGAGGAGCGTTGGCGTATCTATCGTGTTGATCGTATGAGGTATATTGAGGGCGGTGAAGTATCCCGTACACGTCTTCCTAAAGAGAAAAAGAAGGAGGGCTTCGTAACCGATATGTTTGAGCCGGAATACTTTGAATATGTAAAGCTCAGGGTAAAACGGTTTCTGCTTGACGATATGCTTGAACACTTCGGTGACTATGCTTCGATTTCCCCATACTCCGAAAAGGACGAGAGCGTTATCATAACTGTTCATGTCGGCATCAACCGGAGGTTCTATCTTTGGGTATTGAGCTATGGGGACGGTATCGAGCTTCTATCACCTGAGAAAGTAAGAGAAGGTTATCTGAGTGAGGTCAGAAAAATGCTCGGAGCATACCCTGAGTTTACTGAGTGACAACTTTTTGACGGCTTTTACTGCAACTCACAAGCAACTCTTGTGCAACCCCATAATATGTGATCTGTCCCTTGACACTCATATTCCATTGTAGTATAATAGAACAAGTGTGAAAATCAGGAGGTTATAACTATGATGGAAGCAATCACGGTCGGGGCTAAGATCAAGATGACAGCGAGTATCACTCAGGATTATCCGGTCGGCTCTACGGCAACGATCATTTACATAGACGAGATGGACAATGTGTTCGTGGAATGGTCTGACGGTAAGCTGTCATCGTTCTCGGATAAACAGGTATTGAACAGCTTTGAGCGAATTGGAGCTTAATGAAATGCAGTCGGCAGCAATGTCGACTGTTTTCTTTTCTGCCGATTGACCTTTCCGTTCCGGTGTGGTATAATTAATCTATAATCTGCTTTGCTTGGGAGTGATACGATATGGCAGTCTACATAGTCTTTGACGTTGAAACGCCCAATCGGGCAAATGACCGAATGAGTGCGATAGGCATATCTGCAATCAAGGATAACAAAATCGTGGCGAACTATTTTTCTCTCGTTGATCCTGAAACTCACTTCGACTACTTCAACACTCAGCTCACTGGCATAGATGCGGATAAGGTCAAGGGCGCTCCGAATTTTGCAGAGCTGTGGAAGAAGATAGAGCCTATCATGAGCAAGGGTATTCTCGTTGCCCATAATGCTGTGTTCGATATGAGCGTTCTCCGTGCGTGTCTGCGTGATTACGGTATCTCTTGGAAACCGACTGCGGAATACCTTTGTACGGTCCAGATCGGCAGGCGTGTTCTGCCGGATATGAAGCATAACCTCAATGTGATGTGCGATCACTACGGTATTGCTCTCGATCATCACCAGGCAGACAGCGATAGTCATGCCTGTGCGGAGATACTGCTGAGGTACATGGAAAGCGGTGTTGATGTGAGAGAATATGCGAAGGAATACCGACTATAAATATAAGCGATTATCTGAGCTGTTGCTATAAGCAATGGCTCTTTTCTTTTTGGTGAATTCCGCAGAATCACAAATTTTGTCTATCTGAAATGGTATAATGAAAATTTTAGGCAAAACCTTTCCAGAACATGAAATTCTGTCGAACTGATTTGGTATAATTAGGATAGACAAGCATACAGCTCGGTTTTTGTACGATCATTGACAGTTCCATACAGACAGGTCGAAAGATACTAAGTCTATGGGAGGTGGTAAACGTGTACTGGACAATGATAATAGATCTCGCTCTGCATTGATTGCCTTGCGGATTATCTATGCTGTTACAAAAATTGAGAAGTAGTATGCGGCTTCAACGGCATAAGGGCGGTCTGTGCAGTAACAGGCCGCCTTTTCTTGTGTGTGTGTTGTGATAGATAGATGAAAGATATGTGATGTGTGGAACACTTGTAATTGTATTCCGATTGCATATTTTCATCGTAGATACAGTGCTTTAAGGAGTATAATCGTTCAGATGAACGAAAAAGGAAAAAAGCTCAAAATCTCTGGAAAATTGGCGGTTTTCAAAAATCAGGGTGTTTCAGTACTGAAACACTTGAAACGACGCTATATCTTGCTTTTTCGCGCGTTATGGTTCATAATGGTAGTATGCACGTTCAAGGGTGTGCAGTCCATATAGTGAACCTATTGCGCAAGGGGTTACTCGATCACTGTATGGAAACTGAATAGGATTCAATCAAATGAACGAGTGATGTTTGGTTGTCGGACGGTTTATGCCGAATGACAGTCGTACTGTGTTCATTTGTACATTTCCGTCCGGCAGGAAAGGACGGAGATGTTTTATGGAGTATACATACAAAGTTCGACAGGAAATACCGGACACCGAAAGTGAAGAACTGGCAAGATACGAGCTTGAAGTCTTTGGGACAACAAAATACGCAGATCAGTTGAAAGACACATTGCCGATTGTAATATCCCGATATATGGAGGAAGCTAAGATCGGCACGAACAAGCTGTCTCGGCTTACTGGAATCCCCAAAGCCACAATCACCCGTTACTGCAATGGAACTGCACGGTATCAGGAAGATTATCTGTGTGCGATATGCATAGCGCTCAGGCTCAAACCCGTAAAGCAGAGATATTTGCTCGGAAGACTGCGGCATCATCTGCGTGACGGTATAGTCGAGCATACTGTCAGGAGCTATATCATAAGAGAATATCTTGACGGCTGCTATTATGATGATAGTCTGACTGTGGCATTTTGCAATGATCGCCTGATCGCTAACAAGGAAAGACCGCTTACAAAGCTCACCTCTGAAACGGAGGGCAAGCGGTAATGAATAAGTTCTTCTACAAACACTTCGGTGATGATGTTCCTGCATCCATAGAAAATGAGTATAACAGGCTTCTGATACAAGAATATAACCAGAACGTCAGGGAGTATAGGAATCGGGTGCAGACATTGGATTTTTATGAAGTGGCTGAGTTTTTCCCTGATCCTGCCTCACTCCCTATGTATGAACTTGAACAGGAGAAAGAACGCCTGCACCACAAAAGACTTGAGTATCTGCCGAAAGCATTACAGCTTCTGAAAATAGAATATCCTGAGCTGTATGTCCTTGTGATCGAATACTTCTTTGCCCAGGATAAGGTGACATTGGCTACTTTAGCAGAGGTTCATGCTATGAGCGTAGATAAAATCAGGTACAGAATCGGACTTGCCAAAGTAAAGCTAAGAGAATATTACGATTTGCACGAAAAGATGAACTAAGATTTGTTTACATTGACGATTTTTCTTTTCGACAGCAAAAAAATCGTGAAAATCTTTCCCGAAAACGCAAATTTCTCATTAGGTATATAGAGGGCGTTGGTTCTGAATGATTCCCGAAGGACTGACAAGCTCTCGATCCTCCTTTCGTTATGAAGGGTTATATATAAGGGCTTCGGAGCGGTGCGGTTTCTTTTGTCCATTTTCAGACTGTGCCGTTCCATATAAGCCCGATCCGAATGTATTGCTTTTTCTAAGCATAATTGACTCCTTTCACTGAGACAGCAGAGATGCTGTCGGGAGAGCCTGAGCTTCGGCTTGGGTTCTGCCTAAAACATCTCTAAATATGATTGTTCCATTTCTCCTATTTTCAAATAGACAGCGTTATGCTGTCCTCCTGTGTCGGGGGCGGAGTTCCGTTCCCGACAATATGCAGGAGTTCATTTTCAAACACAAAACACCGACAAGAGAGAAAGAGGGTGTTCTATATGAATGAAATCACAATAGCTGTGAAATTCGATAACGATAATCCTACTGTCAGCGGACGGGAGCTTCACGCAGCTCTTATGGTTGATACTCGATATAATGACTGGTTCAAGCGTATGTGCGAATACGGTTTTATCGAGGGAAAGGACTTTTACTCATTTTTGAGTAAAACCTCAGATGGTGGTAGACCGTCAAAAGATCATCAGCTCACCATTGATATGGCAAAAGAACTGTGTATGATTCAGCGTACCGAGATTGGCAAACGCTGCCGTGAATACTTCCTGAATCTTGAACGTCAGTGGAACAGTCCTGATGCTGTTATGGCAAGAGCATTGCAGATCGCAGACCAGAAACTGGAACTTGCCAAACAACAGAATGGAAGTCTGATCGAGACAACTGCTGTTCAGGCAAAGCAGATAGAGGAAATGAAGCCAAAAGCCAATTATTACGATGTCGTGTTAAACTCCGCAGGACTAATGCCCATAAGCACTATAGCAAAGGACTACGGCAAATCTGCGGTATGGCTGAACAAATGGCTTCATGAACATGGCATACAGTATAAAATGGGTACTGTATGGCTTCTCTATCAGAAGTATGCTGACAGAGGTTATGTACAATCAAAGACTTTCACAGTCTTAGACAGCAATGGCGATTCTATCGCCAAACCCAGTACACAATGGACGCAGCGTGGAAGACTATTTATATATGAGCAGTTAAAGAAAGAAGGTATCCTGCCATTAATTGAGCAGGACGATAGCTGAAACGCTGTCGGGAGTATCCGTTCTGCGGCATGACGGATACTGCCCACGGTGCTTCACACACACCTCCTTGTTTTGAACGACGGCTGATGTGCCGTCGGGAGCTTCTATTCCTCGGAGTAGGAGCTGCCAACAGTACATCAATCTTTGGGCATAAAAATAACCGACAGACGATGTACGCTGACCTCTGCGGTCGGTATCAGTATCTTGAAAACTGAATATGAAACATCAACGCTAATTGTTTTCTGTTTCTTCCTCTTGAGAAAGGAGTTTTTTCTTTATGGATGAAAGAATTGAAACCAATGAACCGGAACAGACAGAGGAAAGCGTGTACCACACGATGTTTGCTGATTATCCTGACTTGGTCGATGTGAATCAGCTATGTGAAATGCTTGGTCTTAAATACAAGACAGTCTGTAAGTTCATCAGAGAAGGCAAGATACCTCGTATGCCTGATGGTCGAAAGATTAGAGTGGCAAAAATCGAGGTTATCAACTATGTTCTGCAACGCGCACAAAAATGACCTGTGATATACAAGCCGATGCGCTGAAAATAGAGAAAATGGCAAAAAGGCGGTAATTAGTCTTGCATTATATTATGATTCGCGCTATAATGGTATAGTCAACAGCAGACTTCTACCGCTTTCAACTCAAAGGAGGATAAAAATAATGAAAGCAAGTCTGCCTTATAAGTACATAACCGCCGTAAAGAACGGCAAACAGTATGTCGTTTTTGATTTCAAGGATAATGCAGGAAAGCGTAAGCGCAAATGGGTGGCAACAGGTCTGCCTGAGAAATGTACTAAGAAAGCTCTGAATGAAGCTATTGAAAAGATAATAGCCGAATTTGCTAAGAACTGGAATAATAATCAGGTGATAATCAATGATACACCTTTAAAATGTCAGTCTGTTCTCGAAAGCAATAATGATGAAGCTGAAAACAACAGGAGTATCAGTAATTTCTTTTCCGAATGGCTTTCAGCCATAAAACCGAATATCGCGCGTACAACATATCAGAGTTATAATAAAGTGTCACGGCATTTCAATGAGTTTATGAGTGAGAAGTATCCCGATGTCACTCTTGATGATCTGAACCATTCACATATCCAGGCTTTTCTTAATAGTAAGCTGGATCGTGGATTAAAAGGAAGCTCATTGAAAATATTCTACCTCGGACTCCATTCAGCTTTTGCTTATGCTGTAAAAATGGAGATTCTGACACAACATCCTATGGATAAACTTGTTGTGCCGAGAGTGGACAGACATGAGGCGGTGTTCTATAATGAAGAAGAACTCGCTGAACTGTTTGAAGTGTTTAAGGGACACAGGCTTGAGCTTATTGTACATATTGCAGCTTACTACGGTCTGAGAAGATGTGAGATCCTTGGTTTGAAATGGGAGTCAATCGACTTTAAGAAAAAAACCATTACGATTGAACGTAAGATCGTCGAAGATTATGATGAGAATGGAAAAATGCAACTTTTTGTTGAGAACCGCCTGAAAACCAAAGCATCAAGAAGAACTCTTCCGTTGATTCCGCACATTGAGGAAATGCTTATTGAAAAGCGCAAAGCGGATGAGTACTATAGAAAGCTTGGTGGCAAGAACTATCATACAGAGTTTGATGGTTTTGTTTGCCGTGATTGTTACGGCAAACTTATTACTCCACATAAGGTTTCTAACAGTTTTTCACAGATTGTCAGGAAGAGAGGCTTAAAATTGCTTCGCTTTCATGATCTTCGTCACAGCTGTGCGAGCCTTTTGTTAGCAAACGATATTCCGATGAAAGCTATTCAGGAGTGGCTTGGTCATTCCAATTATACAATTACTGCGAACCTGTATAGTCATCTGGAGTATAATGCGAAGCTGGCTTCTGCTGCGACAATTGCAAGAGTCCTTGATAAAAAGAAAGATGATGCCACGCTTTCAGATAAGGGTGGTAAGGAAGAGAATAATAACTATTCGGACGAAACGAATCCTGCGTAGAGGAAGTTATATTATATAATGGTACGCAAACAGGAATGAAACAGAAAGTTTTAAAACAGAGTGATTTTGGTAGAAAAACTGGTAGAAATACAAAGCAGATGGAAGTAATATAGAATTCAAGAAGGTCTGCAAAGCACGAAACTACGAAGTTTACACGAACCGAAAATGCAAATGTTAATATAATGTGATAGATTCAGGCTACATTATATGGTATAATGGTATGGTACGAAAATAAGCATCTGAGAGGTGAAGCGAAATGATTGAAACAGAGAGATTAAAAATATATGCCGCTTCTCAGGATATCATGGAACAGTTCATTGAAGAGCAAAATGTGGATGTCCTGAAAGCCGCATATACAGAAATGCTGAACGGCTGTCTCAAACATCCGGATCAATGGGACTGGTATGCGATCTGGATGATTGAACTGCAAGACGGCACACATATCGGAGAACTATGTTTCAAGGGGCTTGCAGCAGACGGTATCGCAGAGATTGGATACGGTATCTCCGAAGCATACCAGAACAACGGTTATGCGACCGAAGCGGTCAAAGCGGTATTGGAATGGGCGTTTTCGCATCCGGAGGTTGCTGCTGTTGAAGCGGAAACAGACCCTGAGAATGCTGCTTCAAAAAGAGTGCTTGAGAAATGCGGATTTGCACTGAATGGAATCATCGGCGAAGAAGGACCGAGATGGGCAGTTTCCAAGTGCTGAATTTGAATATGAAAATGATCCCCCTCATCATTGGAACGCAGGTGTTCCTTTGGTGAGGGGATTTTTTCATTCAGGCTCTTTCATGGAATCATTTGTTGAAAGCGTATCAGATACAACAAATACCGTTCCGAGTACCATGATGACGAAAGCAATCATGTAAGTAATTGTCAGGGATTCACGCAGAAATATAAATGACAGCATCGCCCCAATAAACGGAGCAATCGCATAAAAGGCACTTGTTTTTGCTGCACCGAGCGTTTTCTGCGCCCTGATATATGTGAAGATACTCAGCCCGTATGCCACGAATCCAAGTAAGACCGCAGGCAGGATAAACCGTAGTTCAGGCAGTTTCTCGCCGAGTATCACTGCAACAATAAACGAGCCAGTCCCTGAACCGAAGCCCTTGATCGTCACGATCTGATAGGTGCTTTTATCCGAAATGCTCCTTGTGCAGTTATTTTCCAGTCCCCAGCAGGCAGTTGCTCCGAGAACAAGCAGAGAGCCGACAGAGAATGTAAAACTGTCCTCACCACCAAAAGAAAGAATGATGCTCGACAGCGTGATAAGACCGATTGCCACCCACAGCTTTCTGCTGACCTTCTCCTTGAAGATAAACAGGGCTATGAGCGTTGTCGCAACGATCTCAAAGTTTCCGAGCAGTGAAGCATTTGCGGAAGTACCGAGTTTCACACCGAGCATAAGAAGTATTGGTGCTATGATGTCAAGCAGAACCATTCCGACCGTGTATGGAAGATCTTTCTTTTCAAGCCGTTCCGTCTGGGCTTCGTGTTTATGGTGAAACAGGTACATGATGCCGACACCTGCCCCTGCACCGAGATAAAGCAAAGCCGCCATAAAGGTAGGAGTGATCTTGTCGAGCAGAAGCTTTGAGCATGGAACATTCAAAGCATAGAACACCGCCGCCGCTATTGCATAGCAGACTGCTGCTGCTTTTTCATTCTTCATATCCGTTCAAGGCAGATGATCTGAGCATAAGCGTCAGACTTGTCAAATGCTCTTTTGAAGCCGTATTCTGAAAAGTTGGCGTTCATTTCATCGGCGGTGTATATCCTGCCATTGATCTTGTGTATATCGAGAGCGGTATTCAGCACTTTACGTATGGGAAGCGGCAGCTTCGGATCGGCAATATACAGTCTGCCGCCTTTTTGGAGAAGCCTTGCACATTCTTTAGAAAAGCCGTCTTTGTCTGGAAAATGATGATATGCCATACACGCCACGATCACATCAAAACTGCTGTCCTCAAAGGGCGTATTGTCGCAGGAGCAGTTTATAATCTGCATATCGGGGCATTTCTTTCTTGCCTGTTCAAGCATCTTTTCCTCAACATCTATACCATAACCGCTGATACTGCATCTCTGCGAAAGGCGGTGAAGTATCGTTCCAGTTCCGCAGCCCATTTCAAGAACTGTCATTCCGTCCGTCAGCTGCACATTCTCGTTCACAAGGGTATAGAACTTTTCCGAGAGCTTTCCCTCGTAGCTGTCATCGTATTTCTCTGCTTTTTTGTCGAATTTGAAATCTTTTTTCTCGCTCATGGTATGTCCTCCTTGACAAACAGCTTGCTTTATGATATTATTTATTCAATACCGAACATCTTGTCCTATATTAATACTAACACATATTACCCGATAATTCAATAACCGATTATCCGAAAAAGTACGTTACTGAACAAAAAGCCGATTTTGTACGGAAAGGAGCATATCATGGACAGAAGGCAGCGCAGAACGAGAAGCCTGATATTTACGGCGTTCTCTGCCTTGCTTGAACGAAAGAGCTATTCCTCTATGACCGTTCAGGACATCATAGATGAAGCAGACATTGGGAGAAGCACATTCTATGCTCATTTTGAGACAAAGGACGAGCTTCTCAAAGCGTTATGCAACGATATATTCGATCATGTTTTCTCCGCAGAGATCATGAGCGAGGAACATCACGATTTCTCGCACCACAGCTCATTCCGTGACAGGATAACGCATATCCTCTATCATCTGCAGGAAAAACAGCAGAGCATCAGAGGATTATTCAACGGAGAGTGTGGTGAGATATTTCTTCGCTATCTGAAAGAATATCTCTGTCAGGTATTTGACGAGCATATCACAATCAAAGATGATGTGCCTCATGATTATGCCCTTGACCTCGCTGTCAGCGGTTTTGCCGAGACGGTCAGGTGGTGGCTGAAAGGTCACAGCGAGTATACGCCTGAACAGATGACTGACTATTTCTTTTGCTGTACGAATATTCTCTAAACGAAAACACGTCACATCTGATGCACTTGCGGCTCACTTCGGTGAGCCGTTATTTTTTTTGCCCGTTTTGGCTTGATGAATTGGTAGGATTATGGTATAATGGAATGGTACGAAAAAACATTATTCCAAGCTGCAATGAAGATAATAAGGGAGAAAACGATGATATCTGATGTTTCTGACGCTATATATGATTCCTTGCTGAAAGCAACCAGAGAAGCTGTAAAAAAGCTTTTTCAAGTAAATGAACACTTTTACTATTGCTCTCTGATGATGCTTGAAGATGCAACTCCGTGTATTTCTGCTTGCTCTGAGGAAGCTCTTGCAGAAACAGTCAAGAATAGTAACGGCAGATACACCGCAGATGATTTGAGATGGTCGTATGCAGATTCTCCATATTTCGGATATGGTTTTCAGGAGTATTTTAAATCACTGGATGCATTCTATTGTGAGCATATGAATAGAATCTCAGATGATGAATATGATGCTGCAATTGAAATGTGGCTTTCCCTCATGGAAAGGGTTATGAAAACGCTTGATGAAGAAGGGATGTTCGGTACCTCCGATAATCGAAAGAAAATTTTCATTAATGCGGAATATATGCCTCCGGATGTTTCAAACGTTGAACGCGGACGCAGATTGAATCCATTGGATATTTTTGAAAGATGGTATAAAGAGAACTGGGATGAATCAGACAGCGAGGATATTGGTGAATACTACTATGCGCTTAATCACCCGAAGATGTGCAAAGTTATCGTAACACAATCAATAACAGATAAGAAAATAGCGATGAAAATTCGCAAGGATTTCAACGTTCCAATGGGAATAGGAGAGTTTCTGATGTTTTGCAAGCACACTCCCTGTACTATAAATGACAACTTCTCTTATAATTACGGCAAAGAACTCATCTCAAGGGAGCCAATGTACTCAGAAATCATTTCTATAATAGAGAAATAATGCAATAAACTATATATACTGATTATCGCAGCTTTCATTTCTATTATGTGAAAAAACTACCCCAATTCCTTAGTAGTAAAACACCCTGTGTTTACTACCATTTTTACTACTAACGATGTCCTTAGAATGCTAAGATTTGCCGCAATTTGCCGAGTTCGCCGTGATTTTTGACAGAATCAGTACACCCGTTCGTCAAATTATACAAGGGCAAATCGCGGCAAAACACGGCAAATCACGGAGGTTTAAGCCCATGATAAAAGTAATGTTTGTCTGCCACGGCAATATCTGCCGCTCACCTATGGCTGAATTTATAATGAAAAAGCTTGTCTCAGAAGCAGGGCTCAGCGACAGCTTTTGTATCGCTTCAAGTGCCACAAGCAAAGAAGAGTTGGGAAATCCTGTTTATCCTCCTGCACGCGCTGAACTTTCAAAGCACGACATAGGCTGTGCAGGAAAAACTGCAGTTCAGCTCAGAAAAGCGGATTACGAAAAATATGAATACTTCATTGGTATGGATACAGCCAATATTCGCAATATGAACCGTATTTTTGGTAGCGACAGAGACAGCAAAATATACAAACTGCTTACCTTTGCAGGCAGAGGCGACGACGTTTCAGATCCTTGGTACAGCCGCGATTTTGGCAGAGCTTACGCAGATATTGAAGAAGGCTGCAAGGGACTTTTAAATAGCCTTCTGAAGCATTAAATGTACGCATACAATGTAACAGCCAAGTCAAAGCAAATATTAACAGAATTTCTTAAAAACTATGAGGACGGCTCTGTGCCGTCCTTTAAATTTAGCAACTTTTGATTAGTTTCTAACAGAACATTATGATATAATTTTTTATGTTGTATGTATATATTTCAAATTATTGTTTTTATTATTTGATGTATTAAAAGTATAGACTATGCTACAATTAGGAGGAACAGCGATTATGAAAAAGAAAACGGTATTATTTGCTTTATGTTTTATGTGTGTTGGTTTATGTGCTTGCGGCACTAAAACCGATAATACAGTTTTACAGCAGGCACAATCAAGCTCTGTAACAGAGACTGAGCAGATAAACAATACAACAGAGCCGACTCAATCTACTCAAACAGAGGATACCCTGCATAATCAAACTGAGGATGTTCAGTCTTATAAAAACAAGGAAACATCATCAGAGCCAAGCGAAGCAGAAGCTATTACAGAAGATCAGGCTTTGAATGCAATCAAGAATTATTGCTTCACAAAGAATCCTGATTTGAAAAATATGGCGGATTCGGACGAATACACTGTTTATTGGGAGGTCACAACAAATGATGCCAATGAAATAGTTGTGTTATACAGATCCTATACTGGTGCACAAAACCGCTATTACATTGAGCCTGTTTCCGGAGAAACATATGTTACCGAATTGGTTCCTGGAATAATAGATGAAGAACAGCGTACAGAAGAAAGTCTTAATATAAGAGATTACTTAGCTTAATAGCCACATAATAAAAAGGTACAGATTATTATCATCTGTACCTTTTTTATGTTACTGTGGTTCGAGTTCAGGCTCACTTGTTGTGATAACGTCCTCAATCTCGAATGTGATTATCTCCATTTCGGGAGCAGTGTATTTTGCTTTCATATTAACATTCCTTTCATTAATCAGCCTAAATATGCCTTTGCTGTATTTGCATAAACGTAAGTTGCCTTTGCTATATCAGTAAGAAGCTTGTTATCCTTGGCATTTGAATTATTCAGTACTCTGTGAACGTAAGACAGCGCGCAACAGCTGTAATCAGTTCCGTCGATAGTGATCTTACAGTGAGACTGCAACAGATAAGGACTCTAAGCAACGTAGAATAGGCATTTTCTTATTGTGCATTTTTACTCTTTCATGATAGGGAGGATTGCTAAAAATGGTTATAAAATACTAACGAATTTGCGATTGCTACTCTTGTTCCTGCCTGTGCTGTAATTAGGGTAGCAATTGTAATTACAGCTTCAGGTAAAAAACAGAAAAATTCCTGTATTTGTTGTGCAGAAGTTTTGACTGTAAATTTACGTTATTTATATGTATGGTGTACTTTTAATTTATTATAATACTTTAAAATGATAAGATATTGAGCCCCCACCAGCAAATTTACAATTTGTAATGTATAATCAATAAATTACGTTCTGAAAATCTAAGTGGATAAAATATATAAATCTCAAACTTCCATTTCCCACTATATTTGGTGTCATACACAAAAAGCTTCTATACTAATTGACATGTAGCCACATCAATGATATAATATGTTTAATTTCTTCTGTCAAATTTTGACAAAAAACGGGGTATGAATAATACAGCTTGTAATAATATACTTGCAATATACAAAATGAGTTAATTATAAGCATTAATTCCTTTTCTGTATTTGGTATTATTCGTTAAGTATCGTATTTTATGAAATTGTGATATAGTGGTGCTTTAGGGAAACATTCATCGGGGTAAAAAACAAATTTTAGTATTTAATTGCAGTTTTTATGTGAAGACTAATCTAAACTATAATTAGGGGGTATATTTATGAAAATTCCATTTTCACCACCTGACATCACTGAGGCTGAGATTGCAGAAGTAGCAGAGGCATTACGTTCAGGCTGGATCACAACAGGTCCCCGCGTAAAAGAACTGGAAAAAAGAATTGAAGATTATATAGGAGTGAATAAGGCTTGTTGTCTCAATTCACAGACCGCCTGCGCAGAAATGGCTCTGCGCCTTTTAGGCATAGGTGAAGGAGACGAAGTCATTACGTGCGCCTATACGTATACGGCTTCGGCTTCCGTGGTTTGCCACGTTGGGGCGAAGCTTGTTTTTGTTGATACTGATCCCGACAGTTTCCATATAAGCTATGATGCTGTGGAAAAGGCTATCACAGAAAAAACCAAGGCAATTATCCCTGTGGATCTTGGCGGAGTTCCATGTAATTATGATCGTTTGTTTGATATCGTTGAACGTAAGAAAGCCTTGTTCCGTCCTGCTAATAAGATGCAGGAAGCTATTGGCAGAGTTGCAATATGCGCCGATACAGCTCATGCATTCGGAGCGATAAGAAATGGCGTTAAAATTGGAAATATCGCTGACTTTTCATCATTCTCTTTTCATGCAGTAAAAAACCTTACAACTGCTGAAGGCGGTGCTCTTACATGGAGGCCGATTGAAGGAATTAGTGATGAGGAAATATATCATCAGTTGCAGCTCTTTAGTCTTCACGGTCAGAGCAAGGATGCTTTTTCGAAGTACAAGCTTGGATCCTGGGAATACGATATTGTTGGTCCTTGGTTTAAGTGTAATATGACCGATGTCGTAGGCGCTATCGGTCTTAAACAAATTGAAAGATATCCGCAAATGCTCAGAAGACGTCATGAGATAATAAGAATGTATAATGAAGCAGTTATACCTCTTGGATTGGATACCCTATCTCATGTTACCGAAAATCATATTTCTTCAGGTCATCTTTATTTAACAAGGATACCTGATATATCTATAGAGCAAAGAAACGATATTATTGTTAAAATGGCAGAGCAAGGTATTGCAACTAATGTACACTATAAGCCATTGCCTATGATGACTGGATATAAGAAGCTCGGTTTTGATATTTCCGATTTCCCGAACGCTTATGCTCAATTTGCTAATGAGATCACATTACCGCTACATACTTCTCTTACAAATGAACAAGTTAGGTTTGTTATTGAAAACTATACTAAAATTCTTAAGGAGAATGTATTATGTGGCGTAAATGGGAAGATTTACCAGGCAGTATGAGGCTTCCTGAAGTAAAACCGTACTATGATATTTTAAAAAAGAAACGATTTCAATTAATATTAAAACGTATTTTTGATTTTACAGTTGCTCTGATTCTTTTGGTGGTTACGTTGATACCAATGGCGATAATCGCTATTTGCATAAAGCTTGATTCTTCCGGACCTGTTTTTTATAGGCAGGAAAGGATAACTACATACGGAAAAAAGTTCAAGATACATAAATTCCGAACAATGGTTAGCAATGCAGATAAGATAGGAACGGCTGTCACTGTAAGTGGTGACAGCCGTATTACTAATGTAGGAAAAAAACTGAGAAACCTTCGACTTGACGAACTTCCGCAGTTGGTTGACGTGCTTGAAGGTACTATGAGTTTTGTTGGAACAAGACCAGAAGCAGTTAAATATGTCGAGCAGTACCAACCGGAATTCATGGCAACATTACTTATGCCTGCTGGGATTACTTCGGAAGCAAGTATAAGGTATAAGGATGAATATAAGCTGCTTACTGCAGCTGAAGATGTTGATAAAGCATATATGGAAGATGTATTACCAGCAAAAATGGTGTGGAATTTAGAGTCTGTTAGGAGATTTAGGTTCCTTAGAGAGATTCTTACAATGTTCCGTACTGTAGCAGCTGTATTAGGAAAAGATTATAACTAAGGAGAAGATTAATGATTGATGGATTAGTCTCAATAATAATGCCGTCATGGAATACGGCTAATTTCATAGCGGAGTCTATTCAGTGTGTGATTGACCAGACATACAAAAATTGGGAATTACTTATTGTTGATGACTGCTCAACTGATAATACAGATGAAGTTGTCAAGCCATTTTTAGCGGATAAGCGTGTCAAGTATTTCAAGAATGAGAAAAACAGTGGTGCTGCATTAACACGAAATCGTGCAATGCGTGAGGCACAAGGCGAATGGATTGCTTTCCTCGATTCTGATGATCTCTGGACACCAGATAAGCTTATGTGGCAGATCAAGTTCATGAAGAAACATAACTTTGCTTTCTCCTATCATGAGTACGAAAAGATTGATGAAGAAGGAAATCCGTTGAATATTTATGTTAGCGGTCCAAAGATGGTAAATAAGAGAAGAATGTATAATTATGATTACATAGGACAGCTTACCATGATGTATAATGCGAAGCATTTCGGATTGATTCAAATCAAAGATATCAAGAAGAATAATGACTATGCAATTAGACTTCAGCTGTTTAAGAAAGATCCGGATACGCAATGCTATCTGTTGAAGAAAAATCTTGCTAAGTACCGAATTAGGAAGAAAAGCATCAGTCACGATAAGATAAGTAAAAAACTTCGCAGTCACTATGATTTATTTCATATGTGCGATGAAAAGCCAAGCGCAGTTGCTCTGTGGTATGCCTGCTGGAACATGTGGTATGGTTTCTTCAAAAAGAGTAACTATGAAAAAAGAATTTGAACCATTCAATATCAAAAACTATTAAGTACGAGGTATGTGATGAGAGTTTTACATATTAATTCAACAATATATATAAATAGTGGAGTCATGAGCGTGCTTATGAACTATTACAGGAACATAGATAGAGAAAAGGTTCAATTCGATTTCTTATATTTCCTGAAACCTGGTTTGAATTATAAGACATATGAAGAGGAAATTGAACTATTAGGAGGGAAAGCTTTCTTTGTCCCAAATTTCAAGAGGTTTATTAGTTTTAATAGGCAATTAAAAGCACTCTTAGTGGAACAGCACGAATATGATACGGTTCACATTCATGATCCTTTTGTAGTTCAGTTCATTTATCGAACTTTAAGACAATGTGGAATCAAGAACATAATTGTTCATAGTCATGCTACGCAATGGTCAGATAAAAAACTAAATGGTATTAGAAATAAAATAGTGTGTTTCCATCTTAATAGACATATTGATTATGCTTTTGCTTGTTCAAAAGCAGCGGGTGAGTTCTTGTATGGGAAAAACAGTAGTTTTATAGTTGTTAATAATGCAATTGATATAAATAGATATGGTTTTAATATTGGTGTTAGAAAATCTTTGCGCAAAGAATTAGCCATAGAAAATAAAGTTGTTTTTGGACATGTTGGAAATTTTAATCGGCAAAAAAACCATTCCTTCCTAATTGAGGTTTTCAAAGAAATCTCAACCATATTGCCAAATTCAGTCCTATTGCTAATCGGGGATGGACCGTTAAGAGAAGACATATTGAATAAAGTTAAAAAGCTAGGACTGAAAGACAAAGTTCTTTTTTGTGGAAAAAGGTTAGATGTAGAACGATATTATTCTGCTATGGATTGTTTGATTCTTCCGTCTTTATATGAGGGATTGCCAATGGTAGGTGTAGAGGCACAGAGTAACGGCTTGCCTATACTTATGTCTGACACGATTACAAGAGAAGTTGGTCTTATTAAGTACGCTTATATTTCATTGAATAAAGAACCAGCTGAGTGGGCTAAATGCGCGGTTAAACTTCTAAATGTTAGTGATAGTGAACGCTTGCAAGCGAAACATATAATTGAAGAAAAAGGGTTTTCTGTTCAGAAAGAAGCAGTTAAGTTGGTTGAAAAATATCAAGAAATGAGTAAAAAGTAGTCATGTGGATACATTTTTTGATTTTAATTTTAATGTGCTCAATTACATATTTAGGATGCCTACATAAAAAAAAGAGCAAGTACATGTATATTGGTTTGTTCTTTCTGTTTTATGTGTTTGCTGCATTCAGAAGCCTTGAAGTGGGAAACGATACTCAAGAGTATTATAGAATCTTTCGACTGATTTCTGACCAGCAATCACTGACTACGGCTTTAACTGTATCTAGATATGAAGCAGGGTATATTATTTATAATTATATTGTTTCGAGAGTTACAACCAATTTTCAATGGATTTTGGCTATTAATTCTGGTGTATACATAGGGGCTTCTATATGGTTTGTAAATAAATATTCTACTTCATTTAAAAAAGCTATAATTCTGTTTTTCTCTTTTGGTATGTATTACAACGTGATGAATATTGAGCGGCAGTGCATAGCCATAGCATTTTTTTTGATTGCGATTCCATTCTTGGAAAGGAAACAATACATCAGATATGTTTTATTAATAATGCTTGCATCTACTTTCCATATGATGTCTATAGTTTTATTGGCATTAGTGATTATTCCCAAAATAGACTTTACTAAAAAGGGCGATATTTTCAAATGGAGCGTCGTAGCAATAGTTTTTTTAGTCGCTTTAAACTATGGTGTTAACGGCCTCAAAGGTTATTTCCCATACTTATCGCACTATTTGACAGATTCAATGTATAGCGAAGGTGGGGTACGTATTGCAAGTATTGCCTTATGTGGAATTAGGATAATAAGTGTTGGACTGTTACTATTGGTAAATGGGGGGGGGTTATCGAATACTAGAGAGAATGAAACTGATACTGATACTGCAAATGTGTTCAATAAAATACTCCTTTTAGATTGTGTGATTTCTATTGCAACTATTGGTTTTAATATGTATGACAGAATTGAAAAATATGTGTGCATAGGGTTCATCGTTGCTATTGTAAACGCTATTGAAGCTGTTTCTGATAGATCAAATAGATCCATTATTTATGGCATTGTTTTTATTATGTCTTTTGGGTATTTAACGGTTTCTCTAATATATAGACCAGAGTGGTCCGGAATATTCCCATTCTCATTTTATAATTATTGAAATAAGAAAAGAGGACAAATATATGAAAAAAATTGATCCTGTATATGCTTCTTATAAAACAGCAAATTGGCTTTGGCATCATCACATTCCCGTGGTCCCTTTTATAATTAGAGGATTAATGCGAGTCATCTTTGCGTGCGATATACCATACAAAACTCAAATTGGAAAAAATTGTGAATTCCCGCATCATGCGCTTGGGATTGTAATACATCCATATGCAATAATAGGGGACAATTGCAAGTTTGAACAAAATGTTACCATAGGTGGTAGAAGCGGCTTAACAAAACTTCCTTGTATTGGAAACAACGTGATGATTGGTGCAGGGGCAGCAGTGATTGGGCCGGTCATTGTTGGAAATAATGTTCAAATAGGGGCTGGAGCTGTAGTTGTTAAAGATATCCCGGATAATTGCGTAGTAATAGGCGTACCGGCAAGGATAATCAAAAAAGATGGGGTGCGTGTATGAGAAATATCCTTTTACTTGATACTTCAGTTGGATCCTTAAATCAGGGTGATGATATTATTAATATTTCAATCAAAAAGAACTGGAAAGAGCTTTTTGAGAGAAACTACGTCATGAGATTAGCTACCCACACTCCAATGTATACAACGTTTCAGTCATTCCTATATAAAGATAAACTAAGTGTTTTTAAGAATGCGGACTACAAGTTTTTGTGTGGAACCAATGCCTTGTATACAAATATGTTGCGACCGCTTCCAACGTGGAACATTAACATAATTAATTGTGGACTTGTTGGTGGTACAATATGTCTTGGTGCTGGAATTGGCATAAATAGCCAAAAAGCCAATATTTATACAAGAATACTATATGATAAGGTTTTAAATCACGACTTTACGCATAGCGTAAGAGATAATAAGACCAAGGAATTTTTAGAGAAATTGGGGTTTAAGGCGGAAAACACGGGTTGTCCTACATTGTGGGGGCTTACACCCGAGCATTGCCAAAGCATACCTAAAAGAAAAGGAAATACAGTGGTTTTTACGCTTACATATTATGAAAAAGATCAAAAAAATGATAAACTAATGATTGATATATTATGTCGAAATTATGATCAAGTATTGTTCTGGCCACAATGTATCAAGGATCTTGAGTATCTATCGACTATTTATGACTTAAAAAAAATCAGGGTGATTTCTCCAACTATTGAGGGTTATGATATGGTTCTCTCTGGTGAAGGAGTTGACTATGTAGGCAATCGTTTGCATGGAGGAATATTTGCGTTACAGCATAAGTGCAGGAGCATTATTATATCTATTGATTACAGGGCGGAAAGGATGAGCGCTGATTATTCTTTTGAATGTATAAAGAGAGAAGATATCTCATCAGAACTGGATAAAAAGATTAATGCGAACTGGTCAACTGTCATTACTGGAATAGATTTCAGTAAGATTGAGTCTTGGAAAGGACAATTTAAAATATAAAGATGAATTCCAAATATAAAATCCTAGCATCTAACACTGCTATATTTGCTATCGGGAATATCCTCGTAAAATTAATAGCTTTTTTTTTGATGCCGTTATATACATCTGTTTTAACAACGGCTCAATATGGAGTAGCTGAGCTATTGAACAATACTATTGAAATAGTATTGCCTTTGGCTTCGCTTTGTATCGTTGAGGCTTTATATAGATTTTCAATCGATGAAGATGCTAATCATAGTGCTCTGCTAGTCAATTCTCTTTGCATAATGCTTATAGGCGACATTGTTGTTGGAATTGGTAGCTTTGTATGGTTCTATGTAGTTGGGTATGACTATGCTCTGCATTTCCTTCTGTTATTTGTTGCCACGTCTTTCTACAAGGTTACTACTCAATTTGCCCGTGGATTAGGACATGTAAAAAGATATGCATTATATGGTGTGTTAAACTCTTTGCTATTAGTTTTTTCGAATATAATACTATTGGTTTGGTTCAAGGGTGGTATCGCTGCTTATTTGACATCTTTTTCAATAGGATATGGAGTAAGCGGCCTGATTGCTTTTATTATTTCAAAAGAATTTAAGCATTTCGGCTTTAGGCAGTTTGATAGAGCACTGCTAGAAG
This sequence comes from uncultured Ruminococcus sp., assembly GCF_946415235.1. Lineage (GTDB taxonomy): Bacteria > Bacillota > Clostridia > Oscillospirales > Ruminococcaceae > Ruminococcus. The sequence continues at coordinate 2,322 of NZ_CAMKRR010000040.1, read as the reverse complement.
AAATGTTGAAATATAGTATACCAAGCATACCAAATATGCTATCATGGTGGGTTAATAGTTTATCAGATAGATATATAGTACTCTTTTTCTGGGGATCTGGCATTACCGGATTATATACCGCAGCAAGTAAACTCCCGGCGATGATCAACCTTGTGACATCTATTTTTCAACAGGCTTGGCAATACTCCACAGCTATTGAGATTAATTCAAAAGATAATAAATCCTTTTTTTCAAATATACTTAGAGGGTACACATATGTCTGTGTGCTGGTATGTGGTGGCTTGTTGATTGTCAATAAATTATTGTGTATGATTTTGCTACGAGCTGACTTCTACGATGCCTGGAAATATGTTCCATTACTGCTTTTAGCGGCTACTTTTGGCTGCATAACAACATATTTTGGTACTTTTTATAATGCGTTAAAAAGCAATAAAATGTTAATGATTTCAACGCTTATTGGTGCTGTCAGCAATGTAGTTTTAAACTTTATTCTGATTCCTGTATTGGGTGGAATTGGTGCGGCAATAGCAACTGTTGTGAGTTATTTTGTTGTAATGATAATCAGAATAGTGAATGTTCGCCGTCTTATCGAAATAGACTTAAATAAAACAAAGTTTATATTTCAGTTGAGTTTATTGACATTATCAGCAATAATGGCGTGTTTATCGGGGGCTATTCCTATTATTATTACAGTCTTAAGTTTTGCCGCATTAGTTATCAGCGATTATAGACTACTATTTACGCTCGGAAAGTATTTGCAGAAAAAAAGAGAGAACTGTAAACATGTTTAAGATGGCGTATCTGAATATCCGGATACTTTCTTCGAGAAGGTTTAAAATTCCTTATGCCCAAAAAGGAGGCCAAAATCAATGAGAACCAAAACTCCTGACCCATCCACCGTACGTTCAACAGTAATACGCCTCCGGGTTACGGAGGCAGAAGTTGAACTGTTCAAAAGAAAAGCCAGAGAAGCTGGCTGTAAGTCTGTAAGTGAGTACATCAGATTAAGATGTATCGATGGTATTGGAACGATGCTGGAGAACAATACTATATTCGGCTAAAAAAGCAGGAGTTAAAGTTCGAATTGCACATTGCCACAAATGTGAGAATAAGGGTGAAGGCATATTCCATGCGCTTATAACCTGGTCAAGCAGCGCTGCAAGCTATGCAGAATGGGATTATCCGCTGATATTTGTTGAAGACAGGCTTATATGTGACGGGAACGGTATAAAGACCGGTGTTGAGTACGAAAATGCAGAGTCAGAGCCGAAACGAACGGTCGAGTATACTGACGGTTCAGCCGAGTTTACACTTGAAGGAAATCGTTTGTTCTGGAACGATTTGAAAGAGCATCGTGCAGATGATATGCTGTTCAGAAAATAATCTATTATCTGTCTGACCCTGATAGATTCAGGCAAACCAAACCGACAAAAATGGCAAGAATCATTATTAATACGTAACAAGACGCAAGTAATCACGAAAGGAGGTAAAAATGATTACGAAGAATGATCCTGACGTTATAAAAAACTGTCTTATCCGTGTACGTGTAACGGAAGAAGAACATGAACGTTTTATGAAACGTGCTCATGAACTTGGGTACAGGACCGTCAGCGACTTTATACGTACGCTCATTGATGATAAAACAGAGGAGAACGAAGAATCTGATGTCAGAAATGCTTCATGATTCTGAAATGCATTCTATAAGATTATCCCCTGCTCCATGACATAAGAATCAGTCACAGCAAGGATTTTGACCTTAACAATGACAATAGATCAGAAATGGCAGTCAAACTTTATAGGATTTATTGAATTGCGAAAAAATATTGGAAAGGTACGCTGCTTTAGATTTTTGTTCTTTATTTGTTACTTATTGTGGCAAAAAAACACTAAAAATCAGTAAAAATGAAATTAAACGAATTGCTCTGAAACGGCGAAATACAGGCAATTACTCGAAATAGCACAAATTACAAAAAGTGCTTTGGGTCTCTTCGAATCCCCTATGCTTCACCAGTACAAATAGCTGTAAATAGGCGTTTCTTCTGAGTGAGGGAACGCTTATTTATTTAACCCAATACAATAGTGTAAAGAATGAACTTTAATAATATTGATATCTTTGACGGCTAAATATTGAAAGACACTCGCTTTATTATTGCATAAAGTTTTGTTAGTTGAAGCAGCATAACTCAGGCAGATAGATCCTGTACACATACAGGTCAGGCGTTATACTGGATAAAAACAGAATGAGTCGGGCATATGTCCGGCTCATTCGTAAGCGTCAAATAAAGGACGTATTCCTCAAAGAAGGAATCTGGTGTATAATAA
>NZ_CAMKRR010000039.1 GCF_946415235.1 uncultured Ruminococcus sp. | reverse complement strand
AAAAATGGAGGACCAAATAATGATTTTTGAAAAACTCAAAGATATTATTGCAGAACAGCTCAGTGTGGAGGCAGACGAAGTAAACCTTGATTCAAACATTCAGGACGATCTCGGAGCTGATTCTCTCGACGTTGTTGACCTTATCACAACTATCGAGGACGAGTTTGATCTTTCTATCCCCGATGAGGCTGTAGAGGAGATCAAGACAGTAGGAGACATCGTAAACTATATCGAAAAGAATACAGACGCTGAGTAATAAGCGTATAACTTCCCCCGACATGAAGTCGGGGGATTTCTTTATCATGCAGGGGCTGATGTGAACATCAGTCCTGCAGGCAAACGGTTTATCGAAAAATAATCTTAACACGTGTACAACTTTGTCTGAGGAAAAAAATACTACTTGCAATTGACGGTTTAAAGTGATATAATATAAGTTGTAGGATTTTTCACAAAGAATTCAAGAGGATATTTATGAAGAATATTAAGATAATCACAGGTCATTACGGCAGCGGAAAGACCAATTTCTCCGTAAATCTTGCGGTAAAAGCCGCAGCTGAGGGCAAGTCCGCAGCCATAGTCGATCTTGACATAGTAAACCCCTATTTCAGGACTGCCGATTTCAGGGACCTTTTCGAGGAAAAGGGAATAAGGCTCATCGCTCCCGACTTTGCAAGGAGCAACCTTGATATACCGTCCATACAGTTCGACGTTGTGGAGCTTGCCACCGACGAGGACTGCCTTATAATCGACGTGGGCGGCGACGATGCGGGAGCTGTCGCTCTCGGACGCTATGCGGAAGCCCTTGAGCAGTTCAGGGACAGCATAGAGATGTACTACGTCATCAATCAGCGCCGCTACCTCACAAATACCGCCGAGGAAGTAACTAAGCTGATGTATGAGATAGAGGCTGCGGCACGTATGAAGCATACGGCTATAGTCAACAATACCAACCTCGGCTGCGAGACAACGCTTGATATAATCGAGCAGTCACGTCCCTTTGCTGAGGAGACCTCGCGTATAACGGGACTTCCCGTCATATATACCGTATATCCCGAGGATATCGCGGAGCTTTCAGACAAGCCCGACGTATTCCCTGCAAAGATATACGTAAAGCCCGTATGGGGCTGATGATAAAAATGCATAATTCATAATGCATAATGCATAATTGTTGGGATATGTTCGGAAATGCCGATCAGTTCACAAGACGCATAAATTATGAATTATGAATTGTGAATTATGAATTGATTGAAAGGAGAAAAAGTGTATGGCTAAAATGACAGTTATTACCGAGCGCTGCAAGGGCTGCGGTCTGTGTACAGCTGCCTGTCCCAAGAAGATCGTTGCACTTCAGAAGGAAAAGCGTAACAAGAAGGGATATTTTTACGCAGAATGTACCGATCAGTCAGCGTGCATAAGCTGTGCAATGTGTGCAACTATGTGCCCCGACTGCGCTATCGTTATTGAAAAATAATCTATATTCGTTGAAAGGAGCTGTTTAGCTTTGGAAAGAAATCTTATGAAGGGTAACGAGGCGCTGGCAGAGGCTGCTATCAGAGCAGGCTGTAAATGTTTCTTCGGATATCCTATCACTCCTCAGACAGAGCTTGCCGCTTATATGGCAAAGCGTATGCATAAGGCAGGCGGCGTATTCTTACAGGCAGAGTCCGAGATCGCTGCTATCAACATGGTACTCGGAGCTGCTTCCACAGGCGTCCGTGCAATGACATCATCATCATCACCCGGAATCTCACTGAAGAGCGAGGGCGTATCATACATAGCAGGCTCAGATCTTCCTGCTGTTATCATCAACGTAGAGAGAGGCGGCCCGGGTCTGGGCGGTATCCAGCCATCACAGGCTGACTACTGGCAGGCTACAAAGGCACTGGGTCACGGCGACTTTCAGCTTCTCGTATATGCTCCCGCATCAGTACAGGAAATGGTAGACTATGTAGTAAAGGCTTTCGACCGCGCCGACAAGTATCGTATGCCTGCAATGATCCTTGCAGACGGACTCCTCGGACAGATGATGGAGCCTGTTACATTCCCCGAGATCAATCCCGAGGCCTATGACAAGAGCAGCTGGGCTGCAAACGGCCATAAGATGAAGAGAGAGCATCATATAATCAACTCACTCTACCTCAAGCCCGATGAGCTTGAAAATTCTATCCTTGAGCGCTACAAGAGATACGAGATAATCAAGGAAACAGAGACAGAGGCAGAGCTTTACCTCACAGAGGACTGCGATATACTCGTATGTGCATTCGGCGCAACGGCAAGAGTTGCAAAGTCTGCCGTAAACGACGCAAGAGCACAGGGCATCAAGGCTGGTCTCTTCCGTCCCAAGACATTATGGCCCTTCCCCGTAAAGGAGATCAACGAGGCTGCAAAGAGCGCAAAGAAGCTTCTCAGCGTAGAGATGTCAATGGGACAGATGATAGAGGATATCAAGCTCGCTATCAACTGCTCAAAGCCTGTTGAGTTCTTCGGAAGAACAGGCGGCGTTATCCCTTCACCTGCTGAGGTGCTGGGCGAGATCAAGAGAATGGGAGGTGCCCTCTGATGGCTGTAGTATTTGAAAGACCAAAGTCGCTCATCGACGTTCCTACACATTACTGCCCCGGCTGTACACACGGTATAGTACACAGAATACTCTGTGAAGTCATCGACGAAATGGGTATCGAGGGCGATACTATAGGAGTATGTCCTGTTGGCTGCTCCGTTATGGCATATGATTACTTCAACTGCGATATGATCGAGGCTGCACACGGACGTGCACCTGCTGTTGCAACCGGCGTTAAGCGCACGAACCCTGATAAGTTCGTATTCACATATCAGGGCGACGGCGACCTTGCTGCCATCGGTACAGCAGAGACTGTACACGTTGCAACAAGAGGCGAGAATATCGTCGTTATCTTCATCAACAACACTATCTACGGAATGACAGGCGGTCAGATGGCTCCTACAACACTTCCGGGACAGGTAACACAGACAACACCTTTCGGAAGAAGCCCCGAGCTTGCAGGCTACCCCGTAAAGGTATGCGAGATGCTCTCACAGCTCACAGGTACTGCATATGCAGAGCGTGTTGCAGTTGACAGCGTTCCCCATATCAAGGCTGCAAAGAAGGCTATCCGCAAGGCATTCGAGAACCAGAAGGCAGGCAAGGGCTTCTCTATCGTAGAGGTGCTTTCCACCTGCCCTACAAACTGGGGACTTGCTCCTCTTGACGCTATCAAGAGACTTCAGGACGAAATGATCCCATACTATCCTCTCGGCGTTTACAAGGACGTAGAAGAGGGAGTATTCCCAAAGACAGAAGGAGGTAATGAGTAATGGCAACCACAGAAATACTCCTCGCTGGCTTCGGCGGACAGGGTATCCTTTTCGCAGGAAAGATACTTGCTTACTGCGGACTTATGGACAATAAGGAGCTTTCATGGCTCCCTTCGTACGGACCCGAGATGAGAGGCGGTACCTGCAACTGTTCAGTTACTATTTCCGATGAGCCTATCGGTTCACCTCTCGTACTCACACCTCATCTTCTCATCGCTATGAACCAGCCTTCATTCGACAAGTTCGTAAGCTGTGTACGTCCCGGCGGCAAGGTGTTCTTCGACAGCACCATGATCGAGCCCGAGACAGACAGGACAGATATCGAGCTCTTCGGTATCCCCTCACAGCAGATGGCAGACGACAACGAGCTCAAGGGCGGTTCAAACATCATCCTTCTCGGCAAGCTCCTCAAGGAGACAAACATCTGCTCACTTGAGACTATGCAGAAGGCTATCGAGAAAGTCGTACCGCCAAAGAAGGCAGCACTTATCCCCAACAACTTCAAGGCTATCGACCTCGGCATGAACGCATGATTTCAAAAGCTCCTGACATTAGTCAGGAGCTTTTTTAGCAGTGTAGGGGCTGATGCCCGCATCAGCCCGCAAGAGCTTAATGATCCGCCTTTTTATTTGACATATCTCCTGCCTTTGTGCTATAATGTATATGCTGTGTTTCCGAAAAAGGCACAGCAAGGATATGAGAAAAGCGGAGGATGATTTTTATGGAAGTAATCAAAAAAATATTCAAGGTCATAGGCAGGATACTGCTTGTACTGCTCATACTTATAGTTATCGCGCTTATAGTATGCTTCTTTTATCAGAAGTCCGCGCAGAAAAAGGACAGGAAGCTCCTTGAGGACGGCGGCTACAGCCACCTTTATTCCGCAGGGGATTACAATATGAACATCAACATCTATGGCGATGGCAAGAACAAGATAGTAGTCATGCCGGGCAGCGGAGATGCCGAGTTCACCGTGAATATGAAGAAGTTCTCGGAGCACCTCAGCGATGATATAAGCCTTGTGGTAGTTACCCGTCCGGGATACGGTCTCTGCGAGGAGACAGACCATGAGATAACAACGGAATACATCGTGGAAAGTACACGTACCGCACTTAAAAACGCAGGCGTGGAAGCTCCCTATATACTTATGCCCCATTCCCTCAGCGGAATTTACGGCACCTACTGGGAGAACACCTACCCTGACGAGGTATCGGGTGTTATCTTCCTTGATACGGTAAACGACGCATATCCCGAAGTTCCGGAGGAAGAAATAAACGAGAATATCTCGGGAGCGGCTTTCCATATAGCTAAATTCTTACAGAGAGCAGGCGTGTCAAAAGTCCTTAATGATGTCATGTTCAGGAGCGATGACTCCGATGAATATGAAAAGTACGCAAATGCAATGTTTGAAATAAACCCCACAAGCTTTTCAAAGTCTTTCAACAGCGAGTTAAAGAACTACAACAAGAATATGAAAACAGCATGGGCTTCCATAAAGTCCAACGATATCCCGAAGATATATATTTCCACAAACTATCAGACTATCGACGATGTAAGGGATTATCTTATGTATAGTTACGGAGAGGTGGATGAAGCCGAGGCGCAGGAAAGGTTCGAGGATGAGAAGGCAAAAGAACTTCAGGACTACTACAAAAAGAGAACAGAGTACATCAATAAGCTGGGCAGCTGCAAGGAGATAAACATTGCAGGCAGCCACTTCATCTACGAACAGAAGCCCGACGAAGTTGCAAAGACTATAAAGAACTTCGTTGACGGCATAAAATAAGAGCAAAAGCCCGAAAGCAGTTTATGCAGCTGCTTTCGGGCATATTTTTTTGATATTTCTGTTTATCTGTGGTGACCGTGATGACCGACGCTGCCGCCGTGATGGCCGCCTCCGCCTCCGTGATAGCCGCCGCCCCTGCTGCTTCCGCCGGAGCTGCTTTCTATCCTTGTCTTGGTGGTATGAGTTCCCTGGAATATATCCGCATTCTGAGTGAGGTTTATAGCATCGCCCGAGAGATATATCCTCGGATTGGTCTTGCTCTTGAACTTGTAATTATGCTTCGATACAAGGTAGATGATAAGCGATACCAGAGCTCCCATAAGCTCCGAAATGATAAGCACGGGCCATTTCTTCTCGGGGGGAGCGCTTTTTGTAACATATGTCTCGCCGTTTTTCGTATAAACGTAAACCTTTGGATCGGCGTCCGAGACATAGTAATAGCTCTGCCTTGTCCTGCCTGTATTGTAATAGTCAACATAGAAGCAGAATTTGGAGATAGCCTCGCCTATCTTCTTTGGATCGAGAGGCTCCGAGGAGCTTGAAGAGGGGAGATATGCGTCGAGATTACTGAATATGCTGTCGCATACCGAGTCCGTGAATACGAGATTTGCCCTTGCGCTTGTGGCGATATCGTCGTATGCGGGGCTTTTTCCCGATATGTCAAGGTAGTACAGTACACCGTCGGTATTCTCGCCGAAAACCTCATTATACTCTTTTGTTGTGAAATATTCTGTCTGACTGTCGCTGTAGTGGCTTCTGCTGCTGTCTGGGAGGAATACAAGGATATTCATATTGTTGTTCCTTGCACATTCCTGTATCTCGCTTTCAAGCTCTCTCAGCAGGGACTGATCGCTTGAAAAGAGCCCGTGCTCGTCGACAATGCCCGACTTTGAAATGTCATCCTCGGAAAAGCTCTGATACAGATTTTTAGAGCCGAGGTTTGCGACAAATGTATCGAAGAGGAATAATCCCACGATAACTGCCACAATGGTGATAAAGACAGTAAGAGCTGAACCTGCTTTTTTCATAAGGTGAAGACACCTCCTATCACCATGCCCGCAAGTGCCACAGCAGCGCCTATGATACCGCTGAAAAGCGCCAGCTTCGGCTTTGACAGCGGCGGAGTTCCTGCAAGCTTGCCTGTCTGACCGTTGATAGCAAATTCATACACCTTGCCCCTGTACATATAGGACATGAACCATACGGGGAGCATGGTATACTTCCAGTCGGTCTGTGATATATTGTAGTTCTGAGCAAGGGGAGTTACGGTGGTATAGCCCGAGATGCTTTCCTTTATGAGGGACGCGCAGGCCTGAGTTGAGCGCTCGCGTATCCTCGGGAAAACCTGTGTCTTGTCCACGTCGTACTTATCTGCGAAGAAGCCGCTGAGGTAGGACATGGAGAAGTCCCTGAGGTCATTGTAGTCAAAGGGCTCGATAGCCTCCATGAGGAGGTCGTCTATTTTGGTCTCGCCGTCAGCGGGAACGCCTCTTGTAACAAGATTTCCTCTGCGGACGATATGGTATGTGCTGGTTTCGGTATACCTGTAGTTTCCCGAGGTCCAGTGGCGGACCTTTTTGCCCGTAGCGGAATAATCCACGTTGATATGGCAGTCGGCTATCCAGAAGGGAACATAAAGTCCCGTGAGCTTTTCAAGCTGCTGCTCGGATTTGAAGTCCTTGGGAACGAACAGGCGCTTTCCTATCCATTTCTTGAAGTCGTCGATGGCGTTTTCTCTTGTGAGCTTGAAGCCGATGACCTTATCGGGCTTGAACTCGCCGCCCATTTTCCCTGCAAGGATAACGGGGTTGTGGCAGTAATAGCAGAAGGTAGCCGTCTGCTGGTCGTCAGCCATTATCTCGGCGCCGCAGCTGTCGCAGCGGTACAGGTGGGTATGGTTCTCGAAGTCCTCCTTTACCTGAACAGCCTCCTGAGGTATGCTGTTTTCTGTAGCGGCACAGAGCTTTTTTATTTCTTCTACCGAAAACGAACTGAGGCAGTACTCACAGGAGAGCTTTTGCAGCTGCGGGTCGAATTTAAGGTCTGCACAGCAGTTCGGACAGGTGTACTTAACTGATTCCAATATCTTATCTCCTTTCCTCGGCACATAAAGTGCGGAAGTAACCCTGAATATCATGTATCGGCATGAACCGACAAATATATATTAACATATTCCGCTGTTTTTTTCAAGAGAAAAAAGGCAATATTTACAAGATATTAATCAATGTTCACACAAGAATGCTGCGGCAGTGTTTATACTTGACAAAATAGGCGAAATCACGTATAATTGTAATACATACTTTTGTCAGTAAAAAACGCAGTAATGAAAGGGATGACGATACAATGAGATACAAATTTTCAGAGCTTACACCCGAGATAATCCAGCTTGCGGATATGTCACTTGAGGGATACAGGATAGCCCCCGAGCTTTATACACAGTATGATGTAAAACGCGGACTCCGTGATATAAACGGAAACGGAGTAGTCGCGGGACTTACAAATATAAGCACCATAAAAGTTCTTGATATGGGCGACGGTATGCCCAATCACGGAGACGGCAAGCTTTACTACCGCGGGATAGATGTAGAAGATATCGTCTCGGGTTTCATTAAGGAAAAGCGTTTCGGATACGAAGAAACGGTATATCTTCTTCTTTTCGGAAAGATGCCGTCAGAGCGCGAGCTTACGGATTTCCGCAGGATACTTGCGGAGTTCAGGGAGCTCCCGTCGAACTTCATGAGGGACGTTATCATGAAAGCTCCCACGGACAATATGATGAACACCCTTGCAAAGAGCGTACTTGCGCTTTATTCCTATGACGACAGGGCAAACGATATATCAATACCCAACGTACTGCGTCAGAGCATAGAGCTCATAACCCTTTTCCCGGTGATATCAGTATACGCATATCACGCCTACAAATACGCAAGGCTCGGCGGCAGCCTTTTCATACACAGTCCTAAGCCCGAGCTTTCCATAGCGGAAAATCTGCTGTATATGCTCCGCGAGGACAGGAAGTATACCGAGCTGGAGGCACGTATACTCGACCTTGCGCTGGTTCTCCACGCAGAGCACGGCGGCGGAAACAACTCCACATTCACGGTGCACGTTGTATCCTCGTCGGGAACAGATACCTATTCCGCTATCGCAGCAGCTCTCGGCTCGCTAAAAGGACCGAAGCACGGCGGCGCGAATATAAAGGTAGCAATGATGTTCGACGATATGAAGGAGAGCGTAAAGGACTGGAAAGACGAGGAAGAGGTAAAGGACTACCTCCGCAGGCTGCTTCACAAGGAAGCCTTTGACCATTCGGGACTTATCTACGGCATGGGACACGCGGTATATTCTCAGTCCGACCCGAGAGCCAAGGTATTCAAGGGCTTTGTCGAGTCTCTCAGCTCCGAGAAGGGCAGACACGATGAATTCGCCCTGTATTCGCTGGTAGAGCGTCTTGCTCCCGAGGTCATAGCCGAGGAGCGCCGCATATACAAGGGAGTATGTGCGAATGTCGATTTCTACAGCGGTTTCGTATACCGTATGCTAGGCATACCCGATGAGCTGTTCACACCGCTGTTTGCGACATCGAGGATCGCAGGCTGGTCGGCACACAGGATAGAGGAGCTCATCAACTCAAACAAGATAATCCGTCCCGCGTACAAGGCTATATCGCCCATGCGCGAGTATACCGACATGGAAAACAGAATGGACTGATAAGTTGGCTGCATTCAGTCAGATAAAAAAGAGATAAAACATATTTTTTAAAGGATTGTGATAGAAATGAATAACACAGCAGAACTATTTGAATGGAAGGGCACTACCTGTGTAAAGCTCAGTGCAGGCGGCTATGAAGCATGGGTGGCAAATGAGATAGGCTCGAATGTCATACGTTTGCGCGACAACGAGAACGGTATCGAGTTTTTCCGCTTCAATCCAAAGAATACAGCCGACGCTATCAAGAAGTCGCCCGAGGTATGGGGGCTTCCCACACTTTACCTGCCCAACCGCTTTGCGGACGGAGTGCTCAGAACTTCAGACGCTGTGTATCAGCTCCCCGTAAACGAGAAAGAGCCCTACAACAACCACATTCACGGCTTCCTTCACAAGAGAGCCCATGAGGTGCTGGAGTTCAGCTCTGATGACAACTGTGCATGGGTAAAGACGAGATACGTGTACGACGAAAAGGACGAATTTTTCCAGTATCTTCCCGTAAGATTCACTGTAGAGTACACATTTACCCTGTCCGAGCAGGGACTTGAGCAGAATATCCGCTTCCTGAATACTGACGGAGTAAAGGTGCTCCCCATGTCACTTGCTTCGCATACCACTATCAGCGCACCTTTCGCTGACGGCGGAAAGGAAGAGGATATCCGCCTTACAGTGCCGATAGGAAAGCGCTGCGAGCTCAACGAGCGCTGTCTGCCCACAGAGCAGCTTAAGGTGCCGAATATGCACGACCTCGAGTACAGGAACGGCTCAAAGCACCCTGTATTGCAGGTAGTTGACAACGAGATGTACTTCGGCGAGTACACTAAGCTTGACGGCGAGGACTTCCACGGCATAATTGCCGAGGACATAACCAGCGGCAAGAAGATATGCTACGAGGTATCCGAGGAGTACGGCTTCTGGATAATCTGGAACGACCGCGGCTTCAATCATTTCTTCTGCCCCGAGCCCATGACAGCAATGATAGACGCACCGAACCTCAAGCTCCCCGCAGATGTGACAGGCTACCGCGAGATAAAGCCGGGAGACACCTTCGAGACACACGAGAGATTTTTCACCAAGCTTTCTTAAATGGGTAAATAACTTTTTGGCGGTCGGAAGCGGCAGGGCGTTTGTGGTATAATAAGCAATTGTGAACGCCGTATGTCAATAAACTGCCGAAATCCTTACATACCCTCTTAAAAAATACGCATAACAGATCCAATAATTATTGCAAAAGGAGATGCAGTATGAAAAACACCAAGATCAATGCAGCACTGCTTGCTGTAACGGCACTGTGTCTGAGCGTCGGCTGCTCCGAAAAGAACAGCACCGATAACGGATACGAAAAGCCGCAGACCACTGTGACCGCTGCCGCCGACACGGCTGACACAGAAGCAGAGGCTGAGGAGTGGGCTTATTCCCTCACGGCAAGTAATGACAGCCAGCTCGACATAAGCAGGCTTGACAGTTTTGAAGTAAGCTCCGGCGACCTTCACGGCGGAGTATGGGACAGTGACATAACAAACACGAAAAACGGCACCAACCGTTCCCCTCAGCTTTCATGGGAGCCCGTTGATGGCGCTTCCTGCTATGGGGTGTATATGGTAGATACAGGCAGTGCGGGTTCGGGTTCATGGATGCACTGGAAGTCTCTTGCCGAGGAAACATCACTTCCCGCAGGCTGGGCTCCCGCAAGCGAATATGTGGGACCTTATCCCCCCGAGGGCACTCATGTTTACGAGATACTGGTATTTGCATTCAGGGAAGCTCCCGAAAAGCTCAAGGGAAGCTTTGACAATACAAATCCGAAGCTGCTTGAGGCTTTTAAGGTAATGGACGGCGAAAACGGCGGCAACATCATAGCCTGCGGCCATATAAAGGGTACATATACTCACGGAGAATAAATGGCAGGGGTAAAAGAAAAACACACCGTTCTGACGTCTGACGGTGCACAGGATTATATATTGGAGCGCAAGAATGTCAAGAACATCAATCTCCGCGTAAAGCCCGACTGCACGATATACGTATCGGCACCGAACAGGGTCTCTGTACGTGAGATCGAGAGCTTCATACGCTCCAGGAGCAGATATATCAGACGCGCGACAGAGTATTTCCGTACACGTCCCAAAACGGAAAGGACAGAGCTGAAATATGTCAGCGGCGAGAAGATAAAGCTTCTCGGCACAGATGTTGAGATAAAGGTAGTACAGGACACATCGGAGTACTCCGAAAGGGATGGCTCGAATCTGTATATCCACGTGAAGGACAAGGACAACGAAGAGCGCAGGAAGAAGCTTTTTTCGGCGTGGCTCGACGAGATATGCAGGGAGATATTCACTGAGGTGATGCATGATGTATACGAGAAGTTCTCGGAGTACAGCCTTATGTTCCCTCAGCTCAAGCTGCGTACCATGACATCGCGCTGGGGCAGCTGCCACCCGTACAAGAAGATAATAACGCTCAACAGGCGCCTGATAGAAGCGCCGCGGCACTGTATAGAGCAGGTAGTCGCACACGAGTTCTGTCACTTTGTACATCCCGACCACAGTAAGGACTTTTATGCGCTTTTGCAGCGTATTTATCCCGAATGGCGCTACAGCAAGGCAGTACTGGAAAGCCTTGTGGTTTTATAACAAAAAACAGCGTCCCCTGCATACTTGCAGGGGACGTTCTTTTTATTTTTCGGGAAGCTCCGTAACGAGGTGGAGCAGATACTTCTGTATAACCACAGCGTCGCCTGTAGTCATGCCGTCATTGCCGCTTACGTCTGCGTTCTTTACTCCCTGAGCGGTGATGCGCTTTTCGTCCCTGCCGTCAACTCCGTACTTGTTCGGATTTGCAAGAGCCTGCATGATGAGCACGGCGTCTGACATATCTATCATACCGTCGCAGTTTACATCGCCTGCCTTATAGTTCTCATCATGTTTCTGCTCCGACTGGGTTGTGGATGTTGAAGTTGAAGAAACTGTTGTTGTGGTTGCGGAAGTTGTTGTCGTGGTGGTAACGGGCTTTGTGGTCGTAGTAGTTGTCGTTGTTGTAGCAGTTGTAGTGGGCGGAGTTTTCGGCTTTCCGTCGGAGAGCTGTCCGTAGACTATTCCGCAGCCGACAGTTGACATATATACCTTGCCGAACTCGTCAAGGTCGCCTACGAGGTAGTTTCCGTTGCCTGTGCCGCCGTAGAGGTGGTCGGTATTAATGCATACCCATGAAGTGCCGCCGTCTGTGGAGCGGTAAATGCCTTCCTTGTCGGACTCCTCGGGCTTTCCGTAGATGAACAGGGTATTCAGACTGCCTGATTTTTCGGGAGCGCCGTAGCCCACGCACTTTGCGTAGAAAACATTGTCCAGCTTCTTGATGGTCTTGCCGCCGTCGGATATTATATGAAGTCCGTACCAGCCTGCCGCCATAGCGATACTGCCGTTGCCGATGTAAGCGAGGTCGCCTGTGTGGTCGCACATATCGTACCTGCAAACTGTGGTCTCAGTAAATGTAGCGCCGTAGTCATTGCTTACTGCAAAGGCGTAGTGCGACTCCTCAAGAGTAGGCTCCGTCTTGGTATTGTCGGAGGACCAGTAGTCGTTATGTGTGAGTACGGAAGCATAAACGGTCTTGGGGTCCTTGGGGTCAACGAGGGTATAAACGCCCTTTGTAGCCTTTATGCCCGTGCTTGTCTTCCATGTTGCGCCGAAGTCGTCGGTATAGGAAACACTTCCTGTTGTGCTGGTGTTGATTATTCTGTACTTGCCCTTTGAGAGCTCTGTTATGGAGAGCTTTCCGCCTGTGCAGGCAGGCTTGAAGGACTTCCATGTTTGTCCACGGTCAAGGGTATAGTAGCCGCTGCCAGTGTTATTGCCGTCACCGTTGGCAGTTCTTGCCCATACGTCGGTATTCTGAGGGCAGACTGCGATAGCTGAGGTAGAGCCCATATTCGGCTGATACTGTGTTCCGATCTTGTCCACCTGCTCGTGTACAAAGCCGTCGTAGTCGCCGATAGCGGAGAGGTCAAGTCCGTCCGCCGTGCTTACGAAGTCAAGGGAAACGACTTCCTCTATTCCGTCGGGGTGGAATATGAATGTGGGGAGCTTGTCCTCATCGGTGCTCCAGAGGTTCTCGCAGATGAACACGCCGTTGCCCGAGGTAATGAACATCCTGTCGGAGTTTCTCGGGTCGGTAACTACAGTACCCGACCAATGGATAGCCTTGTCTCTTATCCATGAGTAGCCGCCGTCCTGAAGGTAGTTGGAAATGAGAGGCTGCTCCCAGCCCTTGGTCTTGCCCGGGGTGAAGTTCTCCCATGTCTTGCCGCCGTCAAATGAGCGCATATACTGGTCGCCCCATGCGGGACCGTGCTCCTCTGTCCACGGCTCCCACTCCTGATCCTTCCAGTTGCCGCAGGTGCCTGCGATAAGGTGGTCGGGGTTCTTGGGGTCAGCCCATACCGAGCCGTAGCCTGCGTCGCTGAGCATATTTGTTACTGTTCCCGTCTTTGGCGAGTAACGGTAAGCTCCGCCCGATGTGCCGAGAAAGGCAAGACCTGCGATATAGGAGATGAGAAGGTCGCCGTTTGCGTCAAGGTTTATGCGTGAGGGGTATACGTCTGTGGGGAGGTCCTTGCTGAGCACGGAGAACTTGTCGTCCTTTGTGCTTGCAACATGGACATTCGCAGTTCCCTTTATGGAAGTACCGACGTATACCTTTCCGCCTGTTATGGCGATATTTGCAACGCCGTTCTGGTTATTGTAAGCGCCCTCTTCTGTGCAGCGGGCGATATTGTTGGTCCATGTGGGCCATTTTGTGGTATTCTTGAAGAGCCCGAGATCATCATATCCGATAACGGGAGCCCATGTCTCGCCGCCGTCCGTGGACTTGATAAGTGCGGACTTTGAGTTCTCGTCGGAGGTAACGTCACCGCCTGCGTAGATGACCTTCGGATCGTCGGGATCGACTGCTATTGACTCGCCGCACTGACGTCCGTCGCCGTTGCCCATTACCTTTATGAGCTTGGTGACGTCGATCTCCTTCATGGTCTTACCGCCGTCGGTGGTCTTGAAGATAACGGTCTTTTCGCTTGAGAAGTAAGCGCAGCCGCAAAGGAAGTATACGGTATCATCGTCTGTGGGGTCCACAGCCATAGCGTCAACGCTGAGGAGACCGCGGTCAGCGTCAGTGATGAAGCCGAAAAGCTGCTCCCAGCTCTCGGTATCGTAGTTGTACTTGTATGCGCCGCCGACGTCGGTACGTGCATACATTACCTTCTTGCCTGTAACTATTCCCGAAACGAAGCCGCCTCCGCCTATTCTGAGGGTGCCCCATTCCATTTTGTCGGCGATGCTCGATGTTGCCGCATTTGCCGAGCCTATGCCGTTTTCCGTTGTGCCTATAGCGGAAGAACAGCCTGCACAAATGCTGAGCGCACAAAGACCTGCCAGAGCTTTTTTCATTGTTTTCATTGTATTTTTTCCTTTCTGTTTTATCTTTATATTTTCTGAGCTTTGTTCCCAATGACTTATCCGTGCCTGTTTTCAACTTGATTTTATCATTTCAGATGTACGGTGTCAAGGCGTTTTGCACGTTATGACACTATAGGATATAATGAGAATACTATTTTGCAGAAGGCAAAAACAGGAGTTCCTCATAAACTCCCGAAAAAACAACATATCCACACCCTTTTTGCACTGCCTGTGCCCGTGAGGGCAAAAAAATACGCAGCCGCTATGGCTGCGCGAAAATGTTGAGCAATGAAACATATGACATCTGAAGATGATCTCTTTATAAAACGCTTTCATTTTTATATGCTGAAAGCGCGGAATTTACTGATAAACCATACCTCAAAGTAGAGAAGGAAGACACCACAGCCCGTTTTGGCAGGTATGCGGCCGTGCCATCACTGTTTCCCCCCAGTTCCTTCACGACTGCAGCGTCTGAGTCCCTTTCTACATTCACGATATATACATATCATATCCCGAAATATATTCTATCATAGGCTGTTCCACATGGTTCAACAAAAAAATTACTTATTTTTCAGGGCAAAAAATGTATTTTTGTAGCAATATTCCGATGTTTGTAACTGTGAAACAGGTTTTTTCGGATCATATTTTTGAAATTCCCCACAAAAAACGCTTGTTTTTCGCTTTACAAACAGTGCAGAATGTGATATAATGTTATTATATATTTATTTTGATTCAGTAGGTGTCTTTTCGATGAAATTGATTTCGGAATTTCTGCAATTAAATTTACTGTCTTTTGCACTTATACTTGGTATCATCATTATGCTCATCGAAAACCGCAGGGAACGCCCGCACGGTACGGATCATGTCATCGCCATTGTGGTCATGCTCACGGTTATAGTCATAAATGCGGGGCTGAGAGACCTGTACATGATGTCGGGCTTCGACAGCGAGCGAAACTATCGCAACGACGTGGTAATGACAATGTTTTACCTGCGTAATGCTATCGAGCATATCCTCTTCCCCATGATAGCCTATGTGGAGCTTCTCCTCATAGCTCCCGTGCGGAAGAAGCATATAATCTTTATCCCCGAGCTGGTATGCATCGTCTCGGAGATAATAAATCTTGCAAAACCGGGTATAATATTCAGCTTCAACAAGCACCTTGACTGCGTTGACGGACCGCTGATGATGATGCCTTATTTTGTGGGTATGATATATCTTCTTCTGCTCATGAGATACTCGGTGCTCTTTATCAAGGAAAAAGAGCTTAGCAAGGGGGTCACGGTAATATTCATCGTTTTCCTGACACTTGCCGAATGTTACCTTGAAGCGGCGTACATAGTCAAAGACCTTATGGATGAGATAGTTGCGCTTGACGTAATTATATATTATTTCTACCTTGTCGCCATCTATCAGAGCGAGATGAAGATAAAGCTCCATACCAGCGAGCTTGAGCTTGAGCGAAGCAAGCGAATGCTCATGATATCGCAGATACAGCCCCATTTTATGTACAATTCTCTCACCTCCATAACCTATCTCTGCGACAAGGACGCTTCACAGGCAAAAAAGGCACTCATAGACTTTTCAAAGTTTCTGAGAAAGAATCTTGAGGCGATGAGCCGCAAGAACCTTGTCCCCATAAGGGAAGAGATAGAGCACACAAAGGTATATCTCTCACTGGAAAAAATACGTTTCGGTGATGATCTTGATATAATATTTGATATAAAAGACATTGATTTCGTTATCCCCGTCCTCACGGTCCAGCCCCTGGTGGAAAATGCCGTAAAGCACGGCATAAACAGGTCCGAGAGCGGCTGCGGCACAGTAAGCATATCCACTGTGGAGACTGAGGAATACCACAAGGTGGTAATAAAAGATGACGGCGGCGGCTTTGACGTTGAATCGCTGAAAGACCTCGACGGCAGCCATATAGGCATATCCAATGTCCGCAAGCGCCTTTACGACGAATGCGGCGGTATGCTCATAATAAAGAGCGCTCCCGAAGAGGGCACGGAATGTACTATTCTTATCCCAAAGGAGAATCACGATGAAAATTCTGGCAATTGATGATGAACGTTTCGCATTACAGCTTCTTGTAGATACACTGCATAAGGTCTGCCCCGAAGCGGAGATAGTTTCCTTCCGCAGACCGTCCCAGTTCATGGAATATGACAACTCCGAGCCGTTTGACGCAGCCTTCCTTGATATCAGGATAGGTCAGATGTCGGGCATACAGGTGGCTATCGAGCTCAAAAAGCACTCTCCCATGTGCAATATAGTATTCGTCACCAGCTATTCCGAGTACGCTTTTGCGGCTATACAGATGCGTCCGAGCGGATATATCATGAAGCCCTATACGGAAGAGGATATCCGCAATGAGTTCAACAATTTCAGGTATACCACACAGCCCGAGGACAAGAACAGCGACAAGCTGAAGATACGCACGTTCGGGAACTTCCGTGTTTTCGGCAAGGACGATGCTCCCCTGAAGTTTTCGAGGACTATTTCCAAGGAAATATTCGCGTATCTCATAGACCAGTGCGGCTATCCCGTTACCAGCAAGGAGATAGCGGCGGACGTTCTTGAAGTCGAGGACTTCGACAGACCCACATCAAAGAAGATATCCCAGTACGTTTCCGACCTCATAAAGGATATCGAGAATGCAGGCTTCCACAACGTCATAATCAAGCAGAACCGCCAGATACTCGTGAACAAGGAGGCTGTGGACTGCGACCTCTACGATCTTTTCGCAGGCGATACCGCCGCATTCAATACCTACCACGGCGAGTACATGATAGACTATTCATGGGCTGAGATAAGCGACTCGGCAGAGAGGATAAAGTCACTGGGATACAAGTTCTGATATAAAACGGGCGTACTGAGTACGATACGTATATAAAAGCTTACAGCTGTTACTCGGGGGGGATCCTTTTGAAAAAGATCCCCCCTTAAATGTTTATAAAAGCTTTTGTATAATATTCTGCTATCTCTCCTGTCCTGTTTCTTCAATATCTGTTTCACAGGTACTGTTTTCAAAATAATCGTTCATAGTACTGCGGAGATCTTCGAGAGTTCTGCAGCCCTCGCATATCACATCACCGACCTTAAAAGCGTCGCCGTAAAAGGAGTCGTAGAACTGCGAATAGCTCGGCAGCTTTACGCTTTCGGCAGGATAGCTCCCTTTTCCGCTATCGGGAGTGAAAACATCAATAAAGCAGGTGAAATAATAGTATTCAATATTATCGGCCTGCTTTTTTGCACTTTTGGAGCTCTCCGCTCCCTTTATGTCAGCAGACAGTTTATAGACATAGCACAGGGCGTTCCTGCCCCATTTTGCATCGCTCTCAGCGGGAGTGTAAAGCTCCGCACCGAGGAGCTCTGTATCAAGAAGCTTTTTGTCTTTCCACCCATCGGCAAGCTTTTGCAGCTCCTCACGGGCAAATACGTCCATTTTTTCATACGAAGCCCTGCTGATATCACTGAGCTTTTTCACGTACACGGGTACGCCGCTGACGGTATATTCCTTTTCAAAGCACAGTGGAATATATCCCTGCGAGAAACATTCCGACCTTATTTCGTCCTCGCTGCCGCTTCCGAAGCGGACTGTTACTTTATCGCCGCTGCTGAGTCCGCTGCTCCGCGAAGCAGTAAATGGTACGTCTTTAACGGGGAGCCTGTCACAGCTGAGTATCAGCTCGCCGTTGGGTTCAACTCCCGAATAATCAAGGCAGAGAAAGTAGAAGGGGTCAAAGCGCACGGCTTCCCTCAGACCGCTGACCGTGATCTCCTTATCAGCGAGGGCAAGCCTTATCCTGTATTTGTCCTCAAGCTTTTCCTTGCAGTCCGCGTCCCACTCAAAGCTGATGATATCGCCGTTCGACAGCTTCGAACCCTTGTCGGGAGCACCCACAAGATACTGTCTGAGATACGAGACTGCGTTTTCAGCAGCTTCTCCGCCGTCCTCTTCCTTTATTCCGAAAGCACGGGGATTGTCCATTACCATTTTCTCATAATCTATGTCAAAAGCCGCAGAAGCCGCGGTATCAAGTCCGCTCAGGCTCAGCTCAAGATAATCGTTCGGGTCGATGTCGGCTCTTCCGCAGCCTGCCAGCATAACAGAAGCGAGCAGCAGCGCGGTAAGTCTTATGATATTTCCATTCAAAACGGGTAACTCCTTAAAAGTACGAATGAGCACTGAAAAGATCTAACAGCACGGAATATATTATACCACTTGCCGCACCTTCCGTCAATACGCGGCTTGACATTGCGGCGAAAGACTGGTATAATAAGCAAAATGAGCCCGAAAGAAGTGATATAATGTCATTAGGCAGCTATATATTCAGAAAAATGTGCACCAAAAGCGATACCGCACGGGACAGCGGACTTACCACGCCTGAGGAAACAGAACGCTTTGACGATATAAAATACGGCAGTGATCCGAAATGGAACGTACTTGATGTGTACCGTCCGAAAGCTGCGGCAGGAAAAAAGCTTCCCGTTATAGTGAGCTTTCACGGCGGCGGCTGGGTCTACGGAGACAAGGGCGTATATCAGTACTACTGCATGGAGCTTGCAAGGCAGGGCTTTGCCGTTGTGAACTACAGCTACAGACTTGCTCCGAAGTACCGTCACCCTGCGCCCTTCAAGGACACGAACGATGTATTCGGGTGGCTCATGGACAATGCGGATAAGTACTTCTTTGACACGGAGAATATATTTGCGGTCGGCGACTCCGCGGGAGCAATGGGTATAGCTCTGTACGCCTGTATACTCACCTCTGCGGACTACGCAGAAAAGTACAGCTTCACGCCGCCCGAGGGACTGAAAATAAAAGGGCTTGCCCTTAATTGCGGCATATACGACGCGGAGCACTTCTGCACCGTAAAGACTATGCGGGACTACCTCCCCAAGCACAGCAGTGAGGATATCCTTTCCGAGCTGACTGTGATAAAGCACGTAACAAAGGACTTCCCGCCGAGCTTTATAATGACGTCGAACTGTGACCACTTAAAGAGCGAGTCGCCCCTGCTTGAAAAGGCGCTCCATGAAAAAGGCGTCCCCTGCGTGTTCAGGGAATACGGCGACGAAAATACCCGGCTTTATCACGTGTTCCACTGCAATATAAAAACTGCCGAAGCCGCACAGGCAAATAAGGAAGAATGTGACTTTTTCAGAGACCTGATGTAAAAACGGGCGCACTTATGTGCGCCCGAATAATTTTATAAACGATTCTTTTTGATAATATCACTTCTGATACTTAGCCTTATCCATTTCGCGGATAGCAGCACGTCTGATCTTGCCGCTTCCGACAGTTTTCGGCAGCTCGGGAACGAACTCAACCACTCTCGGGTACTTGTAGGGCGCGGTACGCTCCTTGACATAGTCCTTGATCTCCTTTACGAGCTCGTCGGAGGGAGTTTTATCCTTTGTGAGGACGATAGTAGCCTTTACCACCTGACCTCTGATCTCGTCGGGAACGCCTGTAACAGCACATTCAAGCACATAGGGGAGCTCCATGAGAACGCTTTCGATCTCGAAAGGTCCGATACGGTAGCCCGAGGACTTGATAACGTCATCGACTCTGCCGACATACCAGAAATAGCCGTCCTCGTCCACCCATGCGGTATCGCCTGTGTGGTAGTAACCCTCGCGCCATGTCTCTGCGGTATTCTCCTCGTCGCCGTAGTAGCAGAGAGCAAGTCCGGGAACGCCATAACCGACAGCATTGCTGTCCTTCAGCTTAACACATATCTCACCTGTCTCACCGACACCTGCGGGAGTACCGTCAGGGAGAAGCACCTGTACGTCATACTGCGGATTTGGCTTACCCATGCTGCCTGGCTTGGGCTCCATACCAACAACGTTTGCGATCGTAAGTGTGGTCTCGGTCTGACCGAAGCCCTCCATGAGCTTTATACCCGTTGCCTTGTAGAACTGGTGGAACACCTCGGGGTTAAGGGCTTCACCTGCGATGCAGGCATATTTAAGTGAAGAGAGGTCGTACTTTGAAAGGTCCTCCTTGATGAAGAAGCGGTACATAGTGGGAGGAGCACAGAATGATGTGACATTGTACTTCTTGAACATGGGAAGTATATCATCAGCGTGGAAGCGGTCGAAGTCGTAAACGAATACGGCAGCCTCGCACATCCACTGTCCGTAGAGCTTGCCCCAAAGAGCCTTGCCCCAGCCTGTATCAGAGATAGTGAAGTGCAGACCGTTGGGATCGGCGTTCTGCCAGTAACGGGCAGTAACGTAGTGACCGAGGGGGTACTGATAGCTGTGGAGAACGAGCTTCGGATTGCCCGAAGTACCCGAGCTGAAGAAGATGAGCATAGGGTCTGTGCCGCATGGAGTATCGGCAGTGCGCTCGAAATGAGTGCTGTATGCGGAGAGCTCCTCGTTGAAGTCGTGCCAGCCCTCGCGCTGACCGTTGACCATCACCTTTGTTTTGAGAGAAGGTGAAACAGCACAAGCCTTATCGACTTCATCTGCCACATCGCCGTCGGCTGTGCAGACGATAGCTGATACCTCTGCCGAATTGAAACGGTATTCAAGGTCATGCTCCTTGAGCATATTGGAAGCGGGGATAACAAGAGCGCCGATGCGGTGAAGAGCGATTATGGAGAACCAGAACTGATAGTGGCGCTTGAGGATGAGCATGACTCTGTCGCCCTTTTTGATACCCAGTGACTTGAAGTAATTTGCTGTCTGACATGAATACTTCTTGATATCCTTGAATGTGAACCTGCGCTCGTTCTTGTTGACGTCAACATAGATCATAGCTGTCTTGTCGGGACATTTTTCTGCCATAGCGTCAACGATGTCGTATGCGAAGTTGAACTTATCCTGCTCGGTGAAATTTACCGCGCTGAGAACGCCCTCCTCGCTGGTCTCGCACTTTACGAACTTTTCCGCAACGGGGTGGAGCAGACCTGCCTTGTCGACATTTGTAAGGTAATGCTCTGCAACGTGCTCGCGGTATTCCGACATACCTGTAGCGCCCTTGGGAGGCATTACAAAAGCGTATATCTCGCAGTCCTCGCCGCCGAGAGCGACCTCGTCGTGGGGCATTGAGCTGTCATAGTAGATGCAGTCACCCTCGTGGAGTATCTCCGTATGGGAGCCCACAGTCATACGCAGAGTTCCCTTGAGAACGATATCCATTTCCTGACCTGCGTGGCTCGCCATATGCAGGGGCTGTGAAAGAGCCTCCTCGGAATAGGGGATAACGACATGGAAAGGCTCAACTGTCTTGTTCTTGAATTTTGAGGCAAGGCGGTTGTAGGCAAAGCCCTGTCTGCGGACGATAGGAACGCCCTCGCCCTTGCGGGTGATGGTATAGCCGCTGAGCTCGGGGCTGCTGCCCTCCATGAGGTCTGTAATCTCAACATTGAACTTATTGGCGCATTTATATATAAATGTAAAGCTGAAGTCCTGTTCGCCCGATTCGAGCTTTTTGTATTCTTCAACCGAATAATCCGTTATGGCAGCCATTTCCTCTACCGAAATACCGAGGTCCTCACGCAGATGTGAAATACGCTCTGCGACCTCCTTGATCCTGATCTCTGCATTCTGTAATTTCGTCATTTCGCTCATAGTAAACTCTCCTTTTAAAATAATATTTACCGGGAATTGAAACGGGCGCCTGAAAATACTGCCTTTTTGCTGGACTTTGAAAAACAAAAAAACCCGTCTCAAAGATGAATTCTTTGAGACGAGCATCATAAACTGAATACCCGCGGTACCACTCAAATTGTGCCGCTATTGCGTGCACCACTTCAGACTCCGGCAAGTCCTATTCATTAACGCAGACTAACGGAAGCGCTTACTGAAACTTTCAGCACTTCGGCTCAGAAGGGATACACAGCAATGCTTATCACCGACTCACACCTGCCGTCGGCTCTCTGGGGACATTGGCAATACTCTGCTTGTCTTCCTCACAGCTTATGTTTGGATTATACCACAAGAAAGGCGATTTGTCAAGACCTTTTTTCAAAAAAAGGCAAATTACTTTTTTGGGGCGGCCGGAAGCGGCAGGGCGTTCTGCCATGCCTGAAAAGGATAGTTCCACGCAAATAACGGGGAACTTCTGATGTATTAGTGAAAAAATCCAACAAACTGCACAAAAAACGACTTGAAAAAAATACATAGCAATTTTTGCATAATCTATTGTATTATAATTCATTATATGGTATAATAATGTAAATGCGATTTTTTAAACCGCTTTTGTCACCAAAAATAAAGGAGTAAAATTATGAAGTTCGGTTTTTTTGACGACTCTAAGAAGGAATATGTTATCAATTCCCCAAAGACTCCCTATCCGTGGATAAACTACCTCGGAAATCAGGGATTTTTCTCACTTATCTCTAATACAGCAGGCGGCTACTGCTTCTACAAGGATGCCCGCCTCAGACGCATCACTCGTTACCGCTACAACAACGTGCCTATAGATATGGGCGGACGTTATTTCTATATCAACGACAACGGCACAGTCTGGAACCCCGGCTGGTCGCCTGTAAAGACAGAGCTCGATTCTTACGAGTGCCGTCACGGCATGGGCTACACAGTCATCACGGGCAAGAAGAACGGCCTCAAGGCTGAGGTAACATTCTTCGTTCCTCAGAACTACGACGGCGAAGTCCAGCAGGTAGTTCTCACAAATGAAAGCAAGGAAGCAAAGAGCTTCTCTATCTTCTCTATTGCTGAATGGTGTCTTTGGGACGCACAGGACGACTGCACAAACTTCCAGAGAAACTTCTCCACAGGACGTGTTGAGATAGAAGGTTCAACTATCTACCACGTAACAGAGTACAGAGACAGACGTAACCACTACGCTTTCTATACTGTAAATGATACTATCGACGGCTACGATACAGACCGTGATTCATTCCTCGGAAGCATCTACAACGGCTGGGACAACCCTGAGACAGTAAAGGCTGACAAGCCTTCAAACTCTTTTGCAGACGGCTGGTCTCCCGTAGCTTCACATTATAAGAAGGTAACTCTTGCTCCCGGCGAGTCAAAGACACTCATCTATATCCTCGGCTATGCAGAGAATCCTCAGGACAAGAAGTTTGCCGACAAGAAGCCCGCAAACCTCCTTACAAGAGAGACATGGGTGCTCAACAAGGAAAAGGCTTATGCAATGATCGAGAAGTACAACACTCCCGAGAAGGTAGCAGCAGGACTTGAAGAGCTCCGCACCACATGGGACAGACTTCTTTCTATATTCAAGGTAAACACACCTGATGAAAAGGTAAACAGAATGGTCAACATCTGGAACCAGTACCAGTGTATGGTAACATTCAACCTTTCACGTTCAGCTTCATACTTCGAGAGCGGTATCGGCAGAGGCATGGGCTTCCGTGACTCCAATCAGGATATCCTCGGATTTGTACACCAGATACCCGAGCGCGCAAGAGAAAGACTTATCGACATCGCTTCCACACAGCTTTCGGACGGCGGCTGCTATCACCAGTATCAGCCTCTCACAAAGAAGGGCAACGCTGATATCGGCGGCGACTTCTCTGACGATCCGCTGTGGATGATACTTTCCGTTGCAGCATATATCAAGGAGACAGGTGACTGGGGCATCCTTGACGCAAACGTACCTTTTGACGACGATCCCAACGGCAAGCACACAATGCTCGAGCATCTCAATGTTTCCTTCTATCACATCGTAAACAATCTCGGACCTCATGGCCTCCCGCTTGCAATGAGAGCTGACTGGAACGACTGTATCAACCTCTCATGCTTCTCGGATACTCCCGGTGAGTCCTTCCAGACATATACCAATCCCAAGTTCAAGGCAGAGGGCGGCTACTCCAAGATAGCTGAGTCTGCATTCGTTGCAGCTCTCTTCACATACACAGGACCTGCTTATGTAGGTATCCTTGAGCACCTCGGCAAGAAGGACGAAGCTGCAAAGGCTCAGGCTGAGATTGACAAGATGAAGAAGAACGTAATGGAGTCTGCATTCGACGGTGACTGGTTCATCAGAGCTTACGACGCAAACGGCGAGAAGATGGGCTCCAAGGAGTGCGAGGAAGGCAAGATATTCATCGAGCCTCAGGGCTTCGCAGTAATGTCCGAGATCGGCAAGGATCAGGGTGCAGACATCAAGACTCTCAACTCCATTGACAAGTACCTCAACTGCGAGTTTGGTCTTGTTCTCAATAATCCCGCATTCACAAAGTACTATATCCAGTACGGCGAGATCTCCACATATCCGGGCGGATACAAGGAGAACGCAGGTATCTTCACACACAACAACGCATGGATAATCTGTGCTGAAGCATACGTAGGCAGAGGCGACAAGGCATTCGAGTACTACAGCAAGATCGCTCCTGCATTTACCGAAGAGACATCTGATATCCACAAGACAGAGCCTTATGTATACGGTCAGATGATAGGCGGTAAGGACGCAAAGA
>NZ_CAMKRR010000038.1 GCF_946415235.1 uncultured Ruminococcus sp. | reverse complement strand
TGGGGATATAGTCGCTCATCTTGCCGTCGTTGTATGCGCCGTAAGCGTACATATCAAAATAACCTGTACCTGTAAGACCGAAGAGGATAGTTTTCTCCTCGCCTGTCTCCTTGCACTTGAGAGCTTCGTCGATAGCAGCGCGGATAGCATGGCTGCTCTCGGGAGCGGGGAGGATACCCTCAACTCTTGCGAACATCTCAGCAGCCTCGAATACAGCTGTCTGCTCAACAGAAGTAGCTTCCATAAGACCCTGATCGTAAAGCTCGGAGAGTATGGAGCTCATACCGTGATAGCGGAGACCGCCTGCGTGGTTAGGTGAAGGCATGAAGCCGCTGCCGAGGGTATACATCTTCTGGAGAGGGCAAACCTTACCTGTGTCGCAGAAGTCGTAAGCGTAGGTACCTCTTGTAAGGCTCGGGCATGAAGCAGGTTCAACAGCGATAAAGCGGTAATCAGCTTCGCCGCGGAGCTTTTCGCCCATGAATGGTGAGATAAGACCGCCGAGGTTTGAACCGCCGCCTGCACAGCCGATGATGATATCGGGCTTGATGTTGTACTTGTCCATAGCAGCCTTTGCTTCAAGACCGATGATAGACTGGTGGAGGAGTACCTGTGCAAGAACGCTTCCGAGAACGTAGCGGTATCCTTCCTTTGAAGTAGCAGCCTCTACAGCCTCTGAGATAGCGCAGCCGAGGCTTCCGTTAGTGCCGGGGAATTCCTCAAGTATCTTTCTGCCGATCTCAGTAGTCGTTGAAGGCGAAGGAGTTACGTTTGCACCGTAGGTACGCATAACCTCACGGCGGAAGGGCTTCTGTTCGTAGCTTACCTTTACCATGTATACGTTGCAGTCGAGACCGAAGTAAGCAGAAGCCATTGAAAGAGCTGTACCCCACTGACCTGCGCCTGTTTCTGTGGTAACGCCCTTGAGGCCCTGCTTCTTAGCGTAGTAAGCCTGAGCGATAGCGGAGTTGAGCTTGTGGCTTCCGCTTGTATTGTTGCCCTCGAACTTGTAGTATATCTTTGCAGGTGTGCCCAGCTTCTTCTCAAGGAAGTAAGCTCTTACGAGCGGAGAAGGACGGAACATCTTGTAGAAGTCCTGTATTTCTGCGGGGATGTCGATATAAGGAGTTGTTTCGTCGAGCTCCTGCTTTACGAGCTCGTCGCAGAAAACGTGGCTGAGCTCCTCAGCTGTACAGGGCTTGCCTGTGCCGGGGTTTAAAAGAGGAGCGGGCTTTTTCTTCATATCAGCGCGTACATTGTACCACTGCTTGGGAAGCTCGTTCTCCTCAAGATAGATCTTGTAAGGTATTCTTTCATCTGACATTGACATAGTAAAATCTCCCTTTCACTTTATTATTATAAATGAGTCAGTACTATGCTGAGACGGGAATATAAAAAAGCTCCTGTCCCTGCATAATTGCGGGGACAGAAGCTGTGATTCTTCTGCGGTGCCACCCTGCTTGACGCCTGTGCGTCCACTCACTGCGTACTTTTATACGCCGACTTTGTTAACGCAGGGTCTCTGCGGCTCACATACACAGTGCATACATACACCTTCAGCTCGCCCTCGGAAGTCCATTCACTCTTGTCATACTTACCTGCTCGCAGCGGCCGCAGGCTCTCTGAAAAGGACAGACATGAGCTACTCACTCTTCTTCAACGGTTTACTACAATAAATTATAGCATACATATACCGTGATGTCAATAGAACGGGCTGTTTTTCCACGAAAGCAACTAATAATCTGTTTAGGCATCAAGGAAAATTGTTGTGAAATTTCAAAAAAGCTCCTTCCGGACTTGCTGATATACGGTCAATAGCATGATTTTTTACCGAAAAGCGCGGTGAAAAATCAAAAAAGGGCTTTTCAACAGTGTGCAAAAGTGGTATAATATTACTTGATATCGCTTCTGTACTTTGCACGTGTACGGGAGATGCTCTCTTCGCTGCGCTTGATGAGGTTGAGGAGAGAGGAGGAGTACTGAGCGTAGTCCTTCTGAAGAGTTGCTGTTGTGACGTAGAGGGTATCGAAATTGTTTACGCAGTCGTTTCCGTCGAGGGCGATACCGCTGGAAGCGGCTTTGATATTGGCTTCGCTCATGGATACGATAGCGTTTGCACTGTCGTTTGCGATGACCTTGGGTATACGGAAGAGCTTCTGGTCGTTATGCGGGTTAGCGTTGTAAACGATACGGAAAAGCTTGTATACCGACAGCATGAGGTAAGAGGATACCTCTTTTATAAGGGTAATGCTGTTTGCCTTCTGAGCAAGGCTGAACAGCAGACTGATCGAGTTGTTGATAATCCTTCTGTTGAAGTTGATGATCTCGGGAGAAGGCATTTTCATGCTGTTGTTTCCGTCGTCATCGGGAATATCTTCGATAGTAATGGTCTTTCCCTCGGGTTCGGGAGTTCTGCCCAGCAGATAGTCGCAGGAAACATTGTAATAGTCTGCGATCTTTACAAGGAAATTAAGACCACACTCTCGAATGCCTTTTTCGTAGTGTGACAGAAGAGCCTGTGAAATGCCGAGATCCGTAGCAGCCTGCTTCTGACTTATATGTCTTTCCTTTCGCTGTAAAGTAATGATACGTGCGAAATCCGAGTTCATTGAAATTCCTCCAAATCCTGATTTTATCAAAAAATTCTATATATATATTATAATACAAAATGTATAATTTGTAAATATGCAGAAATGTGAAAGAATTTGTATGAAATAGTAGTATTTTTCGTGAAATTTACTAAGAGTTAAAAAAACGAGCAGTATTTTTGTGCAAAATTATCCTACCTGTATGCATATACGGGAAAGTTTTTCGGATAAACCAATATCAAAAAGGAGAGTGCCATGAAAGGTTACAGGATAAGCGTGCTCCGTCACGGAATGACGGAGGCAAACGAAAAAGGCATATACATAGGCAGTACCGACCTGCCGCTCTCAGACAAGGGCGCGGCGGACCTTGCCGCCAAGATGGACGAGTTCGACTACCCTACGGTGCATCGTGTCTACTCGTCGCCCCTGAGAAGGTGCACCGAGACTGCGGAGATACTTTTTCCGTATACCGAGCTCCAGACCGTTGACGACCTAAGGGAGCTCAACTTCGGCGACTTCGAGAACAAGAGCATAGACGAGCTTGCTAAACGCGCCGACTATAATCAGTGGCTCCGCGGCACAAAGGAGAGCAGACCGCCCAACGGCGAGAGCCTTGAGGAGCTGACCGCACGTACCTATAAGGCTCTCCATGCGGTGATAATGGACATGATGGAATCGGGTCTCACCCACTGCGCCATGATAACCCACGGCGGCATAATATCCAATATGCTCAGCTGCTTCGGCATACCGAAGTTCCCGCCCTCGCAGATAACCGCAGAGGCAGGCGGCGGCTTTGATATTATTGTTACCGCTCAGATGTGGCTCAATTCACAGGCCTTTGAAATTCTCGGCTACTGTCCCTACGACAGGATACCCGAGGACGAATATTGAAAAATACGGGTATGTGAATTTTTTGTGTGTTTATTGAGCATACTGCGTTCGCAATTGCTAATTATACCACAAACGCAAATTCAGTCAAAACTGTAACAAGCGCCGTAAACGGCGGTCTTGACAGAATTTGTGTTTGTAGTTCGGGGCAATTACGCAAACGCCCGACTGCTTTCGACCGCCAAAAAAGTTATTTACCACAAAATACTGTATAATTACGGAAAAACTGCCCATAATATCTGCAAAAACATTCTTCGGAGGCACAGATATGAAGGTAAGGGAGCTTATCCGCTATTCAGACAGGCTGCTGAAAGGCAGACGTTCAAGAACGATGATGATATGCATACTCCCCCTCGGAGCGGAGCTCTTCTTCCGCTGCGGGGAGGCGGCTGTGTACAGTCTGCTGCTGTATTTCGGCAGTATCCCGCCCATAAGGCTCTTCGGCGGAGATGAGCCCCTGCAGCTCGCGGTGACCATCGTAAGCACCGTGCTGAGGTGCGTGACTGTTGCTCCGCTGACGTATGCTGCGGCATATCGGCTTTGCGGCATGACAGGTGAGGGACAGTGCAGACAGTGCGGCAGTTTTTCGCGCATACTGCTGAGGAAATGCACCCTTAAGCGCAGTATCTCGGCAGCGCTGTGGACAAAGGCAATAAGCCTCCTTGCCCTTGCGCCCGCCGTATTTTTCGGAGTTTCCGCATATGGCATGATACATGAAAAAATGTATGCGGACGAAGTTTTCATCGCGGCAAATCTGATATTTCTCGGAGCTGTGTCCGTATTCATGTGGCTTTCCCTGAAGCTGAGCTTCTCGGCTGTGCCCTATCTGCTGGTGCGTTTCCCGAAGCTCACCGCATTCCGTGCAATGGTCTTTTCCGTGAGCTTCATGAGGGGCAGGAAAAGCGTGTTCCTGCGGCTTTTGGCGGTATATCTGCCGCAGATGCTGACCATAGCGGGACTTCCCTTCGGTCTGACCAAGCTCATGACCGCATATTCCATAAGTATAGATATTTTCATCAAGGAGGACGAGTACCTTGAAGCTGATAGAGCTGAAAGTGGACGCCGAAAATCCCGTAACACTGGAAAAATTCCTCACAGGACAAAAAGGCGTGTCAAGGCGGCTGCTGACAAGGCTTAAGCGGCAGAGCGGCGGCATCACGCGGAACGGCGAGCTCGTCCGCAGCATAGACGAGGTGAGGCAGGGCGATGTAATAGTCCTGCACCTTGAGGACGACAGCTTCCTCGAACCGAACGGGAGCCTGAATGTTCCAATTGCCTTTGAGAATGAGAGCCTTGTGGTGTTCGACAAGCCCGGCGGTATACCCGTACACCCGTCCATACGCCATCAGGGTGACACTCTCGGCAACTGGTTCGCTCACCTATATCCCGGGCTGACCTTCCGCTCGGTGAACAGGCTCGACCGTGACACCTCGGGACTGTGTGTTATCGCAAAGGACGCCCTTGCGGCAAAGCTTTTGCAGGGGAGCTGCAAAAAGGTCTACTACGCCGCCGTACACGGCGTTATCCCCGAGAGCGGCACTATCGACGCTCCCATAGCCCGTGAGAGAGAGTCCATAATACTCAGGTGCGTCCGTGAGGACGGACAGCGAGCCGTAACTCACTATAAGCGGCTGAAATGCAGCGGAAAGTACTCCCTTGCGGAGATAGACCTTGAAACGGGCAGAACTCACCAGATAAGAGTTCATTTCGCACATATCGGAGCTCCCCTTGCAGGCGACGACCTGTACGGCGGACTTCGTGAGGATATAGGCAGACAGGCTCTGCACTGCGGCAGAATGACGTTCAGCGATCCGCTCACAGGGGAGCAGATAACTGTGACCTCGGAGCTTCCCGATGACATACTTTCACTATTTGAAAAGGAGTAATAATTATGGAAAAGATAGCAAGCTTTCAGGTAGACCACACAAAATTCAGCGTAGGAATGTACATATCACGCATAGACGATGATATCGTAACCTATGACGTCCGCATGGTGAAGCCCAACGGCGGAGTATACCTTGCGACGCCCTCAATGCATACTATAGAGCACCTTTTTGCGACCTATGCGAGAAATTCCGAGTTCGGCAGAAATATCGTCTATGTAGGACCGATGGGCTGCCGCACGGGATTTTACCTCCTCACAAGGGGAATTTCCCACGAAAACGCCATTAAACTGGTTCGTGACGCATATACTTTCATAAGGGACTATGAAGGCGAGATACCGGGCTGTACGGAGGTGGAGTGCGGAAACTACCGTGAGCACGATCTTGCTTCCGCAAAGAAGGACGTAGTGCCTCTGCTTGAAAAGCTTGAGGGCTATACAGTGGAAATGCTTGATTATTCATGGCATTTTGACAAAAACTGAGCAGCTTTTTTGTGTATAATAATGAAATATTTGCGGATTTTGACTTTTTGAGGATCTATTTCTTTTTATTATCACAAAAAGTTGGTATAATATAAACTGTTTGGTGAAAAAATACCGAGGAAAGGAGATGCGGATTTGGAAAAGAAGAATAACGTGTACAATTACGTGTACAGCGGGCAGCGTACACCGCCCCATGAAAAAAAGCCCGAGCCTGTTCCCGCAGGAGCGGCTGACGAAAGGCTGAGCATCGGCGGATTTTTCCCGAAATTCGGATTCTTTTCCGTAAATATCGCAAGATCTGTCCTCAAAGGGCTTATTAAAGCCGTAAAGTTTATACTTTCCGACCTTCTGAGCCTTGCCGCAGCTGCGCTTGGAGGGCTGAAATGGCTCTTTATGGAGCTCATAGCCCCGTTCAGGGAACGATTCAACCTCAATAAGGGGCTGACGAAAAAGGTCCGCAAGGCTAAAAAAGAGGGCGAAGAGGCGTACAAAAAGGCTCTTGCGGAGTTCTGGTACACTTATCTTTTCGGCGAGGACGGAGTATTTTATACCGCCTTCAATTATATACTCCCCGTGCTTTCCATAGCCTTTCTTGTGGGGATAATCCGCTACGGCTCGGGACTTGAATACGGTCTCAGTGTTGAGTACAACGGCAGGGAGATAGGCATGATAACTGCCGAGGCTGATTTTGAAGAGGCTGAGCGGGAGGCACAGCAGAGGATATATTACGGCGACAACGATAAGCCCATAGACCTTTCCGCGAAGTATTCCATAAGGATAATCAACGAGAATGACAAGGTTTATTCGGCTTCACAGCTTGCGAACGAGATGCTTGCGGCTTCAGACCATACACTTTCCGAGGCATACGGTATATATATCGACGGAAAGTTTGTGGGAGCCGTAAAAAACAAGGAAGCCGTACAGGACGCCCTCAACGAGAGGATACTGAATTTCCGCGTGGACGGCGTTATAAAGGACGTAGGCTACAAGGGCGATGTTGAGTACACAAAGGGTATGTACCTTTCGGACAGCGTTATGACGGAAAAAGCCGCCATAGAGCTGCTTACCTCCTCAAAGGAGAAGAAGTCGGTATATATCGCAAAGCGCGGAGACACAGCCGTTTCCATTGCCGAGCAGTACAATATGGACCTTGCCAAGCTTGAGGAGCTCAACCCCGAGATAACCTCCAACTGCCGAAAGGGTATGCTTGTAAACGTGATCGAGACCGAGAGCTACCTGCCCATACAGTATGTCCGTGAGATATCCCCTGTCACCTTCCTCGACTACGAGACCATAGAGGTGGAAACGAGCTCTCTTAACGTGGGCACGAGGGACGTCATATCAAGGGGACAGAGAGGCGAAAAGCTGAGCAATATAGAGGTGACCTATGTTGACGGCAAGGAGTACTCCAGAAAGACCATAAGCTCAACCATAACAAAGCAGCCCGTCGTGGAGAAGATAGGCATAGGAATATACGCCGCAAGACCTGACAGTCCGAGCACGGTACTTACGGGTACGGGAGAATTCGGCTGGCCTGTGGACGGAGGATATATCAGCGACCCGTTCCTCAGCGACAGAAACCACAAGGGTATGGATATAGCAGCTTCGACAGGTACGGAGATATATGCGGCTGCTGACGGCGTTGTAGTGTCGGCAGGCTGGAATTCCGGCGGATACGGCTATTTCGTGCAGCTCGGACACGTTGACGGATATCAGACGGTATACGGTCATATGAGCGCGGTACTCGTTACTGAGGGACAGGAGGTCTCAAGGGGACAGCTTATCGGTGAGATAGGAAGCACAGGCAATTCAACGGGTCCCCACTGCCATTTTGAGGTGCGTCATGAGGGAATATGCCTCGACCCTGCTTTATTTGTCAATACCGTTGACAGCTTTAACGAGGAAGCAAACAGACTGAAAGATGAAGAAAAACAAAACAAGAAGAACTGAAAAAAGTCTGTTAATATACACAAAAAAGGGCGCCGAAACGGCGCCCCTACAATTTGAGGATATATCGTGGCTTTGTGTAGGGGCGGCGTTCCGCCGCCCGCATAATAATATATAAAGCTCTTTTTTTGACAGTCTCAAAAGCTCCACTATCCGTGGAGCTTTTCGTTTAATGTATCAAATCAAAGGAGACCGAGAAGCATTTTCTGTATTGCCTGAGCGTCTCCTACTGTAACGCCGTTGTCGTCCATATCGGCGTTGAACCTGCCCTGTGCGGACAGACTGTACTTGTTGGGGTTAGCAAGTGACTGCATGATAAGTACTGCGTCAGCAAGATCGAAAGCGCTATCGCAGTTGGAATCTCCCATAAGAGCGTTGAACATATCAATTTCAGTACCTGTGAACAGGCTGCCGCCCATATTGCCGCCAATCAGTTTCAGGTCGTACATATCGGCAAGCTCGTCAATGTCAAAGTCATAGCTTGGTGTGATACTGAAGGAATCCGCTGAAACTCCCGATAAAAGTGAGGACAGATCCATATCAGCATAATCTGAAAAATGATCAGCGGATAAGTCGATATCGGTCTCTGAGAAAAGGTCTCCGAGAGAGCCGAGGATATCGCCGTCCAGATCAACGGTTTGATCCGCAGTGCTCAACAGGTAATCCAGCGAGGATTCAAGATATGTGTCGGCAAGGTAATAAAATCCCTTGATATAGCCCTTATCATTGAGTGCGTTGAATATATCCTTTGCCTGACTGATGGAGATATCAGAACTTATCATATCGTCCAGTGATAAATTATCGGCAAAGTTATAGTAAAAGCTGCTGTCGAGCAGGTCGGAGTCGAGGTCGATATCTGTGTTGAGGTCGATTATCGCATCGGGGCATACAGCCTTTATTATGCGCTCACAGTC
Organism: uncultured Ruminococcus sp.; assembly: GCF_946415235.1. Lineage (GTDB taxonomy): Bacteria > Bacillota > Clostridia > Oscillospirales > Ruminococcaceae > Ruminococcus. The sequence continues at coordinate 16,172 of NZ_CAMKRR010000038.1, read as the reverse complement.
CTCAAAGTCAGCGTCCTTTTTGATATCGAAGTTTATTCTGTTTGCGGCTCTCTGCTCAATGAGGACCTTTCCGAAGCTGTTGATGAAAACGCGGCTCGCTTCAGTAATGTCCACATCGTCCTTCATTTTATTGATGATAGAATCGACATCGCTTACTTCTGTCATGGAATAAGCTGTTTTGAGCATTTCTGCAAGTTCGTCTTCTTTTGCGTTTGATACCATTGGTACTGCACATGAAGCGGCAGAACACAAAGCGGTGATAATAGCTGTGATATGTTTTAAATTCATAAGTAAACAACTCCTTCTTTATAAAACCTGTGTCATTTTTTACCGAATTTACGCCAAGTGCTGCAATGCTGCAAAGGGTCGGCGCATTTCCTGTCATGTTTATAATAGCACAAAAGCTCAGTGAAATCAAGGATATTCATTATTTAAGATATATATTTATCATATAACGTCTGTTTGTTCCGCCTTTCGGGGCAGCGATCATCATTGAGCATGCACCGTATACAGGAAAAAAGCTCCGCACTGCGGAGCTTTTTGCTTATTTCTTATTCTTTTTGTAGATGATTGCAAGACCCTTTATGAGGAGGTTGCTGTCGAGGATTATCTTCTTTCTGCACAGCGGCACAACGAGCTCTGAGAGACCTCCCGTAGCCACAACGGTGCACTTTTCCCCAAGCTCCTCTTCCATGCGGTCGATGATGCCGTCGAGTGCGCTTGCGTTGGAGTAGAGTATTCCGCTCTTGAGGCAGTCGATAGTGTTCGTGCCGATAACATGGGGCGGAACCTCAAAGTTTATCTTCGGGAGCTGAGCCGTTCTTGCGGTAAGAGCGTCAGCAGAGACCTTCATACCTGTGAGGATAACTCCGCCGCGGTAGTTCTTCTTGCTGTCAACGACGGAAAGAGTGGTAGCTGTACCCATATCAATGATAATGAGGGGAACGGGGTACTGATTTATAGCCGCAACAGCGTCCACAGCCTGATCACTTCCCAGCTGTCCGGGGTTGTCGATGAGGATATTGAGACCTGTCTTTACTCCGGGGCCTGCTATCATGACGTCCACATTGAAAAGCTTTCGGATAGCCTCCTTGACGGTATTTGTCACTGACGGGACAACAGAGGACATGATAGCGTCGTCTATGTCCGATATGTTGAAGCTGTTCATTTCAAGTATAGTCTTGATAAGGACTGCGTATTCGGCAGCTGTTGCGTTATGGTCGGTGCTTATGCGCTCGAAGAGCACTACCTCGTCGTTGCTGTCAACACAGCCGAAAACAATGTTTGTATTACCGATATCTACTGCTAAAAGCATAATGATTCTCCTTTATGCGTTATTTATCCGTGCGGAATGGCGGCAGGGGCAGGTCGTTAATGCCGAAAAGCCCCACGTCAGCGTAGTTCGTCCACTTGAAGCGCGCCGAAACGGGTACCTTCACCTTATCGCTGCAAAGCTCTATATATGGCAGTCTTACAGTCGCCTTTGCGGGGAAGTACTCACCGTCACTGCCTGCTATCTCAAAGCCCTCGAGACATCTTGCGTCCTTGCCTCCGAGTCCCTTTGCACAGTTCCTGAGGTGTATGAGCATGGTGCTGCCCATTATCTCATAGCTGTCATACATAGGCGGCAGGGCGTCGCTTTCGCCGAGTATGCCGTAGACCATATTCATAGCCTGCAAATAGAGCCTGTGTGCCACCTGTGATTTGTCCGTTGGGTGGAGATTATTGAACTCGCCGCAGTCGAGAGCAACTGCGAGACCTGTATTCTTTACTGTGCGGAATACCTTTTCCTGCGCTTCTCTTACATAAGCCCAGCTCTGATTATCGGGCTCCTCCTCAAATCTGAACATAGGGAGCTGAACTATGAGGAATGGCAGCTCGTCATCGTGCCAGTCTCTGCGCCAGTTCTCGATAAGGGTTTTCAGCAGCACATCGTAGGTCTTGGCGCGGAAGTCGTCGGATTCGCCCTGATACCACAGAACTCCCGCAAGAGTATAGGGAGATATGCGGCTCAGCATGGTCTCATACAGACCGCATGGGCGCATGGGATTTTTGATATTCATGGGACCCGGGTATTTGTTTTCGCCGAATTTGGCTGTAACGGTGCTCCATTTTGCATTGGGGTGCGCAGCCATATATTCCCTTACGTTCCTGTCCCATACTCCCTGCTTTTCGTTGTATTCGTCAAACTCTCTTATCATTTCCTCGTCGGTCTTGCCTTCTATCGCCTTGTCGTAGTCGTCAAGATAAGGGCGCAGACGGCTGTCATAGCCAAGATATTCGCGGCTTATCCATGCGGAAGCGGAGGAGCCGCCCCAGTTGCAGCCGATGATGCCTACGGTAACGCCCAGTCTGCGGCTGAGCTCCTTTGCGAAGTAGTATCCCACAGCCGACCATGCCTGCGAATTCTCGGGGGACGGCAGCTGCCAGCACGACTCCTTTTCTGCGGCGGCGAGTTCATCGTCCACCATCGGACATTTGGGAGTATAGTAGAACCTTACGTTCTCGCCTGCACAGCCTGCCAGTGCGGCAGCGCCCCTGCGCTCATGCCGGAGCTCGAATTCCATGTTTGACTGTCCGCCTGCGAGCCATACCTCGCCTATGGCAACATTTTTGAATACCTTCTTTACGGCTCCGCATTTTACCTCAAGGGTACATGAGCCGAGCTCTCTTCTCGGCGGGAGCACAGCTTCCCATTTTCCGTCCTTTATGACAGCCCGTGCCGAGCTCTGGAGCTCCGGTATGCTTACCGTGATGACCTTTTCATTGTTGGTGCAGGTGCCGAAAACGCGGATGTTCCTGTTTCTCTGAAGCACCATATTATCACTGAAAACAGCTGCTATCTTCATATTTTATCCCCCTTTTTATTTAAAAGTAAGTGCGCCTGAATTTTCCATAGCCTTTAGCAGAGTGAACCTTGCTTCGTCGCGGAATTCGGGCTTTGCCATGTAGTACATATATGTTTCGAGCACATTTATGGGACTTGCGGTCCTGCCCTCTATCTTGAACTGCTCAAAGCCCATAGGCACGTATTTTTCCCATATATCATCGGGAGAGATATGTGTGCGGAGCTTTCTTATCTCAAAGAGCCCCCGCTGAGAGTAAGGGCAGTCGCGGAAGTGCTCGGGATCGTACTTTGCCGCGTCAAATGGCAGGTTCGGGTACTTTTTGATATGCTCGTTGTAGGCTATCTGCTGAACGCCTATGGAGTGATAATGAGCGGAACGTCTCGGACATTCGGGCTCGCAGCAGGCGTTTGAAAGGAACTCTATCTTTGGTCTGTCCTCCATGGGTATCTGCTCCAGCAGGTCGAACCTGTTATTGAGGTCATAGTCCATAACTACTATGTGGTAGTCCTTTTTCAGCTCCTCAAGCAGTCCCCCGATAGTGTTCAGGCGCTTGCAGGTGGAGCTTGTGAGCTTGTAATCGGGGTAATTATGGCGGATATAGTCCTCCAGTACGGGTGACATGACAATAGCTTCATTGAGACCGTTGTTCGCCATAGCCATGACCATGTTGCAGAACTGGTCGCTGAGGTGTTTTTTCTCCAGTGCGGGATTTGTGAACGTAAAGCGGAGGGGTATGCCCTTGTCGTTGAACGCCTTTATTACGCCCCTGACAAAGTTCTTGTCGCATACTCCGCCCTGAGTTCTGCCGCCGTTCCATATGGAAGGGGGGAAAACTCCGTAGAATGAAGCAATTTCAACTCCCTCGCGGAAGAACTCGGGATTGCGTTCAAGGAGCTCCGAAAAGAGCAGATTCAGCTTGAAATTACCCGAAAAGTCGGGCAGATGAAAACGTACTCGCATATTTTTCTCCTTTGATTTCCGATTTTTAGAGCGGTCATTGGTATAATGCTTATTCAGTCTATGCAGTCTCCGCGTTCCGAGACCACCTCGTAGCCTGCGGACTCTATCCTTTTTTGCAGGCAGCTGCGGCACTCCGCCGCCTCTTCGCCCGTGCATATCTTATTATCGTACAGGTCGTACTTTTTACGCACCATAACAGGCGAAAGGTTAGGCATTACCACGTTGCAGCCCGTTTGCAGACCGAGCTCCCTGCCGTTGGGAGCAACAGTTCCGAGAGCGGTGGTGGCAGGCAGCAGCACCTTCGGGAACATCAGTCTGAGTATACCCAATAGTCTCAGGGTAAGTCCGAGAGTGCCGCCTTCTTCCTCGGAAAATGGTGTATTATGATGCGGTATGAAAGGACCTATTCCTATCATATGCGGCTTCAGCTCCTGCAAAAAGCGCAGGTCTGCGATGAGGTGCTCAACTGTCTGGAATGGCGCTCCCACCATGAAGCCCGCTCCCACCTGATAGCCAAGCTCTTTCAGCCAAAAAAGGCATTGCTTGCGGTTATCGAGGCTCATTTCCTCGGGGTGGAGCTTTGAGTACAGCTCCTGTGAAGCCGCCTCGTGACGGAGCAGATATCTGTCCGCCCCTGCTTCTTTCAGCCTTTTATAGCTCTCATAGGAGCGTTCACCGAGGGAGAGCGTTACCGCGCAGTCGGGGTATTTCTCCTTTATCTCCGATATCAGCGGGCAGAGGAATTCGTCCGTGAAAAAGGCGTCCTCGCCGCCCTGCATTACGAATGTGCGGAAGCCCAGCTCATAGCCGTTTCCGCAGCATTTCAGTATATCCTCACGGGACAGCCTGTAGCGGTCGGCGTCCGTATTTCCGCGGCGTATACCGCAGTACAGGCAGTTGTTCTTACAGTAGCTCGAAACCTCGATAAGACCTCTCAGGAACACTTTTTTTCCGTAGCTTTTCTGCCTTACCTCGTCCGCCCGTCTGCGTAGCAGCTCCGCGGCGGCAGTATCATCAGTATTTATCAGCTCTCTCAGCTCATGGTCGCTGAGGTCGCCTGTGCGGTACAGCTTTTCGACAATTTCCGTCATATCAGCCGCCCAGCCTTATCATTTCGTCAATGCACTTTCTTGCCTGAGCTATGAGCTCATCGTCCATGATTATCTCACAGGCATCGCGGTCCTCTCCGCTTATGGCAAGGAGAGTATTGTACACATCGGGGAGAGTTGTGAGCTTCATGTTATGACATACAAGATCGCGGCTCACGGGATAGAAGCTCTTTTCGGGGCAGTCGTACTGCAAATGCTCCACTATGGAGTTTTCCGTGCCGATTATGAACTCTTTTTTGTCGGACTTCTTTGCATAGTCCATTATGCCCGTAGTTGAGCCAACATAATCCGCAAGCTCCACAACCTTGGGAGTACATTCGGGGTGAACGAGGAAGAGAGCGTCGGGGTGCTCTTCCTTAGCCTTTTTTACTTCGTTCACGGTTATCCTTGCGTGTGTGGGACATCCGCCCTGAAGGAGCTTTATGTCCTTGTCGGGACACTGCTTCTTTATATAGTCTCCGAGGTTGCAGTCGGGGATAAAGAGTATCTTGTCGCTGTCGAGAGCCTTTACTATCTTAAGTGCGCTTGAAGATGTGACACAGACATCACAGACCGTTTTGAGAGCGGCAGTGGTGTTGATATATGCAACTACAGTGCGGTCGGGCTCCTGAGCGCGTATGGCGCTTATCATGTCTCTGTCCATCTGCTCTGCCATGGGGCAGCCTGCGTGTCTGCTGGAGAGGTAAACGCGCTTCTGCGGCGAGAGCATTTTAGCTGTTTCCGCCATGAAGTGAACTCCGCAGAAGATGATATTCTCCTCGGATACACCCTTTGCGTCAACGCTGAGCTTGTAGCTGTCGCCAACGAAGTCGGCTATCTCGCATATCTCACGCGCCTGATAGCAGTGTGCGAGGATCGCGGTATTGGTCTGCTTTTTGAGCTTTATGATATTATCCTGTAATTCACGGACAGTCATGGATATACTTCCTTTCTGGATTTCAAATTACAATAAGCCTATTTTAATATTATACCACATATCAGATATTTTTTCAAGCAAAAAAGAAACTCCTCTGTCTGTAGCAGACAGAGGAGCTGTTCATTTATCACTGAAACTTTTTGAGCTGCATTTCCACCCATACAGCCGACAAAACGGCAGCTGCCGTGAGCAGAACAAGTACAGCCAGATGTGCAAGGCTGTCATCGGAGAACAGAAATACCGCAGTCACAGCCATAACAAGGCAGACTGCTCCGATAGCTGTCCATGCCGTACCGCATTTTTCATTTGCGAACTGCCATGCCTCGCCGCTTGACAAGGATCTTGCGGTCCTGAAGCCTATGGAGTGATCCGACGTATTTTTTGCATATTTTTTCATGCATATGCCGCCGAGCATTATACCGAGTGAAGTAATGATATTTACGATAATAACAACACTCATGAGCTTTCCTCCTTTACAGCAGAGGGTCATTGTAGGATATCACCAAATCCGACAGGATGTATTTGTGCATTCCTACAAAGATGAAGATTATTTTTTGATATTAAACGGTTTTCCGTTTAATAAGGGCTTATTTCAGCCCTCTTACGGAAGGCATCAATAAGAATAGTCAGACACCTCGGCAATGACCTCGACTTCTGCGAGGACGCCCTTGGGGAGTGATCTTACCGCAACACAGCTTCTTGCAGGCAGAGATGTGAAGTACCTGCCATATATCTCGTTGAAAGCGGCAAAGTCGTTCATATCCGCAAGGAAGCAGGTAGTTTTCACAGCCATGTGGAAGCCTGAATTTGCCTCCTCCAGTACAGCCGCAAGGTTCTTCATAATCTGCTCTGTCTGCTCCTCGATAGTTGTTCCCTTTATTGTATTGGTCGCAGGGTCGATAGCGATCTGACCGCTTGTGTAGACCATTCCGTGTGAAACGACAGCCTGTGAGTAAGGTCCTACAGCCGCAGGAGCTTTTTCCGTGTTGATAGTAAGCATAAAAATACCTCCGTTATTGATAATCGTTATTCTTTATAAACTCAGTCCTTTTCAAAAGATATATAGGCGGCGCATGAATCGTCGTCCTTTACGGTGAGGTACACATTGTATGTATCATACGTCTGATCCTCATCATTAACAGTATAGTGCTGAGTTTCCTTTGCGAAGTAAACTGCGCCGTCATAATCATTGTCCGTGACGCCGTTATAAGGATATTTGCTGAGATCGAAGCCGCTTCCGTCGATGCTGAATATAACAGCTTCGTCCGTTATGCGCTCGGGAACGAGCTTGTAATCGCTTCCGTGGAAGTGCATAGTACCGTCTGCCGATATAGTCATAGGATCATTTTTCAGATCGTTCTGAATCGTTTCGCAGTCGGGGTACTTGTCGCCGCCCCACGAAGCATAGCCGTTGCAGGTGTAGCTGCCCTTGTAATCCTTGATATCGGGCTTCTTGCCCTTACCGTCAGTGCAGCCCGTGAAAGCAGCCGCAAGGATGAATGCAGATGATGTTAACCCCAATAATCTCTTATTCATAATATTACTCCTTTGTTTTGAGATGTGTGATTTGCTTATATACGCACCATAGGAGGTTCGTATTGCAATATATGATAATACAAAAACATAAGCTTGTCAAGGAGTAATTTTTAAATTTTTTATTAAGGTCATATGAACTTGTAATAAGATTATATAACCTTTAATATCCTTTCTGTCATTTCCGTACAGGTCAGGGGAGTCATTCCCTTGTCCGTACCTATGATGTCCGCAGTGCGGCAGCCTTCATCAAGTACCCTGTCCACAGCCTTTTCTATGGCATCGGCTTCCTTGTTGAGACCGAATGAATAGCGGAGCATCATAGCTCCCGAAAGTATGGTGGCAATAGGGTTTGCGAGGTCTTTTCCCGCAATGTCGGGAGCCGAACCGTGTATGGGCTCGTAGAGTCCGCGCTTTGAAGCTCCCAGTGAAGCCGAGGCGAGCATACCTATAGAGCCCGTGATCTGCGATGCTTCATCTGAAAGTATATCTCCGAACATATTGGACGTAACGATAACATCGAACTGTTTCGGATCGCGGACGAGCTGCATGGCAGCATTGTCCACCAGCATATCAGTATAGTGTACCTCGGGGTACTGCTCCGAAAGCTCGTGCATGGTCTTTCTCCATAGCCGTGACGACTCCAGCACATTTGCCTTGTCGATGCTGCAAATGCGCTTATTGCGCTTCATAGCGGCTTCAAAGGCAGCTCTGCCGATACGTTCTATCTCGGTGATGCTGTAAGCCTCGGTATCGAAGGCTTCCGTGCCGAATTTACCCTCGCGCAGACCTCTTTCGCCGAAGTATATACCGCCTGTGAGCTCTCTTACTATGAGGAGATCAAAGCCGCTGCCCACTATCTCGTCCTTGAGGGGAGAAGCGTTCCTCAGTGCAGGATAGAGCTTTGCAGGACGGAGATTGGTGTAAAGTCCGAGAGCCGCTCTTATACCGAGGAGAGCCTTTTCGGGGCGGACATCTCCGCCGAGACCGTCCCATTTCGGACCGCCCACAGCTCCGAGGAGAACGCTGTCGGAAGCAAGGCAGCCGTCCACAGTCTCCTGCGGCAGGGGAACTCCCGTCTCGTCGATAGCGCAGCCGCCTATGAGGTAAGGCGTGAAGGTGAAGCTGTGTCCGAACTTACCTGCGGTCTTTTCAAGTACCTTGACGGCGCTGTCCGCTATTTCGGGACCAATGCCGTCGCCCTTCAGCAATGCGATCTTCAGTTCCATAATATACTCCTTTCTGTTTTCAGCCATGCAGGGGCGCTGTTTGCCCGAGCCTTTCGCCTTTTAATTATCATCAGCTCTGAAAAGACAGTGTGCCGAGGTTGTCACAGGTCATCTTCATAGCATGATCTGAGCAATACAGGGTATTTACAAAAGCAGAACCGTTGACATACCGCAATTCTATCCCATTATCGCTGTCTGATGCGATATCTTTTACTTTCCGCATTATACTGTCGATCTCAGCCTGCGGCAGCAGGTCCTCGCATTTATATGTTGCATAAATATGCATCCAGCCATGTATTTCTATCATTTTATCACCTTAATTGATAACTCTCCACTCTCAATTCTCAGCTTCGCAAAGCAGCGGTAAGCGGCATAGCATACACCTGCGGTAATGACAGTGCTTTTTATCACAACTATGGGGGTGCTGAAGCTGTAGAGAGTTGTTGTTGCATTGCTTATAAAGTGCAAAAATATTGCTATGGGCAGCATGAGCTTTGTCCTGCCCGTCTGTATGCCGCAGAATATAAGTACGGTCAGTGCTATGGCAAAGGCTTCGCCTTCAATGGCTGTAAACAGGTTCACGGGGAGGATATCGGGAGCAGCCCTGCCTGTGCCGATAAGGTTTATACACGCTAAACCGCCGCTGAAGCCCTCAAATGCGCCGTGACCTATGCCGTATGTGACGGCGTCTTTGCGGCTGTCACAGGAAGTCAGCAGATACCGCAGCGCAAGATATTTCGCGCCCTCTTCAAATATGCCGTAGAGCAGTCCCTGCTTTATGCAGAACGGGAGCAGGTCACCCTGAGCGAAGCCTGTGCGTATAAGACCTGCAATCGTAAAAACAGGCAGGCATATCAGAAATGCAGCAGGTGCGGGAAGTATGCGAGCGCCCGTCCTTTTGTGCCAGAATATGAGCAGGAGCACAGGGACGATCAGCCTTGCCAGTCCTGCAAGAAGGCAGTTAAGATCAGTCATGATTATCTCCGTATCTCTGTCAGAAAACGCCGTTTTCTATAGCCTTCATGAGTCCGCCGTTTTCGATGATATTCTGTACGAATTCGGGGAAGGGAGCTGTTCTGTACTCCTTACCCGTAGTTATATTGCGTATTATGCCGTTATCGAGGTCAGCCTCGACTATATCTCCCTCGGATATCTCCTCCGCAGCCGCAGGACACTCCACTATGGCAAGACCTATATTTATAGCGTTCCTGTAGAATATACGCGCGAAGCTCTTGGCGATAACGAGAGATACTCCGCTTGCCTTTATGGCTATGGGAGCGTGTTCCCTTGAGGAGCCGCAGCCGAAATTCATGCCTGCGGCGATGATATCTCCCTGTTTTACGCGGCTGACGAAGGTCTTGTCGAGGTCCTCCATGCAGTGGCTCGCAAGCTCGCTGTGGTCGCTGGTATTGAGGTAACGTGCGGGGATAATAACGTCCGTGTCCACGTTGTCGCCGTATTTTATGATATTTCCCGTGTATTTCATATCTCAGCCGCCTCCCACGGACTTGTTATCCTGCCTGTTACTGCGCTTGCCGCCGCAGTTGCGGGACTTGCAAGGTATACCTCGGACTCTGTGTGTCCCATACGTCCCACGAAGTTGCGGTTTGTAGTCGCAACAGCTCTTTCTCCTGCCGCTAATATGCCCATATATCCGCCCAGACACGGACCGCAGGTGGGAGTTGACACAACAGCGCCGAACTCTATGAATGTCCTGAGCAGTCCCATTTCCATTGCTTCGAGGTAAACTCTCTGAGTTGCGGGGATTATGATGACTCTCACGTTTTTGGCGGCTTTTCTGCCTTTCATTATCTCGGCGGCAGCAATAAGGTCCTCAAGTCTGCCGTTGGTGCAGGAGCCGATTACCACCTGATCTATACGGATATCGCCTATTTCCGAAAAAGTTCTTGCATTTTCGGGCAGATGCGGAAAAGCAACGGTGGGCTCTATCTGCGAAAGGTCGATATTTATTACCTCGTCGTATTCCGCGTCATCGTCGGCTTTGTAAACAGTCGGCTCTGCACAGCCGTGGCTGCGGATATAGCCGAGGGTGATCTCGTCAACATCGAATATACCGTTCTTTGCGCCTGCTTCTATAGCCATATTGGCAATGCAGAAGCGGTCGGCCATATTAAGTGAAGCAAGTCCGCTGCCCGTGAATTCCATGGAGCGGTAAAGAGCTCCGTCAACGCCGATCTTTCCGATGATATGGAGTATAACGTCCTTTCCCGAGACATATTTCCGCAGACTTCCCGTGAGATCAAACTTTATTGCCGATGGGACCTTGAACCACGCCTTGCCCGCAGCCATGCCGCAGGCCATATCCGTGGAGCCCACGCCTGTGGAAAAAGCTCCGAGAGCGCCGTAGGTGCAGGTGTGGGAGTCGGCTCCGATAACAGCGTTCCCTGCGGTAACAAGTCCTTTTTCGGGGATCAGGGCGTGTTCTATGCCCATTTCTCCCACGTCGTAAAAATGGGTAATGTCATGTTCTCCGCAGAAATCGCGGCACATTCTGCACTGCTCCGCCGCTTTTATGTCCTTATTCGGCACGAAATGATCCATGACCATTGTGACCTTGTCTCTGTCAAACACGCTGTCTCTGCCGAGCCTGCGGAACTCCTTGATAGCTACGGGAGAGGTTATATCGTTCCCGAGAACGAGGTCGAGGTCAGCGAGGATAAGCTCTCCCGCGCTGACCGACTCCCTGCCCGAGTGAGCCGCAAGTATCTTCTGCGTCATTGTCATTGCCATTTTTATCATTCCTTTCGATAAGGTATGCTTATCGGGTCTGTTTGAGTATGTGAATATATTGACGGTTTATTGAGCATAAGGCGTTCGCAATTGCTTATTATACCACAAACGCCAGCCGCTTTTGACCGCCAAAAAGTTATTTACTCGTTTATTTCGCTGTTTTGAGGCAGTTTTCTCCTCTTTCGATAGCAACTATGCCCGTGCGGCACATCTCCATGATGCCGAAGGGCTTGAGAAGCTCTATGAATGCGTCTATTTTCGAGGTCTCGCCTGTGAGCTCGCAGGTTAGGGAGGTCGGGGAATAGTCAACTATCTTTGAGCGGAATATCTCCACCGCCGTCATGATATCCTGACGTATCTCAGCCTTGTTCCTGACCTTTATGAGCAGGAGCTCACGTATCACCGTGTCCTTGCTGTCGAGCACTTCCACCTCTCGGACATCATGGAGCTTCTGCAGCTGCTGGAGTATGCGCTCCTTTATATCCTCGTCGCCGTGAAAGGCGATGGTTATGCGTGAAAAGCCGCTTGATTCGGTCTCGCCCACGGTAAGGCTGTCGATGTTGAAGCCCCGCCGTGTGAACATACCCGATACTCTCGAAAGTACGCCCGAAACATTGGCAACTATAACGCCTATTACGTACTGCTGTTCCATAATGTCACCTCACTTTATCTCTGTTATCATATCGTTTATCGAGCCGCCCTGCGGAAGCATGGGAAGTACATACTCGTCGCTGTCAACAGCGCAGTCGATAACAAATGGGGTATTGCATGAAAGCGCCTCATCAGCCAGCTTTTCCAGCTCAGCTGCGGAAGAAGCGTGACCGCCCTTTGCGCCGAAGGCTTCCGCAAGCCTTGCGAAGTCGGTCTTTCTGTTGAGGGTTGTGTTTGAATAACGCTTGTCGAAGAACAGCGTCTGCCACTGTCTAACCATGCCGAGAACGCCGTTATTCATGATGACAACTGTTATGGGCAGCTGCTGGGATACTGCCGTTGCAAGCTCGCAAAGGTCCATGCCGAAGCTGCCGTCACCTGTGAAGAGTATGCAGCGCCTGCCCGTTGCACAAGCCGCGCCTACGGCTGCTCCGAGGCCGAAGCCCATAGTGCCGAGACCTCCGCTTGAAATGAATGTACGGGGCTTTTTCAGGGGATAGCGCTGAGCTGTCCACATCTGGTGCTGTCCTACATCGGTTACTATAACAGCGTCGTCGCCTGCGCGGGCGCTTATGATGTCTACGATATCATAGGGGCTCAGCTTTTTGCCGCCGCTTTTTGCCTTTGCGATGCTCAGTGCGGAGGCTGTATGAAGCTTTTCCTCTTCACGGAGCTGCTTTATGCGCTCTGTCCACTGCGGATGCTTCTTCTCCTCAGCCATTGCGATGAGCCTTTCGAGAGAGTCGTGAAGATCGCCCTTTATGGCAACATCCGTGGGGATATTCTTGTGGAGCTCCGCACCGTCAATGTCTATATGGATAATGGCGGAATGTTTGGAAAACTGCGAATCATCGCCTGCAGCCCTGTTGCTGAAGCGCACTCCGAGAGCTATGACGAGGTCGGCTTCGCTCAGAGCCGCATTCGAGGCGAAATGTCCGTGCATACCCTGCATACCGAGAAAGCGGGGGTGGTCGCAGGGAACGGCGGAAAGTCCCATAAGGGAGCAGCCCAAGGGCGCGTCTGTCTTTTCCGCAAGAGCAAGTATCTGCTGTGAAGCCTTTCCGCTGATAACTCCGCCGCCGAAGTAGATATACGGCTTTTCGCAGCTGTTTATGAGAGCTGCCGCCTTTTGCAGCTTATCCTCGGAAGCAAAGGTCAGGGGGTAGGGTATGACGGGCTGTGCGTTGGATTCGTATTCGCACATAGCTTCCTGTACGTCCTTGGGGATATCCACGAGTACAGGTCCCTGTCTGCCTGATTTGGCTATTTTGAAGGCTGTGCGGAGAGTGTCGGCGAGCTCGGTAATGTCCTTGACTATGAAATTATGCTTGGTGATAGGCATGGTGATACCGACTATATCCACTTCCTGAAAGCTGTCACTGCCTATGAGGCCGCAGGCGACGTTTCCTGTGATAGCCACCATGGGAACAGAGTCAAGATATGCCGTAGCTATGCCTGTTACGAGGTTTGTAGCCCCGGGGCCCGATGTGGCGATCACAACGCCCACCTTTCCCGTTGAACGTGCGTAGCCGTCCGCAGCATGGGCAGCTCCCTGTTCGTGTGCGGTGATGATGTGCTTTATGCGGCTCTCTGCGGAATACAGCTCGTCGAAAAGGTCTATGACCTGTCCGCCGGGGTAGCCGAAAATGGTATCGCAGCCCTGTTCGATCAGGGTCTCAACAACTATTTTTGCACCTGATATTTTCATAGTATCATGTCCTTTACTTTTGTGTTTGCGGTACTCAGCCTGCGCTGAGCATATTGTTTACCGCGCTTATCAGCGCCTTTACGGAGGATGTGATGATATCGTTGTCTATGCCTGTGCCCCAGAAGCTCTTTCCGCTGCCCGAAACTATCTCAACGTAGGAGACAGCCTTTGAAGCCGAGCCGACTTCAAGAGCGTGCTCGGAGTAGCTGTTTAGGCTGTAGTCTGCATTGGTATATGAGCGTACAGCGTTGCTTACGGCGTCAAGACGGCCGTTTCCCGTATCGGTGACAGTGACCTTCCTGCCGTTGTAATCGAAGCTTATGGTAGCCTCGATGCCGTCACGCTGCACGAAATGGGTCTCGTTTATCTTTATGGGGGATACTATATCCACGTAATTCTTCTTGAATATCTCGTAGACCTCGTCGGGGAGGAGTTCCTTGTGCTTGCGGTCGGATACGCCCTTGACGAGATATCCCACGCTCTCCCGCATCTTCTTGGGAAGATCGTAGCCGAAGCGTGTTTCGAGTATATAGCCGATACCGCCCTTGCCCGACTGGCTGTTGATGCGGATAACGTCGGATTCGTACTCTCTGCCGATATCCTCGGGGTCGATGGGGAGATAGGGTACTGTCCAGTACTTATCATGCCCCTCCTCGCGCCATTTCAGACCCTTTGCGATAGCGTCCTGATGAGAGCCGCTGAAGGCTGCGAATACAAGCTTTCCCGAATAGGGCTGGCGCTCGTAGATATTCATTCGCGTAACGCGGGTGTAGAGCTCCGAAACAGCAGGTATATCGCTGAGCTCGAGCTGCGGATCCACGCCCTGTGAGTACATATTCATGGCGAGGACTATTATATCCACATTTCCCGTGCGCTCGCCGTTTCCGAAGAGAGTCCCCTCAACTCTTTCAGCTCCCGCAAGGAGTCCCATTTCCGTATCTGCCACAGCGCAGCCGCGGTCGTTGTGAGGGTGGAGGGAAACTATGACGTTTTCGCGGTATTTCAGGTTCTCGCACATATACTCCACCTGATTTGCGTATACGTGAGGCATGGAGAGCTGCACCGTTACGGGGAGATTGATTATTACCTTGTCCTCGGGAGTGGGCTGCCACACGTCAAGTACCGCATTGCACACCTCCAGTGCGAATTCGGGCTCTGTTCCCGTGAAGCTTTCGGGGGAGTACTCAAATCTGTAATTGCCCTCGTATTTTTCGCGGTACTCCCTGCAGAGCTTCGCGCCGCTGATGGCTATATCCAGTATCTCCTCCCTGCTCTTGCGGAATACCTGTTCGCGCTGAGCAGCGGACGTGGAGTTATAGAGATGCACTATGGCGTTTTTGCAGCCTCTGAGGGCTTCAAAGGTCTTTTCTATGATATGCTCTCTCGACTGTGTGAGTACCTGTATGGTAACGTCGTCGGGAATGAGATTCTGCTCTATAAGAGTGCGGCAGAAGTCGTACTCTGTTTCGGAGGCTGCGGGGAAGCCTATCTCTATCTCCTTGAAGCCGATATCCACCAGCTGCTGGAAGAATTCAAGCTTCTCACCGAGGCTCATGGGGATTATAAGTGCCTGATTTCCGTCGCGGAGATCGACGCTGCACCATTGGGGAGCCTTGTCGATATAGGACCTTTCTGTCCATTTCATTGAAGTTTTCGGCGCTTCAAAGAACTGCCTTGTGTACTTGCTGACGTTATTCATTGTATGACCTCCATTCCGATCCGTTCTGTCATTGCGGAGGGTATAAAAAATCTCCTCCATGCAATGGCATGGAAGAGACGAAGCTGCAATAATACTCCGTGGTACCACTCTTCTTGATGTAAGAATACACCCACTCGTCTGCGTCGGATCAACGCATATCTCTGTAACGGGAGAGCCCGTTCAAGCCTATTTGCCGAAGCTTTCAGCCGACTGCTCGGGGATGAGCTATGACTTGCAGCTGTCTGCCGCCTTGCACCGGACGACGGCTCTCTGTGAAAACATATACAAGCTTTGTTTCCCTTCATCGCATTTGTTGATTATGATATTATGTATTATACACTGAAAAACAGCATTTGTCAAGCCTTTGTTATACAGGAGCTTTGCTGCCGCAGTCGGGGCAGAAATTGGTACCGCAATCCTTGCCGCAGCTGCATTTCCAGGGCTTTACGGGAGCCTTGGTCCCGCATTCGGGACAGAATTTCGTATCGTTCTCCATACCGCAGACACAGCGCCATTTATCGCCGTGCCAGCCGAAGGCAGCTCTGTTTTCGGCAGCCATCCGGAAAAGAGCGTCGCCGCTTGCCATATACTGCATACCCATAAGCGGGATCCCATATATAAACATACACTTCACCTCATTTTACTGCTGTGACTTTATATAGTCTGCGATCCTGTATATCGCGTAGAATACCCATATTATCCATGACACCGCCCACAGTCCCGTGAATACGCTGAAAAGCAGGTATATCACGGCGACTGCGGCGGTT
>NZ_CAMKRR010000037.1 GCF_946415235.1 uncultured Ruminococcus sp. | reverse complement strand
GCTTTGGCCTTGCCGAAGGTTACACAAGCGACATCATCGACACAAAACTGGCATGTGCGACACACTGGAGAAACGGCTGTCGGCTGACGACAAGAAACTGCTGAACGAGATAACGGATATGCAGGGAATACTGTCCGAGACAATCGTAGCGGAAAGCTACATACAAGGCTTCCGTGACTGTGCCGAGCTTATCATAGATGTGATGTTCGGCAGCAGCGAGAACCTGAAATAACAAATCAAAAAACAAATGGAAAGGGTACGGACAGAGCCGTACCCTTTTTACGTTATTAAAAAGGAGAATGTTAAAATTAACAATTCAAATCACATAGGAAACATGAACGGAATCATTGGAAGGAGTATGATCGAATGGCTGAAAAGAACACAAAAGCTGAAACGAACAAGTATGCTGAGCTGCGCAGAACACTGTTTGAGATAGATGTGGTCACGGTTGACGGCAAGACTTTTATCACACTAACAGCAGAGGGCGTCATCATCAGCTTAGTGTCAATAGTCCTTCGGTGCTTTGCATACGGAACATACTTTATCAAACAGGCCCTTGAATTCGCCGCCGCAGTACCTGCACACGCCGCTTTCGATATAAACAGGCTCCTTTGATCTCATATATGCGGGAAATGCCCAGTAATTCTTCTGCAGCTTGCTGTAGGTCACATTCAGGAGCTTGGGACAGTTATAAAAGGTCGCGGAATTTTTCTCGTATTTATACGGGTTGCTTCCTCTGTACAGCTCGGTTTCTCCTTCAAATATGACCTGCTCAAGCCCCGTGCAGTCAGCAAAAGCAAGAGGATATATCGCTTTTATGCCTGCGGGTATGAACAGCTTTTTCAGACTTGAACAGCCTCTGAATGCCTGATTTCCGATATACTTTACCGTGTCGGGAATGTTCACGCCGCTAAGTGCGGTACAGTTTCTGAATGCGTTCATACCTATTCTGATAATGCCTTCGGAAGCTTCCTCATCGGAATGCATACGCTCGAATTTGATCTCCTCCAGCGCCGTGCACTCGGCAAAGGCGTAGTCCTCGATGGTCTTTACCCTGCTCGGTATGACTATGTATTTCAGACTGGTGCAGCCTTCAAAGATACGCCACGGGAGCAGTTCGATATTTTGAGGGATATTCACGGATTCAAGGCTCGTACAGCCTGTGAACGCGCTTGCTTCGATATTCTTTACGCTTTCGGGGAGTACTACGTTTTTAAGGCTTATACAGCCGTTGAATACGTCCCTGTCTATAGTCTCTACGCCCTCGGAGATGTAAATGGAATGAAGATTCTTGCAGCCCGAAAACGCTCCCTCGCTTATGAGCTCCACTCCCTCGGGGATATAGACGGTCTCGATATTATTCATGCCCTGAAAAGCTGTTTCACCTATGACCGTGATGCCGTCAGGTATCCTTACCTCACTTTTGGTATAGCCGTTATAGCGGATCAGTATGCTTCTCTCCACAACGAAATCACTGTCATAATTGTAGGAAGTCTTTATCGGACCGATATCATCATGTGATGTTTCGTTATATTTCTCTATAGCCTTTCCAACGATAAAGGGCTTTTTGCAGAACGGGCATACGGAAGCGTCTTCCGCATCGTCAACAGCAAGGATACCGCCGCATTTGTAGCATTTACCCTGTACATACATTTTGATCCGCCTTCTTTCATTCACTTATTTATGCTTTATTTCATAATAGTCTTAAGTTATTATTATTATATCGCATTTTTGTTTACAAGTCAACAAATAATTTGTTAATTTACTACAAAGTTAATATCAGTCAGGCAGAACAGTGCTGTAATGACACTGATATCATTTCACAGCAGCTTATTCAGCGGGCGTCTCTGCGCCTTGACATACAAAAGAGGATATGCTAAAATCATATCATCAATAACTCCGTGAAAGGAACGGGACAGCTATGAAAAAAAACGAGGAAATTGCGGAAAAGCCAAAAAAGAAAACCGCACGTATCATATTCCTGACAGCTATTATAGCTGCGGCACTGACTGCCGTTTATTTCCGCGCAAACCCGAAATGGAAAGCTGCTGAGCTGAAAATAGAGCCTGCGGGCAGATTTTATGAGATACAGAATTTGATTCCCGACGGAAAAAACCTTGGGACACGTATAACTCCTCCGGACGGTTATGTACGCATACCCGCTGAAAAAGGCAGCTTCTGCGAATACCTCAGGAATTACCCGCTGCTGCCCGACGATATCAAGCTCCCTGTATATGACGGGACTGCTATGGATTATTCCGATGCCGCCGCTGTATTTGATATAAGCCTCGGAACGGACGGCTATCAGCAGTGCGCTGACAGCGTTATAAGGCTTTACAGCGATTACTTCTACGAAAGAGGTCAGTATGATAAAATATCCTTCATGTTCTCAAACGGCGACGTATGCTCCTACAACAACTGGAAAAAAGGAAAAAGGATGCTCGCCTTTGCAGGCTTTTCCTGCGAGATACCTGCAGCGCTACCCGGCGACAGCGAACAGCAGTACAGAAACTACCTCAAAGAGGTGATGCGCTATGCGGGCACACTCTCACTGCAGAAGGAATCAAGGCACATCTCTGTTGATGAGCTCAGTATCGGCGATATCATCTGTAATGATACCCATGTCGTTATGGTTGTTGACGAGGCAGTAAACGAAAAGGGCGAGAAATGCTATCTTTTCGGTCAGAGCTTTATCCCGTCAGTATGCTTCCATATATTGTCAAGGACGGAGGGCAGTACGTATACTCCGTGGTATACTCAGGAAATGCTTGAAAAGGACTCATTCGTTATCGGCACCTTCCCCTTCGGAAAAAATGACATACTCCGATGGAAGGACGGGTTTTAAAATATCTGCGTATCTGCGGAGATACGCCGCTTGACATACGTTTTTCCTTGTGCTATAATGTTAGTATAATTGAATTGCAGTCTGAAACTGAGGGAAGCACGGTGAAATTCCGTCGCAGCAGTCACTGCCGTACAGTCGGATCGCTCGTCAGACATTGCAGGCAATCAGCGTTTTTGGACAATGAAAAACGTATGCCGCCGACTTCGCATCTGTGTGCGGAGTTGTTTTGCTGCGCTTTTCTGCACCGCGGAAAAGCTTTTTTTGTTGTCGATACTATTTTTTTATTTAAAAGGAGTCGGTATTATGAAAAAGACACTCGCAATGGCAGCTGCAATGCTTATTTCCTTCTCGGCTGCGGGAATGAACGCTTACGCAGCGGAAAACGATACTCAGGTCTATGTTACTGTTGCAGATGCGAATAAGAATTTCGCCCTCGCAGAAGAGCCCGTTACAGTTACCGATATCGACAGCGACGGAAAGCTGACTATCAACGACGCTCTCTATATCGCTCACGAGAATAAGTTCGAGGGCGGCGCGTCAGCAGGCTACAAATCCTCCGTCGGACAGTACGGACTTCAGCTTGACAAGCTCTGGGGTGTAGAAAACGGCGGAAGCTACGGCTATTACGTGAATGACGGCATGGCTATGGGACTTGCGGATGAAATTAAAAACGACGATCAGCTCGTGGCTTTTATTTACTCGGATACCAATAATTACAGTGATTCATACAGCTTCTTCGACGCAAAGAAGGGACAGGATACAGCTAAGGGATCCGAGGTGGAGCTCAGGCTCTCACAGATATATTTTGATGAAAATTACGCTCCGCAGTCAAAGGCTGTGGAAGGAGCTAAAATAACCATAAACGGCAAGGCAACAGACTTCGTTACGGACGCAGATGGCAAGGTGACGGTAAAGCTCACTGAGGAGGGCATGAATACTGTCAGTGCCGCTTCCGATAAGGTCAATCTCGTTCCGCCCATATATATGGTAAATGTTGACGCAAGCTTAACAACTGCGGCAACAACTACTACAACAACTACGACTACGACTGCCGCTGAAACGACCACAACATCAGCTACTACAACAAAGGCTGCAACAACAAAGGCTGCTACTACAGCAAGCAGCTCAAACTCGCCTAAAACAGGCGTAAAGGGTGCAGGCATCACATTCGTCGGTCTTGCAGCCGCTGCCGCAGCTGCTTTCGCTTTAAGACGCAGAGATGAGGAATAAGTTACTGTCGGGGCTTCTGTGCCTGATGTCCGCAATGATACTGTCACTGTACATCGTGCCATTCAGCGCCGAATGCAGCGATCATACCGTCGGTGAGGTCGATGACCTTATCGGCGGTATCGTCAGTTATAAGCTCGGACAGGCAGGGGCGGGAAGCACGGAGGAATGGCTCGGCAACGGTATCGCCGAGGGCGCGGGAACTGCTACGGACTGGTATGCGCTTACACTGAGCCAGTGCGGATATACAGACCTTTCAGCCTATGAACGCTCGCTTACGGAATATATCGGCAGCAATAACATCTCCTCTGCTACGTCAAGGGAGAAATACGCACTGGCGCTCTGCGCCGCAGGCAGCGACAGTAGCTATATATCCGATATCCTTGACAGCTCCATAGGAGAGCAGGGCATGATGAGCTGGATATACGGACTTCATATACTCAATAACGGCTATACCTGTTCGCGGTTCACGGCGGAGTCGGTGGTGGATACCATACTTTCCATGCAGTATGATGACGGGGGCTGGGCGCTCTTCGGAGACTACGGCGATATTGACGTTACGGCTATGACAGTACAGGCTCTTGCGCCCTACTATCACAGCAAAAGCAGCGTCAGGGACTCGGTGGACAGGGCTGTTGACTTTATGTCGCGGAAGCAGCTCGACAGCGGCTGCTATCAGAGCTTCGGCAGCCTCAATCCCGAAAGCACGGCTCAGGTGCTGACGGCTGTTTCGGCTCTTGGTATCGACTGCCGTTACGATGAGAGATTTATCAAGAACGGCAATGACCTTATCGACGGTATAGTGCATTTCCGTCTGCCCGACGGCAGCTTTTCGCATACCGAGGGCGGCGAGACAAACGAGACCGCAACAGTGCAGGCGTACTACTCCTTTGTGGCGTTCAGACGTATGACCGAGGGAAAGTCTCCCCTGCTCATACTGGATAACCGCAGGAATAAGGAGGCTCCTCAGCCGCAGACGGAAGCTCCCGCACAGGGGGATACAGATGATGTAAAAACGGCGGCAGCTTCAACAGTAACAGCTGCGGAAGAAAAGCAGAGTTCAACAGCAAAGACGGCTGTTACGACCTCAGTGTCCGCTTCAAAAGCCGCAGGGACACAGACAGCAGCAACTGCTGTCTCCTCTTCTTCCGATACAGAGACAGCTGCCGTGACATCTGCTCACGCAGCAGAGATACGCGATGAGGAACAAGTCTCAAAGGGCAGCTATAAGCCGAAGGTCATCATCATAATCATCTGCTCTGCGGCTGTTCTGTCACTTATACTTCTCATCATCGGCAAGAGGAGCTTCAAGAACTTCATCTTTATCGGCATTATCGCAGGTGCAGCCGTGATACTTGTGCTTGTGACGGATATAAGCTCCCCCGGGGAATACTACAGCGGCAGTAAAAAGGTCAAGGAAAATGCGGTGGGAACTGTCACCATGGAGATCCGCTGCGACACTATCGCAGGCAGGTCGGAGTCGGGGCATATCCCTGCGGACGGCGTTATACTGCCGCCTACTGCCTTTGACTTTGAAGCGGGCGAGACCGTTTTTGATATCCTTACGGAGGCTGCTCAGACCTATGGCATACAGGTTGAGAACAAGGGCAGTGCGGGCAGCGCTCACGGTATGGTCTATATTTCGGGCATAAACTATATTTACGAATACGATTTCGGCGACCTCTCGGGCTGGGTGTACCATGTGAACGGCATTGCTCCTTCAAGGAGCTGCGGGGAGTATGAGCTTTCAGACGGCGACAGGATAGAATGGCTCTACACCTGCGAGATAGGTCACGACCTTAACGAGGTATACGAACAATGAGAAGCTTTTCCGATTACAACCCCATAGCTGTAACAGTGTGGTTTTTCAGCGTTACGGGAATAGCCATGTTCAGCAGCTATCCACTTATCATGCTCATGTCGCTGCTGGGCGGAGCTGCTTTTTTCATATTACGCAGCGGACTTTCCCGCGGGAAAGAGCATCTCTTCTTCTGGGGGCTGTTCCTGATACTCGCACTGGCAAATCCCCTCATATCCCATAACGGAAAGACTGTCCTCTTCGTTATGGATCATAACCCCGTAACTCTTGAGGCTGCCCTGTACGGTCTGAACTCCGCGGCTATGATAGTGGGAGTTCTGTACTGGTTCAGGTCCTTTACGCAGATAATGACAAGTGAAAAGCTGCTCTATATTACGGGGGCTCTATCCCCGAAGCTGTCACTGATACTGTCAATGGCTCTGCGGTTCGTGCCCCTGTTCAGCAGGCAGTCCGCGAAGATAAACAGCGCACAGAAGGCAATGGGACTTTACAAGGACGACAACATCATCGACGATATAAAGGGAAAGTCGCGGGGTTTCTCCATACTCGTCACATGGGCTCTTGAAAACGGTATTATCACCGCCGACAGCATGGAGGCAAGGGGCTTCGGCACTCACAGGCGGACTCAGCTCCGCAGGTTCGGGTTCAGGGCGGCGGACATCGCACTGCTCGCTGCTTCACTTGTGCTTCTCGGTATAGCGGCTGCTGCTGCGGGCAGCGGCTCTCTTGATTTTTCATTCTATCCGACCATAAGTGCGGAAGCTCCCGACAAGCTCGGCAAAGCAGGGCTCATTGCATACGGAGCGCTTATCATGCTCCCCATTATCATTGAAACGGAGGTGAGTCTCAGGTGGAAATTCTTGCGGTCAGGGATCTGACATTTACATATCCGAAATGCAGCTCGCCTGCGGTGAAAAACGTGTCTTTCAGCCTTGAACGTGGCGAATTCGCAGTTCTTTGCGGCGCTACGGGAAGCGGCAAGTCCACCCTGCTGCGTATGCTCAAGCGTGAGCTCACGCCTGTGGGGGATATGAGCGGCATAATCGCCTTCTGCGGAGCTCCCCTTGCAGAGCTCGATTATATGACAGCTGCGTCCGCCATAGGCTTCGTTATGCAAGATCCCGAGCAGCAGACCGTTACGGACAAGGTCTGGCACGAGCTTGCCTTCGGACTTGAAAACCTCGGCACTCCGCCTGATGAGATATCACGGCGAATTGCCGAAATGGCAAGCTACTTCGGCATAGGCGAATGGTATGACAAGGACGTTTCGGAGCTTTCGGGCGGTCAGAAGCAGCTCCTCAATCTTGCTTCCGTGCTGGTCATGCAGCCGCAGCTGCTCATACTCGACGAACCCACCGCCCAGCTTGACCCCATTGCCTCTGCGGACTTCATAGCTACGCTGAAAAGGCTGTGCAGTGACTTTTCCATAACCATTGTCATCGCCGAACACCGCCTTGAGGAAGTCGTTCCCCTATGCGACAGGCTGCTCGTTATGGAAAAGGGTGCGCTTATCGCCGATGCGCCGCCGAGAGATGTGATAGCAAAGCTGAAAGAACGGAAGGATATCCTTTGCGGTATGCCTGCGGCAGCTCGGCTCTACGCCGAGCTCGGAGGCAGCGGACTCTGTCCGCTGACAGTCCGCGAGGGCAGGTCTTTTATTGAAAACAGCTTCGGGAATACTACTCGCGGACTGCCGCAGGCATCATGCAGCCATTCCGGGGAAGCCGCACTGGAATTCAAAAACGTGTACTTCCGCTACGAGAGGAACGACAGGGATATTCTCAGCGGGCTAAACCTGAAAATATACTGCGGGGAGCTGTTCTGCATACTCGGCGGGAACGGTTCGGGAAAGACCACAGCTCTTTCGGCTGCGGCGGGACTTCTTAAAGCGTACAGCGGCAGTATAAAGATTTTCGGGAAAAAGCTGAAGGAATACAGGAACCGCTCGCTTTACCGCGAGTGCCTTGCCATGCTCCCTCAGGACGTGCAGACCGTATTTCTCAAAAGCACGGTGCGTGAGGAGCTTGACGAATGTGGGGCTGATATTACGGAGCTGCCGTATGACATATCACATCTCATGGATAAGCACCCCTATGACCTTTCAGGGGGCGAGCAGCAGCTCATCTCTCTGGCTAAGGTGCTTGCCGCAAAGCCGAAGCTGCTGCTCCTTGACGAGCCCACAAAGGGTCTTGACGCTTCGGCTAAGCTTAACATAATAAGCATTCTCCGCAGTCTGAGAGACAGAGAGATAACCGTCGTGACTGTCACTCATGACGTTGAGTTCGCTGCTGCCTTTGCCGACAGGTGCGCCATGTTCTTCGCGGGCAGTATCGTCGGCATCGGTGCTCCCAACGAGTTCTTCGCAGGAAACAGCTTCTATACGACAGCGGTTAGCCGCATGACAAGAGGCTGCTTCGACAACGCCGTTACCCTTGAGGACGCTGTGAAGCTTTGCAGCCTCAACGGCAGAAAGGAGCGATGAGATGCTCCTTATCGGAAACAATAAGCTGCGGAACGTAATAAAAATAACAGTGCCCTTTGCGGTAATACCCGCGATAGCAATACTCGGTGCTCTCGCCTTTGACGAAAAAAAGCATATCATAATCTCCCTTGCAGCTGCGGTATTCTCGCTTCTGCTCTTTGCGGCAGGCTTTGAAAAAAAGTCCACTGGCACACGGCGCTTGGTCATAGCCGCAGTAATGACGGCTATGTGCTTTGCGGGAAGATTTATCCCCTTCCTCAAGCCCGTTGCGGCGCTGACTATAATCACCGCCCTCTATCTCGGAGGTGAGGCGGGCTTCCTTGTGGGAGCTCTTTCCGCTGTGCTGTCCAATTTCTACTTCGGACAGGGACCGTGGACGGCATTCCAGATGCTTGCGTGGGGACTTATCGGTTTTTTAGCGGGGATATTTTCGGAAAAGCTCCTGAAAAGCCGAATACTTCTCCTGCTTTACGGCGCTCTGACGGGTATCGCTTACTCCTTTATCATGGATATTTGGACTGTTCTGTGGTATAATCAGGGCTTCGACATAAAGCTATACCTTGCGGCACTGGTGTCGGCTGTTCCGTACACCGTGTCCTATGCCGTGTCAAATGTGCTGTTCCTCTTTCTCCTTGCAAAGCCCTTCGGTGAAAAGCTCGGACGCATAAAAATCAAGTACGGAGTATAAAAAAGCTGCATCACAAGCACAAGTGATGCAGCTTTTTACGTTTTCGTTTTATTCTCGGTATGCCCTCGGAAATATCATATGGCATATCTCTTCATGTCAAGTCGCTTTTCAAACTCTTCAACAGGCATTGGCTTGTCAAAGAGATAGCCCTGTGCGAGCTCACAGTTGTTGTCGCGGAGGACTTCAAGCTGTGCAGGCGTTTCTACGCCTTCCACGATACATTCAAGTCCCATTTCCTTTGCCATTGAAACAACGTGCTTGAACATGATGTTGCAGACGCTGTCCTCGTTTTCTTCGCCGCACGGCAGAAAACTGCGGTCGACCTTGATGACGTTCCACGGAATGACACGTATCAGATTGAGCGATGAATAGCCTATACCGAAATCGTCCACGGAGGTATATATCTTTTCTTTCTGCAAACCGCCAACGATGCGCTGAAGGTCCTTGAACTCAACGTCCGTATTGGTCTCGGTCAGCTCTATCTCTATATACTCATGCGGTATATCATACCGCTCTATTATCTCCATTATGGAAGTGAGCAGATTGCTGTCCATCATGTGCTTGCGTGATAAATTCACGGATATACGCACTACCTCGCGCCCCTCGTCAAGCCACTTGCGGATATGCCTGCACACCTGTTCCAGCATAAAGAAATCAAGCTTGCATATATCGCTCGTCTCTTCAAGCACAGGTATGAATTTGATAGGCTGAACTATCTCTCCGTTGCGGAACCAGCGGCAGAGCGCCTCTGCTCCGCACATCTCTCCGTTTATATTCACCTTCGGCTGATAGAATACATGAAACTCACGGTTACGCAGTGCTTCGGGGAAATGCTGCTGTATCCTCTTTGCATAGTCCCTTTCATAAAGAAGGTGGTCATCAAAGAATACGATGTTCTGGTGTCCGCCGTTGCGGGCGATATTGTATGCGTGCATTATCTTTCCCATTATATCGTTGGGGTTGCGTACCGCATATCCGTCGGGGATATTGAATACTCCCACACTTGACGTAAGGGATACCGTGCCTCCGTCCTGATCGAAGGTCACTTCGGCTTCCGTAAGATATTCAAGCAGCTCGGGCAGCACCGAACGCTGACATATGCAGACGAATGCATCGCCGCCGAGTCGGGATATCATGCCTGCTTCTCCTATCATATCACTGATATGCTTATAGTGAGCGTGAAGCACCTTATCACCGGCATTTCTGCCGAATTCTTCGTTTACAAGGGAAAAATGCCTTATATTGTAGTTGAGGGCGGACATATTGTTCAGTTCCCCGGGCTTTCCCTTCCATGAAAGATAGTTGAAAAAGCTGCGGATATTGCGAAATCCGTCATCATCATAGAACGCGAGCTCCTTAACCATGTCCTGACATTTGCTGCGGCTGATAAACGCAAGCACCGTCCTTGCCACAAGGTCGGTTTTTTCAAACTCATCATCGGAGAGTGCGGGTTCGCTTTTGTCCATATACACTGTCATTGCAACCACGGACATGAGCTTGGTGACAGACCGCAGTTCATGCACCGCATTTCCTTCAATTCCCGTATCAAAGCAGATAATCGTTTCGCCTCTGCCGAACCGCTCTTCCGTGGGATTACGGTATATACGCACCGCTATCCTCGAAAGCCTGAGCATCGGAGCAATTTCGTTCAGTAATTCCTTTATGAGCTTAAGATCAGAGACTGTATCAACATCTGCGGCAGCCGATGCAAGCTTTCCGAAAAGCTTATAGAACCGCAGCGCTGATGCGTCACTCATATTCATTTTACTTCACCCAATTTCCTTTTATGGATAAATCTGTAATAATTATACCACCTGTTAATCGCAAGCGCACAGTGTTATTGTAACATAAAACAGGTTAAAAATCAAGTCATTTTTATGCTATAAAAAAAATATAACGCCCGACACAATAAAAGGCTTTTTTATCACTCTTTTTTCATGCAAAAGGCTGTACCGCATCATACGCGGTACAGCCTTTTTTTCATTTATTGAATATATATGGCTCAGATCGTCAAGTGCTGCGTTCACAGTGCTGCCTTTGCGCTTTCAACTATATCACGATAGCCCGGACGATCGGGAATATAAAGATACGCATTGGAGATCTGTATTTCAGCTATGACCTTCTCACCTGCCACAACAGGAGATGCAATTTCCAGAAGCTGTTCGGCTGCTTTTTTATTGCTGCTGTCAATTCCTACGTTACCGCTTTCGTATCCGCCGCCTCTTGAGTAAGCGCCTGTTGAAAGAGTGGTGGTGAGCTTTATAAATCCGGATGATGTATCATACTCATAGCTGCGTATATAGCCGTAGCCTTTATTGTTCTCAAAAAGCACCTTAGGGAAAATATACTCGGGATCAGAGTTTATTATTATGGTTCTTTCGGAATAGTCTATTTCGTCGATCAGTTCCTCCGAGTTCTTCTTGTATTTAACATCATGCTTTTCA
This sequence comes from uncultured Ruminococcus sp., assembly GCF_946415235.1. Classification (GTDB taxonomy): domain Bacteria; phylum Bacillota; class Clostridia; order Oscillospirales; family Ruminococcaceae; genus Ruminococcus. Next base: position 14,633 of record NZ_CAMKRR010000037.1, on the reverse strand, counting down.
AAGAAATCTATGGTATTTTTAAATGCAGAGGTAATTATCTGATTTTCCAGCTCGCAGTAATACTCGGAATTGCGGAGATCCTCGGGTGTCATATCTGTGATGTCCCTGCGTATGGCTTCGGTAAGCTCTTTACCCTCAGCGGCTGTAAAAACTTCAAGTTTTCCGACATTGACCTTATCATTGATATTGAACGAACAGTATTTGGCTTCATCTGAGTCCAGATTATCATAGCGATCATCATAGTGAGCATAGTATTCATAGCCTTCTCTTCTGAGGCTGTTTTTGTACATTTCGTCTGCGATCTTGTTTGCGTACTCCTCACTCGTCAGGATATCCCCTGCGAGATCGGTGAGCATTTCCGAGGGTACATGATAATTGCGGACAATGGCTGCACCGCTGCCTGTGTAATATGTCATGGTGATGTTATTTGCATCCACAAAATATCTTCCTTTATGCTGTCTGTTGCCTGCAAACACATCAGGATCAAAATCCGACATCTCATATTCGTATTCATCATAATGGATGTGACGGTCTACAAGCTCCTTGTTCAGCTCAATAACGTCATTTATTATCTGCTTGTCATGAGAGATGTATTTGGAGTCTAAAAAAGAATACATCTCGATCTCTACATCGGTGACGGAAGAAGCAGACGGTACGGTCTTCGCTCTGCCGAGTCCCTGAGTAACATCTATGGTCTTGATAACACAGATAACCGCAGCACTTGTCAGAGCAAAGCTGACAGCTGCCGTCCAGAAGCGCTTGAATCCGCGGCGTCTTATAACTTCCATTACGAACCAGAGTATGCCGCTTATGATGAAAGCAGACAGAATACCGCTTGAAAGCTTTGTCATATGCAGAAGCGAGAAAATGCAGTAAACTGCTGCGGACATGATCGCATAATAGAACGCTTTGTATACATAGGGCTTGGATACGTCCTCTGCCTTGCGGCGCTTATAGAGCTGATATGTAACAAATACGACTGCGGCTGTGAACAGCAGCGTCCTTATCATGAAATTGAAGTACATGGAGTCTGTCAGTGATGACGAATATCTGTTGAAGCTGCTGACAGATGCAGAGTGTACGAAATATCCGACTGCTCCTGCGGGGCTTGTTGTGAAGAAAGCGAAATTTTTGATGATAGCTTCTTCACTGAGTCCGAAATGAGCTGCATTCACGATATTGAACCATGTAATGCATATAAATGCGGGTATCATGATATTAACGGCTGCAATACTGAACAGAGCCTCAAAGGTACTGCCCGCAAAACCGATGGCAAATACCGAGAGAGTGTACAGCAGTATCATGCCTGCGATAACAATTGTGCCCATGCGGATATATTCAGACATATACTTCAGAACATCCGATATGTCTATAAAGGCAGAGCCTATAAGCAGCTCGGTGACCGCCACGGCTGCACCTATCAGTGCGGGGATAATGTATACGGAAAGTCCCGAGAAGAAATCTGCAAAAAAGCGCTGGCGGTTATTCAGCGGAAGTGAATAGTTCATATCCACAAGTGATTTGTTGTAAAGGTAGCGGAAATTCATCATAGGGATAATGACACCCATTGCAACACTCAGGAGGAAGGATATCACCGCAATGAAAATAAATGGCACGATCTCGGAATCATCATATTCAATGTTAAGGTTTTCAAAGTAATATTCCCTTAACAGAACACCTGCGATAACGGGCAGGCAAAGCAGCTGAAAGAACAGATTTGAAATAAAAAGCTTCATATCGTCCGAAAGCTTGCTCATAAACCGTACAGAGAAGTAACTCTTCTTATTCGCTGATGTTGTCGCTGCTGTCATATCCGAGCACCTCCAGTTCGTAAATAAATATTTCTTCAAGCGTTAGTGGTATGACTTCTGTGAGGATAGGATGCTTTTGTACAAGGGACGCCTTTATCGTCTCAATATCGCCCCTTGCTATGATCGAGCCTATGCTCCGGCTCTGCTCAAAGTGCAGCACCTCTATTCCGTCTGCGGCGAAATCTTCCTTGGTGTACTCTGCGGATGAACCGTCCTCATTCTTGCCGAATACTACCTGTATCTTGTGGACGCTGCCCTTGACGTCATCTATATCACGGGAGAATACTATCTTTCCGTCATGAAGAAGGGCGGCTGTATCGCACACCTCGTTTATCTCTTTAAGATTGTGGGACGAGATCACTGTGGTGAGCTGCCGGTCAAGCATGGCATCGACAAGCATCTTCTTCACTATGATACGCATTGTGGGGTCAAGGCCGTCAAAGGCTTCGTCAAGAAGCAGATAATCAGTGCAACAAGCAAGTCCGATTATAACTATCGCCTGCCTCTTCATGCCCTTTGAGAAGGTGTTTATCTTCTTTTCAAGGGGGAGTCCCGTCTTTTTGCGGAGATTCTCAAATATCTCCTCCGAGAAGGACGGATAGTAGCCCTTATAGTAGTTCTTGAGCTTTTTCAGCGTAAAGCTGCCGAACTGAACAGTTTCGTCATTTATGAAAAATACTTTGTTCTTGGCGCTGACATTGTCAAAAACGCTTTCGCCGTCAACGAGGACATCTCCCGATTCGGGAGAGTAAACGCCTGATATAAGTCTGAGTATAGTTGACTTTCCCGCACCGTTTGAACCGAGCAGACCAAAAGCAGTACCCTTTTCAATCCTGAGGTCTATCCCGTCAAGAGCAGTATAGCTGTCGAACTTCTTTACTGTATTTTTCAGTTCGATCATAATTGTCATTCCTTTCCGTAAGATAAGTATAAAGTGTCGATCCTTGCTTTAAGATCTTCGGGAGACATCCCTCTTTCAAATGCTTCGTTCACAGCCGTATCAAAATCCGCCATTATTTTTTTGCGGAATTCATCAAAATTCTGTGCTGATACAAAGCTCCCCCGTCCGGGGACGGAATAGATAACACCGCTGCGTTCAAGCTCCTGATAGGCTTTGGATACGGTATTGGGGTTTACTCCCGCAGACTTGGCAAGTATCCTTACACTCGGAAGCTGGTCGTTTGCTGCAAGTGTCCCGTTGAGGATAAGCATGACGATCTTCTGATATATCTGCTCATAAATGGGTACGCGGCTTGTCAGGTCAATTGAAAACATAAGCAGCTCCTTTCTGTAGGAAGTGTACTATGTACGTTAGTACAGTTATTACACTCATATAATATCACATCCTTTTCAGTTTGTCAAGCCCTTTTTTATTTTTACGGTAAAATTTTTTATACGGCGTTCGCAATTGCTTATTATACCACAAATACAAATTCGGTCAAGGCCAAGACAAGCGCCATAAATGGCGGTCTTGACCGAATTTGCATTTGTAGTTTCGGGCAATTTCGCAAACTCCCGTCAGCTCCCGACCACCCAAAAAGTTATCTGCCCATTTTTATTAACGGCTCTTCACTTGAATTTATTTATCATAAATGTTAAAATCATTATATGACATATGTGCAGGAAGTACGGTTTCGGAGCGTTTTTCCGCCGAAATGACTATTTAAGGATTATTTAAATTTCACACTCGGAAATTTGCTATAAAATCAGTTATTACAGGCATAAAAATATTATGTCGTCAGCGAAGCCAAAGATCTTATCCTTGATCCACTGTCCCATATTTTTGATGCCGTTCCAGAGGCCTTCGACCATGTTCTTGCTGAGCTCAAGGCCCCAGGAGATAACGTGCTTGATTGCTGCCGTAAGGTTATCCCATATCTTGCCGGGGAGCTCTTTGAAGAAGGTAACAACATTGTCGAGGAAGTCCTTTGCCGCCTGTCGTGCCTTTTCTCGCATTTCAATAGCCCACTGTACTATTGATACTATGATGTTCTTGAGGAATTCTCCTATTTTACCGAGGAGCTCTCCAAGACCTGTAACAAGGGCTACAAGGATTTCGGGAAGAGCATCGACGATAGCCATGAACATCTGCACAGCCGCTTCCAGTATCTGCGGAATAGCCTCGATCAGAGTCTCGACAATTGCAACAATGATATCAGGAAGCGCTTCAACAAGCATAATAATAAGATCAGGAAGAGCTTCGACCACTGCATTGATAATATCGGTAATACAGTTAAGAATTGTAGGGATTGAGGAAATTAAAGCATTGATCAGAATAGGAATCAGGTCAATAATCGCTTTGCAGATCGTGGGTGCTGCCGCAACAATTGCCTTGGCCAGTGATACAATAATATCAAGAACAGCTTGTATTAACTCAGGAAGGCTGTCTGCAATTGTATCAACAAGAGCCTGAATAACATCCGCAGCTGCCATTGCAAGTGCAGGAGCGTTGTCGACCATACCCTGCACGAGCGCGTCCACAAGTGATACGCCTGCCTCGGTGAGGTCGGGTATGTATTCAGTAAAGCCTACAAAAGCATCAGCAATGACGCCGCTCATAGACGTTACGAGCTTGCCCATTCCGCCGAGGATAGTCTCGACTCTGGGGAGTATATTCTCAGCAGCTGTTGCGGCACTATCTAAGAAATCACTTGCAAGCTTCTCGAAATCTTGATTTTCATCGGCTATGCCGACAACCATGTTGCTCCATGCTGATTTTGCGGAAGCTACAGAACCGCTTATGGTCTCAGCTGCTTCTTTAGCGGTCGTGCCGGTGATACCCATTTCGTCCTGGATAACATGGATAGCCTCGACTACGTCCGCATAGCTTTCTATGTCATAGTGTACGCCTGAAATGGCTTCCGCATCTGCGAGCAGACGCTCCATTTCCGACTTAGTACCGCCGTATCCGAGCTTAAGGTTGTCAAGCATAGTATAGTTCTGCTTGGCAAAGCCCTGATATGCGTTCTGGATACTCTCCATTGAGCTTCCCATTTTGTTGGCGTTGTCCGCCATGTCGATGATAGCCTTATCTGCGACTTCTGCCGCCTTAAGTGTATCACCGCCCAGGGAAGCAATGAGAGCTGCGGAGAACGATGTGACTGTCTCCATGTATTCATTCTGCGAGAGACCTGCTGTCCTGAACGCTTCCGAAGCGTTGCCAAGGACTTCGTTCTGCGCCTGTAAGAGCTTATCATACTCACCACGAGCCTCATCAACAGACTTTCCTACACTTGCAGCATATTCCTCAAGGCTTCTGTCCTGAGTGCCGAAAAGTGTCGATACACCGCCTGTCAGCTGCTCGTAGTCAGCATAAGCATCAAGCGCACTCTTGCCGAGTGCGACCATAGCACCTGAGGCTGCTGTGACAGCTCCTGCGACAAGAGCCATGCCTTTTTTGGCAAAGCTTCCTATCTTCTCAAGACCTGATTTAAAGCCTTCGGTAACTATTTCGGTATCAAATTTTAGAGTGCCATCAAAAGCCACAACAATCCCTCCTTATGATGGACTGTGCGGCTCAATGGCTCATTGCACTTGTTTTCCGTTTATTATTTTGAGTTCAAATTCTTTTTTACAGCCGCGAGTGCATTTTATATACACTCCGCTGCACTCTGCTGTATTATCGTATAAGATCGTTTTTGCCCCGCAATGCGGGCAGCGTACCCATATACGCCGCAGCGGAGGCAGTTTTATTTCGTTTATATAAGTCCTCCAAACGCCGCAGCTATCATATCATCTTCATTTTCGTAAGGTATTGCGATGCTGCGCTGGATCCGAGCAATTCGTGCGCGTTCCTTATCGTCCTTGATGCTGCCGAGCTTAATGCCTCGATACGCCATACGCTTCTGGCATTGAAAGTCATCGGGGAGAGCTGCGAATAAACATCTGAACTCCCACCAGTGCAGATAATCAATGGACAGAAGGTTCATGTCATAATAATGACGGAAGTCCCCGAGGATATATCGGGAATCTATTCGCCAATCAAACACAGGCGGTTTTATAACAGTATCATCAACGTCATCAGCTGCTTCGTCATCGTCAGCATCGGGCTCAAGCTCACGGGCATAATAGAAATCAAAGAGAGCGTTCACGGTTTTACCGTTTATTTTCTTAGGCCGTGTCTCGAACTAATCTGACAGCAGATAGACTTTGTCGCGTTTGCTGACGTCTGAATCGCGCATCAGGTCTGCGAAGCGAAGCCAGTCCCGGAAGTCGGTTATGATCGGATACTCGTCACCCTCAACCGTTATGTGCTCCGGGAACGGCTCGTATAACGCATTTATCATTTTTTCTTACTGCACGAACAGACAAGGAGGACAAGCTCAACGGCATACTCCTCGGCGCTGACGACTACATCGAGAAGCCCTATGATATAGATATACTTATCGCTAAAATAAAAGGGATATTCAGACGCCGGCTCGCTATCGACAAGCTCACCGACGGCGATATCACCCTCGACCTTGCCGAGGGCAGCGCCGAAAAGAACGGCGTCCCCCTCAATCTGACGACAAAGGAATTCGCTCTGCTTCATCTGCTTATGGCAAACAAGGGACAAACTCTCGGGAAGGACTTCATTTTCAACAGGATATGGGGTTCGGACAGCGAGTCTGAGCCCCAGACCCTGACGGTACATATCAAATGGCTGAGGCAGAAGATAGAAGCCGATCCGAAAGAGCCGAAGAGGATAATGACCGTCTGTGGCAAGGGCTATCGCTGGGAGGGCTCGGATGAAAAGCTTTGACAGGATCACTGCGGTTTTTATTGTTCTCATGGCAGTTTTTTTCCTGACCGTCAATGCTGTCCTGCTGAAGCAGAACAGGTCGGTAGTCCTTCTGTACAGGGTCGAAGCAAACCGCATAGAACAGGAGCTTCTGAACGGCAGACAGGTAAGTGCCGACGATTACGCTGATATCACGGAGATATTTGAATACGACGGCAGCGATGACTTCTACAGCTCCGAAAATGAGTACCTTATCAGGGAAATAAACAGTAAGCTCTACCGTATTGAATATACAGACAAGCCGCAGAAAAGCAGCGGCATACTCATAGCAGTGGATATAGTCCTCGGGGTGTTCACGCTCATCATGGCAGCTGCCTTCATTTATATCAGGCAGAGGATACTCAAGCCCTTCAATGAACTGAGCAGTCTGCCCGAACAGCTCTCCAAAAAAAATCTCGTGCTGCCCCTTAAGGAGCATAAGAGCAGGTTCTTCGGCAGGTTCATCTGGGGACTGGATATGCTCAGACAGGAGCTTGAGCGCTCCCGTCAGAAGGAGCTTGAATACGCCAAAAACGAAAAGACCTTCCTGCTTTCGCTGTCACATGATATCAAAACTCCCCTTTCCGCAATAAAGCTCTATTCAAAGGCGCTTTCAAAGGGATATATTCCTCTCCCGAAAAACAGCTCGCCGCAGCCGAAAGTATAAACGAAAAGTCCGATGAGATCGAAAGGATAGTCATAGAGCTGTCAGGCAAGCTCAGCACGGACGTTATGGATTTTGAAGTGAAGGACTCGGAATTCTATCTCTCCGATGTCATAGGCAATATCGAAAAATACTACAGCGATAAGCTCTCCGTCACGGGGACTGCTTTCAGTACGGGCGATTACAGCAACTGTCTGCTCCGCGGAGATGCGGACAGGCTCGAAGAGGTATTGCAGAATATCATCGAAAATGCCATAAAATACGGCGACGGACACAGTATCTCACTCAGTTTTTCCGACGAGGAGAACTGCCGCCTTATCACTATGACAAATACAGGCTGCACTCTTCCCGATAACGAGCTGCCGCATATCTTCGACAGCTTCTGGCGGAGCTCCAATACGGGCTCTCAGCAGGGCAGCGGTCTGGGACTTTATATATGCCGCAGACTTATGGAGCTCATGAACGGAAGTATCTACGCCGATACAAATTCAGGCTGCATGAATATCACCGTTGTGTGCCCGAAACAGAACTGAAAAACAAAAGCCATAAGGAAACTTCTGCTTCCTTATGGCTTTTTCTGTTATCGGTAAAAGGTGTTTGGTTTATTGTGCGTATGGCGTTCGCAATTGCTTATTATACCCGAAAAATACATGCTCCCTAATGTCAAGTAAAGATCAGCGCTCCGCTGTCCTCCATCATGTTCATCAGGAAATATCTCGCCTGTTCCCGCAGCTCGGGCTTTGCCATATAGTACATATAGGTCTCTATCTTGTTGAGCGCGGTGGCTGTCCTGCCCTCTATCTTGAACTGCTCAAATCCCATGGGTACGTATTTTTCCCATATGTCATCGGGAGAGATATGTGTTTTCAGTCCGCGTATATCAAATATGCTGCGCCTGGAATACTCACAGCCGCTAAGATGCCCGGGATCGTATTTCTCAAAGTCAAAGGGGACGTTGGGATACTTCTTTATATGACTGCAAAAGGCTATCTGCTGCTGACTTATGCTCTTGTAGTGCTGAAGCCTCGTGGGACATTCGGGCTGGCAGCAGGCATTCACAAGAAATTCCACGTCCTTTTTGCGCGGCAGCTTTTCAAGGAGCTCAAACCTGTTGTTAAGATCATAATCTGCCACAACTATGTGATAGTCCTTTTCAAGCTCGGCTATGAGCCCCTCTATCGTATCAAGGCGCTTGCAGGTGGAGCTTGTAAGCTTAAAGCCTTTATACTCCCTGCGGAGATATTCCTCAAGAAGACCGGAGGCAACTATGACCCCGTTCATGCCGTTATCCGCAAGATGCAGCATCATATTGCAGCGCTCGTCGCTGAGATGCTTTTTTTCAAGCATGATATTGGTAAAGGTAAAGCGCAGCGGGATACCGCGTTCATTGAACTCCCTGATAACGGCTTTCATATAGTTTTTGTCCGTATTGCCGCCCTGCGACCTGCCGCCGTTCCAGAGACAGGGCGGGAAAACTCCGTAAAAGGAAGCGATCTCCACTCCCTCGCGGAAGAATTCGGGGTGATTTTTAAGCATTTCCGCAAAAAGCAGATTAAGCTTGAAGCTTCCCGAAAAATCAGGAAGATGAAATCTTACTCTCATGTTTTTCTCCTAATATGATCCTCTGTTTTTTCTGCCGTGCTTGGACATTTTCTGCTCATACATATTTGTATCGCTTATCTTCAGGAAGTCCTCTATGCTGCCGCTGTTATCGGTCTCGCAGAGGTAAGCGCCGAAGCTCATTTCTATCCTGTAGGGCTTTTCACGCCTTTCGTTGTATTCATCGCACAGACGAACAAGCTCACGGCTGAAGCTGTCAAGCTTCTCACGAGTGTAATCCGAGGCGTAGATATAGAATTCGTCTCCGCCCGCACGGCCTGCTATTTCGCCCGACTTACAGCATTCCGTGATGATATGCGCGGTCATCTTTATGGCAAAGTCGCCCTCATTGTGGCCATACACATCATTGATGTGCTTAAGTCCGTCCATATCTATTACCATGGTGCATACAGCTGTCCTGCCTCTGAGCCGCTTTATTGCAGCCTTTGAGTATTCGTTGAAGCCGCGGCGGTTAAGTATGCCTGTCAGCTCGTCGTGTATGCTCAGCTCCATCTGCTTTTCGTAAAGTGCCTTCTGCTGTTCGTAGAGCTGATTGATATTGTCGTTTTTCCAGAGCCTTTCAAGGGTCACGGAAAGGTTCAGGAGGAAAATGTTGTAGAAGTCGCTGAATATATCGTCACTTTTCATTTCTATAAGCGCGTATCCGAACATCTTCTCGGCACAGTAGGAGCTCATTATATAGTAAAAATGAGGAGTCTCCGTATCGGCTGTATAAGGGATAAATCCCGAGGTCTGCCCTGTCTCATCGGGCTTTACATATGTTCCCTTTTCGTCTATCCATATAACAGGACGGAAATTATCCGAGGGCTCGTCAAAGTCGCAGGAACAGGAGAGCCTTCCCTTGCGGTCTGTCTGCAAAAACAGGAAAAACGCCGAGTAGTCGCCAAAGTTGGTGGCACATTTTCTGAATGCGTCTTCAAGCTCGTCAAGCTTTTCGACTTTATTCAGCTTGAGCATGGCGGCTTCCGCATCATTGAGGCAATAGCCGAACAGTCTGACATCATTGTATATGTCATCAAGGTTCCTCGCCTCTGTTTCATAATCCACGATCCTGCAGCCGCAGGACTGATCGAATATGGTCCTCGGCGACACATAGAGCTCTGTATCGGTATCGGTATTCTTATCAAGGCTCACAAGGAGCGATATCGCTTTCTCGGCGATATCCTCCCTTTCACGGGTCGCGGTAGTGAGGTGGGGTATGAACTGCCGTCCCTCTATGGTACCGTCAAAGCCCGATACGGCTATGTCATCGGGCACCTTTATGCCCCTGCGCTTCAGCGCCGATATGAGCGATATTGCCATATAATCATTGGCACATACTACGGACTGGGGACGCTCGGGGCGGGAAAGGAAGAAGTCCGCAGCCTCATCGCCCTTATGGAACCAGAAGTCGCCTTCAAAAATGCCTGCGCCGTCCTCGGGAAGCCCCTTTTCCCTCATCACCGACCTGAATACTTCAAGTCTCAGCCGTGCGTCGGGGTGAGTTAGAAAGCCTGACATAAAGCCTATTCTCGTGTGTCCGTGTACGTCCGTGAAATGCTCCACCAGCTTGCGCATACCCGATGCGTCCTCAAAATCTATATTGTAAAAGCCGTCAACATGACCGCTGATAGATACAACAGGACATTTCGCCCCGCGAAGCTTGTTTATGACCTTTTCCGCCATGCTTTCGACGTTATAGCCCTCGCCGTCATATATTATACCGTCAAATACATCCAGATCTACATGGTCGATTATGTCAAGCTCACATTCGCTGAATTCGGTGTTCTTTTCTCCTATCCTGCCGAGAGAATTGAAGTAGACTATATTCATGCCTCTTTTCTTTGCAGCGATATTAAAGCACTGACAAAGTCCCTGCCTGTACCTGCTCGTCAGTGAACAGCCAAAAAACGCTATTGTTTTAAGAGAATTGATCATAACTCTTTTTCACCTCTCGTCCGTCAGATCATGTGTAGTCATATATTATCGGTCTTTCGACCTCTTCGTCGTTTATTGTTATTTTTCTTCTTCCGTTTATGATACGTACATTCTCATCAGGTGCCATGGTGTCCTTCCCTATTGCGGAGTGAACTACCGCCTGTGTGTCCGAATTCAACAGTTCGACTGTTGTTTCGGTATTGTTTCCGCCGAAAAGAAGCGCCTGCTTGCCTGTGCTTTCAAACTTGAACGCGGAGTCGGCGGCTTTTATGCCGGAAGCTCCGTCAAGCGCTCCGAAAAGTGTGGAGTTGTCTGCCGTAACATTGAATTCCGCACCTATCCTGTTGGTGTGTATTTCGACTTTCCTGCCCTTTACGGTACCTATAACGGAGATGCTCCTGCCAAATCCGTAGAAGAATACGGAGCAGTGCTTCATTTTTAACGATACGCTGTTTTCCAGTGAGCCGATCAATACTCCAGACGTTACGATGAAATCCGCTTCTATGTGGCATACGTTAACAGACATATCCACTTCTCCCGTAAGTGCGCCTATGCCTACACATTCCTCGTTATTGGACTTTATATTGTACTCGCCGCGGTTTATGAGGATAGTTCCGCCGAGGCCCGAGCCTATGGCAACTCCACGCTGACCGTGACAATTGATATTTACCGCGCCGTCCTGATCGAATATCAGCTCACCGTGGCGGGAATAATGATCGCTGCCGATACCGTAGAACTCGGCGGCGTTGAGCTCTATCTCAAGGTCTCCCCTGCCCTCTAAGGTAAGTCTTGAGGATTCGGGGACTTTTATTCCCGAGCCGAAAAGAGTATTGGTTCCGAGCAGCACCACCGCAGCGTCAGTATTCTCTCCGAGCTCGATGCACGGGCGCTTCTTTATGTTGGCGAAGTATACGTCCTCAAGGGTTATGCGGCCGCTGTAGCCCGACTCGGTGCGGATGTGGATATTGGTCTTCATATGCGGGATGCCGATAATGGATATATCCTTGTATACCATTCCGTCGCCGCCCACAACTATCTCGCTGTAGCCGTTCCTGACAAGCTGGGCAAGGGGGATACGGTTGGTCTTTCCCGCGTAGTAGACCTTTTTCATCTCGCCGTCAATGCGCTCCTGATAGTACTGCTTTATCTCGCTGCGGCGCTTTTCATCTATCTGACCGATTATCTCGGGGGACGGCAGTGCCATATAAAAGCCCTGTATAAGGTCAGCTCCGAGATTTATGGCGAAGCGCATCTCCTCAGTGGTCTCGACGCCCTCGGCAAGCGCAAGTATATTGTTGTCGTGGCAGAAGTCTATTATCTCACGGACGAAATGCTGCTTTTTCGGCTGGTTGTTTATATCGCTTATGAGAGAATGGTCTATCTTTACGTAATTGGGCATATACCGCAGCAGATTGCTGACGTTGGAATAGCCTGTTCCGTAATCGTCTACAGCGATGTCGATATTGAGCTTCCGATAGAACTGCTTGAGCTTCATGAGGTCGTCGTCGTTCAGCTCTGCTTCTTCCGTGAGCTCTATAACTATCCTGTCGGATATCTTCTCAAGATGTTCGCTTATACCTGAGAGGTCTCCGTCGCCGACCATTACTCCCGGGATACTGTTTATGAATACCTTTGCATCGCCGAAATCTGCCTTGTTCTCGCTGACGATACGCAGGACATTCAGGAACGTCGAGCGCTCAACGTCGAAAAGTCTCTCCTGCATGGTGGCATATTTTATTATCGAAAGAGGCGAGACACTTGTCTCGGTCTTAGCGCGCATAAGAGCTTCGTATGCGTAAATACTGCCGTCTCTGGTGTTTATTATGGGCTGGAAATGATAGTCGAAAAGGTTCTCGTCAAGTATCTTTGAAACAAGGCTGTAGTCCTCTTTTTCCTTTTCGTCAAGACTGTCGTACGCATAGGAATATATGGCGAACTTGCTGTTGCGTATGCGCTCAAGACGCTTCTGTGCATTTTTCAGACAGATATTGCGCCTGAGTACCTCGAAGCCCCTGTTTACGGAATCTGTCCAGCGCCTGTAGACCTCGTCGTAGGAGTCGAGCTCGTTCTGATATCTCACCGCTGCATAGCCGAAGCAGTTCTCTCCGAAAAAGACAGGTGTGAATATGTATGCGGCAGGTGCATCGCGTTCAAGGTCCAGATCGGGAAGCATATCGGCAGTCTCAAACCTGCTTTCAAGTCCTGTAAGATTGTTTTTGTGATCGCTGTAATACCTGACTGCATGGATCATGCTGCCGCCGTATCCGTCATTGGATATGCAGGCGCTATTGCCGAGATTTTCGTTCCTGCTGTCAAGGCAAAGGTGGAATTCCCTTATATCTCCCAGCTGATAGATATAGGAGTATACGGAATTGAGAAACTCCGGAAGGGAGCTCTGAGAGATGAGATTTGCCTCCATATTGTTGAACAGGGAGTTGTATCCCTCTTCCGATACCTCTGTTCCCCATTTTTTTCGCTTTATCTGATACTGCGGCATATTCTCGTTATGGCAGCCGCAGCTCTCGCCGAGAAGTATTTCGGGCGGGAGCGAAAAGGCTTCGGGGACCTCTCCCCTCATTTTCTTCATGAGGAAATCAAATGCATAGCCGCCGAAATCCTTCGCAGGGATAAGCGCCGAGGTCATGGCACACGGGCTCGTCTGTCCCTCATAGGTGGAATCGTAGCCCACGACCGCTATATCCTCGGGTATATGTATGCCGCGGGCTGTCAGTGCCTTGCAGAGTCCTATCGCCATCTGGTCGTTTGCACAGGCAACGGCGTCGGGAAGAGCTTCGCCCTGTGAAAGGAGCTGCTCGGCATAGACCTCGCCGCTCTGATACCAGTAATCACCGTAGATTATGCGCTTTTCCGATACGGGCAGTCCCGCCTTCGCCATTGCGTCAAGATACGCCTGCAGGCGCTCCTTTGAGTGTTTATGGTTCCTTTTGCCCGAAACGAATGCGATATCACGGCAGCCGTGCACCTCTATCAGATGGGTGATGATATTGAATATGGCCGAATAACCGTCTATATATATGCTCGGGAACAGGTCGCTCTCCTTCTCTATTACAACTATGGGCTTGTGAAAGCTCTCCTTGAGCCTTTCTTCAAGCTCAAGAGCAGCATTTTCTGTCTGTATGCTGTCTTTGAGTATAACAGCTCCGTCAAATCTGTCGGGATTCATAAGTGAGAATATGTTGGATTCACCCTTTTCGTTTTCGGGAGTATCCTGATATTTACGATACATTGAAAATACGCATACATCATGATCGGCAGCAAGAGCTTTCTTATTGAAGCCGCTGATAAAACGGCTCTGATATGCTTCATCAGCCTGTCCGACAAACAATGCAAGCCTGCTTCGTGATCTTGCCATAAGATCATTCCTTTCCTCGGTTAGCTTCCGCACCGCTTCGTATACTGCTCAAATGTCAGAATTTATCATAAACAGCAGCTTTTTCCTCTGCTGCCCGAAAATACCGTTTACATTCACTAATATTATATATTATATCTTATTATAAAGCAATAGACAAAATGTAAAATATGCTGCTGCTTAAACCTTGACGCGAAACAGCGCAGAAGCGGCAGGCTGCCGAAATGCAGCGGCAGGTTCGGAAATCGACTTATCTGTGTCATATACAGCAATATTTGACTTGACATTATATACGGTATATGTTAAAATTTAAGCGTTCGTTAATGACTTGTCGTAAAATATGACGAATATTATACGATGTGCAATTTTTATAAGGAGATGTTATAATGAAGAAAAAAACTTTGCAGAAGTTCACTGCCGCTGTAATGGCCTTTGCGCTTATCGGCGGAGCGGTAACCGCAGGCAATATGTCTGTATTCAGCAGCATAATGA
>NZ_CAMKRR010000036.1 GCF_946415235.1 uncultured Ruminococcus sp. | reverse complement strand
CAAGTGTAATTTCGGGCGGATAATATCCGCCCCTACAAATATAAATTTTGATTTATCGTAACATCTATCTCCTTCTTGTGACATATACATTAAGTAAACGTCATGAAAAGAGGTGATGTGTTTGAAGATCCAGCCTGAGGGACGGGCGGTGATGCTCGGAAAGTACATAACCGAAAACAAGTCGACCGTAAGAGCTGCCGCAAAATATTTCGGTATCTCAAAGAGCACGGTCCATAAAGACGTAAGCGAGCGGCTCAGGACCGACGATCCCGAGCTTTTTGCCAAAGTAAAGGATATTCTTGAAATAAACAAGCAGGAACGCCATATCCGCGGCGGACTTGCCACAAAACGGAAGTACGAAGCCATGACCGTTCATAAGAAAGGACGGTTTTACCGATAAAGCTTTTGAACGAACAGCGCCGCAGCATAAAGCTGCGGCGCTGTCAGTATATTTATCGCACTTACTTCATAAGATTTCTGTACTTTATCCTCTTGACGATATAGAGCAGCTGCCAGAATATTATCACAGGAAATACAGGAACGATGATGCTGAAAACGACCACACCTCCGATTATCATATGATCCCAAAATGCCCTCGCACCAACAGCGACTGTTTCTCCCATGAAGACAAATTCGTCCTGCATGGCAAAATATACCGCCATAGCCAGGAAAGGCACAAACGACAGGATAAACGATATTTTGTAAATCCTTGATATGGGCGGCTCGCCTGCTTCGGCGCGCTTCCTCAGCCGTACACTGACAAGCAATGCCATAAGTCCGAAAACCGATATCATAAACAGCGCACTTAAAAGCTTTGTTATGCCGCCGAAGAAATGATAATCAAGCTCTGTTCCCGCCGCACATACTTCAATTAAGAAATCGGCAATAAACGCAATGATACCGATTACGAATATGCCAAGCAGTACCTTTTCATACTTTTTCATAGTATCATCTCCTCACTGCAAAGCAGCTTTTTCAGCCTTTTTAGCCTTGTGACGCCTTACAAGATAAATGACCTGCCATACGATACACAAAGGGAGCACAGGTATTATTACCAGTAAAGCAGCTCCGCACGCCACTGCTACCAGAAAACCGTCTATGCCGTAGCTTTTGGACCACAGAAAGCTGATACCGAAAAACGCGCTGAACAAACCGTAAAGTATGATGAGACCGAAGGGGATAAAGGATAATCTGAACCATATCCTGTCCGCATTTGTGATGAGCTTTTTCCCTTTGTTTTTTCTGTTCCTCATGGCATGAGAAACGAACACCGCAAACAGTCCGAGACAGGAAACCACAAGTATCACGCCGAATTCGGAAAAATATCCCCTTTCAAAGCCGTGAGAAAATCTGATGCATTGCAAGCCCTCTGTAATGCAGTAAGCAAGGAAAAGGACTATACCGAAACCGAATACGCCTATAAGAGTTTTTTCCGCCTTATTCATAAACTCAGCTCCTTTCAGAATTACGCGCTTTTCTCATGTTTATTATACACATTATGAATTTCACCTGAACTATCACCGCCATAGGTATGGCAGGAAATACCGTAAGCAGGAAGGAAGATATGAAAAGTGTTTCCAAGAATGCTTTCCGGCCGTATATCCTCGGAAATAGCATACCGTTTCCCGTACCGTTTATACCAGCGTCCGCCGACCAGTAAATGCAGAGAGCCGCAGGCAGGAAAGAAAGTATGAACAGCAGTACAAGCCACCACGGCATAGTATCCGTTTTTCTTTTATTGAGGAAGTGGGATATCAAAGTGCAGAAGCCCATACTCAGACCGACAGCGAACAAAAAGGCTGACATCCATGCAAAAAATATTGAGACCGCACCCACAGCTGTAAGCACAGCCGATATAACAAGCAGTATTTTTTCCGACTTTTTCATAAGCTCTCCTCCTTTTCTGATATCATAATATCACGGAAAGGGAGCATTTTTAAGGTGTCAGCTGTCACTTTCACGGTGACAAATGTCACTAAAAAGCACCCGTACCTGTGAAACTCTCACAAATACGGGTGCCTGATTTTATGCAAAACAGAGAAATCAAAAATTATTTTTTCTTTATTAAACGGTTTTCCGTTTAATAAGGGCTTATTTCAGCCCCCTTACAGAGAGCTTATTTTATCCCCCATATATTCTCGGCATAATCCGCGATAGTCCTGTCGGAGCTGAACTTGCCCGCATTGCACATATTAAGCCACTGCTTACGTGCAAAGGCGCGTCTGTCATTGCTGTAGTCGTAAATACAGCGCAGCTTTGTCTCAACATAGTCCCTCATATCACCGAGGAGGTAATAATGATCGGGAGCATGCCAGCTCGCGCCGTCAAGGAGAGACATATACAGCTCGCGGAAGTCTCCGCTGCCGCCGTCGGAAACAGTTCCGTCGATAAGAGAGGACACAACTCTGCGTATCATATCGTCCCCTGCGAATATACTTCTGCTGTCGTACTCGGAAACGATCTTCTCAAGCTCCTCGACTCTTGCGCCGAAGATATAATTGTTCTCCTCACCTGCTTCCCGCACTATCTCGATATTAGCGCCGTCGTAGGTTCCGAGAGTTACCGCGCCGTTGAGCATGAGCTTCATATTTCCCGTACCGCTGGCCTCGGTGCCTGCCGTGGATATCTGCTCCGAGATATCAGCTGCCGCAACAAGTTTTTCCGCATAGGAAACATTATAGTTCTGCACGAACACTACCTTTATAAGATCGCAGGTATCCTTGTCCTCTGAGACTATCCTGCCCACCTCGTTGATGAACTTGATTATTGCCTTTGCGCGGCGGTATCCGGGAGCTGACTTGGCACCGAAAATGAAGGTAGTCGGCGGGAAGTTCTGTATGCTTCCGTCCTTTATGCCGTAGTATATCCACAGTATGGAGAAAGCATTGAGGAGCTGTCTCTTGTACTCATGGAGGCGCTTTATCTGAATGTCGAATATTGATTCCGAGTCGATCTCAATACCCTCATGAGCCTTTATATAGTCTGCGAGCTGATCCTTTTTGCCCTGCTTGATATCCGCAAAGCGGCGGAGTATATTCTCATCGTCCGCATACTTTGCAAGCTCTTTCAGCTTGTCCAGATCGTTTATCCAGTCGTCGCTTCCGAGAAGCTCCGTGATAAAAGCGGAAAGCTCCCTGTTGCAGAGTGCTATCCATCTTCTCTGAGTGATGCCATTGGTCTCGTTGAGGAAGCGCTCGGGATAAAGGCTGAACCAGTCCGCAAGCACCGTATCCTTGAGTATCTGTGTGTGTATCTCCGCAACGCCGTTTATATGGCTCGAAGCATAGCAAGCCATATCCGCCATGTGGATAAGATCGCCCTTGATTATCTTTATGCGGTCTGTCTTTTCCCTTTCGACTCCCGCTTTGTACATATCTGCGATAAGAGCCTCGTTTATCTGAATGATAATGGCGTAAATCCTCGGGAGAAGCTCCTCCACAAGGTCTGTGCGCCACTTTTCGAGAGCCTCCTGCATTACGGTATGGTTGGTGTAGTTGAATATCCTCTTTGCCATATCAAGAGCCTTCTCAAAGGTGAAGCCCTCGTTGTCCACAAGCTGTCTTATGAGCTCGGGGATAGAGATAACAGGGTGAGTATCGTTTAGCTGCACAGAGATATAGTCCGCTAAGTTATCAAGAGTGCCGTATCTTGCCTTGTGCTTCTTTATTATATCCGTAAGTGAAGCACTGCTGAAGAAGTACTGCTGCTTCAGGCGGAGCTTCTTGCCCTCGTCGGTATCGTCATTGGGGTAGAGCACACGGGATATGTCCTCGGCGTATATCTTTTCCTTTGACGCTTCAAGGTAGTCCTGCTTGTTGAACACATCGAAATCGAACTCCTTTACAGGCTCAGCCTGCCACAGTCTCAGAGTACCCACGTTTTCCGTACGGAAGCCGAATATTGGCATATCATATGGCACTGCCTTTACGGTCTGACCGCTGTACTCTATGAGGACAGTATCCTCATCACAGCGCACCGACCACGGGTCGCCGTATTTCGTCCAGTCGTCTATCTCCTCACGCTGAAAACCGTCAACTATTGACTGTTTGAAAAGTCCGTACTTATAGCGTATGCCGTAGCCGTCAAGGGGAAGTCCTAAAGCTGCGGCGCTGTCAAGGAAGCAGGCAGCAAGTCTGCCGAGGCCGCCGTTTCCGAGAGCCGCGTCCTCAATCTCCTCAAGGTCTGCAAGATCAAGCCCCAGCTCTTTGAATGCTGCCTCAACCTCGTCATATATATCGAGAACGAGCAGATTATTGTAAACAGCCCTTCCCACAAGAAACTCCATTGAAAGGTAAGCCGCGCGGCGCTTTGAAAGGTGCTCCTGACGGGCATTGCTCCACCTGTCGGCAAACATTTCCATGACCGTCTTTCCGAGAGCGTCGTGGAGCTGCTGAGGACTTGCGCTCTTTATATCCTTTGGAAGTCTTCCTGTAAATTTCTCAATAAACAATTTCTTATCCATATTCCCCTGCTCCTTTAATTGAGTGTTTTCATTTCCATTTGTCCCGGATATTCAGTGGTCATATCATCAAGGCGGTCGTAATCCTCCTGTGAGACCTGCGCCACATGGACTTTTATAAGATACCCGTACTCTCCGGGATGACCGTCTCCTCTTCTTGGGCTGTACGCTCTCATATCATCGGAAACGTCCATTCCTTCCGCAACATATACCCATCCGAACACATATCCTTTGTTTTCGGCAAAAGCCTGACGGAACTCCTCATATGTCATCTCGGCAGGACTTTCAAAGGGAAGCTCGCCGTTGTCACTTCCATTGAAATATACCTTTCCGCCGGGCACAAGTTTTTGCAGTGAGCCTGCAGCTTCCTTATAGATCCGCTCCTTATACTGATCAAAGAGATAGGTGTCATGGGTTATAATATCGGTATTCTCTTTGATATGAGCCTCAAAGCAAACGCCGTCACTGTCCTTTAAGACATAGAACACATCGAGTGGCTCGTCGGGATCGCGCTCATAGGGGATAACAGTTGTCGTACCGTCATCGTTAAGTATGGTCTTAGGGTAGTGCTCCCAGTCAAGGATTCTGTTAACGACTTCAAATGTCTTGCCGTATTTCTCATTCACCTTGGTAAGAGCCTTCCACTCTGCTTCGGGTATCTCCTCAGCCCCCCCAATTCCGTAAGTCGTGTAATGCTTTTCGGAATCAGGCGAAGCCGTATTCTGAGGAGCTGAAGCTGTTGCCTTAGACTCGGCAGCTGAAGCTTCTGCCGTCGTTTGTACGGTAGTAGTTTTTGCAGTTGTCTTTTTTGCCGCAGTTTTCTGAGCTGATGCAGTTTCCGAAGAAATCACTGCGGAAGTGATTTCTGTTGTAACAACAGTTGTTTCGTCTTTGGTATTTTCCTGCACCTCAGCCTCTTTTGCAGAGCAGCCTGCAAGTATCACAGCGGCTGTAAGTGCCGTTACCAATCTTCTCATAATACATATACCTCATTATCTGTTGTAAAGCTTGTTCAGCTTTCTTATCTTCTTTGCCAACTCGGGGGTAAAATCCGATTTCTGAGTGCGGAACTCCCAGTTGCCGCCAAGAGTCGAGGGCGTATTCATCCTTCCCTCCTTCGGACTGTCAAGGAAGTCCTGTATCTGCGCCGCAGCCACCTCCGCAACGCTTCCCCATGCAGCTCTTATCACAGCTGCGGGGATATCCTTTTTGCGCTTTACATTGAGGTATCTCATGGTGAATTTCAGGGACTTCTTATCTAAAGACTCCACCCAGCCGTTGAGGGTCTCATTGTCGTGAGTTCCCGTATACGCGAAATAATTTGTGCTGCCGTAATTATGGGGCAGGTACTCGTTCTTTCCGTCGGAGAATGCGAACTGCAATACCTTCATACCCGGATAGCCGCATTTGTCCAGCATTTTCCTTACCTCGGGAGTTATAAATCCCAGATCCTCGGCAATGATCTTCAGCTTGCCCAGCTTTTTCTCCGCAAGCTTGAAAAGCTCGTGATCGGGACCCTTTTTCCACTCTCCCACAGTTGCGTCCTCGTTGCCGTAGGGAATGGCGTAATAGCTCTCAAAGCCGCGGAAATGGTCGATACGGACTATATCGTACAGCTTTGAAGCCGCTCCGATACGGTCTATCCACCACTCATAGCCTGTCTTTTTGTGGTAATCCCAGTCATAGAGAGGATTTCCCCACAGCTGTCCCAGGGGTGAAAAATCATCGGGCGGACAGCCTGCAACGGCTATGGGACGGCGGTTCTTGTCAAAGCGGAAAAGCTTCGGCGAAGCCCACGCCTCAACGCTGTCAAGGGCGCAGTATATGGGTATATCGCCTATTATCTCGATACCGCTGTCGTTGGCGTACTTTTTCAGTTCCTTCCACTGGCGGCTGAATTCGAACTGTATGAATTTATGGAAGCCTATCTCCTTTTTCAGGTCCTTCTTTGCCTGAGCAACAGCCTTTGCCTTGTGCATGGAGAGCTCCTCGTCCCATGAATACCACGGCTTGCCCTCATAGCGGAATTTCAGTGCCATGAACATGGCATACTCGTCGAGCCACTTCTTGTTCTCCGTGCAGAACTTCCTGTAATCGGGGAACTTTGCGGGCTTGAAGCGCTCGTAGGCTATACGGAGCACATCATAGCAGTTATCGTACAGCAGGGCATAGTCCACCTTATCGGGCTCGTTTTCCCAGTCGAACATATCGTATTCGTGGCGCTCGAGAAGTCCGTCGCCCTCAAGGACCTCAAAGTCGATAAAGTAAGGATTTCCCGCATTTACCGAGAATGACTGGTACGGCGAATCACCGTAGCTCGTAGGGGATATGGGCAGTATCTGCCAGCATTTCACACCTGCGGACTTCAGAAAATCCACAAACTCAAATGCCGCCTTTCCCATTTTTCCTATGCCGTAATTCGACGGCAGGCTCGATATATGCATAAGTATGCAGCTCTTTCGCATTTATTCCAACTCCCTTTCCGTATATTTACTCTGAAATATGTTGATACTATTTTGTGAGGTGATACCATGAAGCTTTCACAGCTCTTATTTTCTTTTCTTATGGGATATTTCTGTTACAGCCTTATCGAAATAGTCATGCGCGGATATACTCACTGGACCATGTCCCTGACAGGAGGTCTGGTGCTCACGGTGCTTTACATCATAAACAGCCGCAATTCCATGACGCTTATCAGGAGCTGTATCGCAGGAACTCTCAGCATAACTGCCATAGAACTCACCGTAGGCATTTTCGACAATGTTATTATGCACTGGAACGTATGGGATTACTCGGATATGCCCTTTAATTTCCTCGGTCAGATATGTATCCCCTTTTCCTGTCTCTGGTTCGTGCTGTGTATCCCCGCAAGGCTTCTATGCAGGCGGATATACCGCACTCTCAGCCGACAGTCCTTGAACAAAAAGGCTGTTCCGATAAACTCGGAACAGCCCTTATGATCAATAATTCTTGTTTGGATCAGCATTAAAGAAGTTATTGCTGCTTTCCGTGTAATAATCATTAGGCTCAAGCGACATGAAGTCCTCGTCCTCGATATCGGGAAGTCTTGCGCCGCAGCGTCCGCAGAACTGGAAGCGTTCATTGACCTCTGCATCGCACTTGGGACACACCTTATAGCCCCTTATGCCATTGAGCTCATATCTCATCTTCTTTATTCTTCTGCGTCTTGTATCTATGTCGTCGCAGAGCGCTTTGAGAGCCTCAGCGTCCTCTCCGTGCTCCTTGTAATATTTCTTGCCGATATCGGTGAAGATCTCTACGATCCTTTCCTCTTCGTAAAGTATCTTCCTTTTCAGATTATTAGCCTCTGAAATGCTTTTTGCCTTCTCCGAAACGCCTCTGCTTGCATCATTGAATTTATCGAGAATACTCATTTTACATCACTCCTGTCGAATATTTTCTCGTAATTCTTATCCATTTGTATTATACAACATTAACAGGAATTATGTCAAGCGTTTTCAAAATATTTTTACAAACAGTCAGGCTTTTTGTGCAATCCTTACATCTCAGCAATGTCATTTTCGGTAAGCTGAATAATCCCCCCGTCTGTAAGGGCTTCGGAGGCATTTGCGATGTCGTCCACCCTGATAACGAACGAAACAGATCTGTCCGATTTACCGAGGAAAGTATAGAGATATTCGAGATTTACATTCTTTGCTCCGAGGATATCGAGCACACGGCTCAGCTGTCCCGGAGAATCGGGAATGGATATAGCGACTACCTCTGTTACCGTCACAGCGTATGAAGCTGCCTTGAGCTTTTCTACAGTTTTATCCGTATCATTGACTATCATTCGGACAATACCAAAATCACTTGTGTCGGCAAGGCTGAGGGCGCGGACATTGATCCTGCACTCCTTTATCATCTTCATGACCCCTGCCAGCTGATTGGGCTTATTATCAACAAATACCGAGATCTGTCTTACGTTTGACATATGTTTTCCTCCTTCAAGTCAGGATAATATCTATGCCGTGAAGGATCACTTTTTCTTGGCAGCTGTCTTGGGAAGGTCCTCATACATAACGAGAACAGAATGCTCGTCAACGTACTCGTTAACGTGTGTCTGTGCGTCATGGCAAAGACCTGCCGATGTGCTGTACTTGATGTCGATGACCTTTACCCCCTGGATGAACTGATTGAGCTCGTTCTCAAAAGCAGCAAATCTCTGGTACTTCTCCTGTTCCGGCATATAGTTTGTGGAAAATAATCTGATTTTCATAAATGAAACCTCCTTAAAATAATGGAAAATATTTAACAGCGCGTCTCTGACGACGCTGTATAAACCTTAATCGTGAAGCTTTCGCCTGTCGATGACTCTGACAGCCTTACCCTCGCTTCGTGTTATAGATTTCGGTGACACCAGGTGGACCTTGGGGTTGATGCCAAGCATGGTCTTGATAGCCACTGCAAGGTCTCTCTCCTGTTTCTGCATATCCTTTACCTTATCCGAGAACTGCTCGGGATTCATCTCAACGCTGATATCAAGAGTATCTGTATTGTTTACTCTGTCAACCTCGATAAGATAGTTGGGCGAATAGCCCTGCTCTATAAGAACAGTCTCTATCTGTGACGGGAATACGTTTACTCCGCGGATTATCATCATATCGTCGCTTCTGCCCATAGGCTTTGCCATTTTTATGAGAGTTCGTCCGCACGAGCACTTCTTCCTGCTGAGTACGCAGAGGTCGCGTGTACGGTATCTGAGAAGCGGGAAGGCTTCCTTGGTGATGCTTGTGAATACAAGCTCGCCCACTGTTCCCTCGGGGAGTACTTCTCCCGTCTCGGGGTCGATTATCTCGGGGATAAAGTTATCCTCGTTTATATGCATACCTGTCTGCTCCGAACATTCAAATGCAACACCGGGACCGCTGGACTCTGTAAGTCCGTAGATATCGAAAGCCTTGATACCGAGGGATTTCTCGATAGAGCGGCGCATTTCCTCAGTCCACGGCTCAGCTCCGAAGATACCTGCCTTGAGCTTGAGATCGTCGGGAGATATACCCATATCGTATATGGTCTCGCCTATGTAAGCCGCATATGACGGCGTACAGCAGAGTATCGTAGCACCGAGGTCCTGCATGAACTGTATCTGCCTTTCGGTATTGCCCGAGCTCATGGGGAGCGTAAGGCTGCCAACCTTGTGAGAACCGCCGTGAAGTCCCATACCGCCTGTGAAAAGTCCGTAGCCGTATGCCACCTGAACAACGTCCTCATTCGTGCCGCCCGCAGCTGTTATAGCTCTTGCACAGCAGTCGTTCCACATATCCACATCATTCTGTGTATAGAAGGCGACAACTCTCTTGCCTGTGGTGCCGCTGGTGGAATGTATCCTTACACATTCGCTGAGGGGCTTCGCGAGCAGACCATAGGGATATGCGTCACGAAGATCAGCCTTGCTGAGGAAGGGCAGCTTGTGAAGATCCTCTGTTCCCTTGATGTCCTCGGGCTTGACACCCTTTTTGTCCATGAGATCGCGGTAATACTTCACGTTATCGTATACGTGCTTTACCTGTTTCACGAGGCGCTCGTCCTGGAGCTTTTTCATATCCTCCCGTGAAGCACATTCGATCTCTTTGTTCCAATACTTTTCCATTGGACTTCGACTCCTTTTTCAGATCTGAGATCTAAGATCTCAGATCTAAGATTTATTTTTCTTAGCTCTTAGCTCTAAGTTCTTAGTTCTATTTATTTTGCATTCTTGCCCAGCTCGAAAGCCTTCCTGTTGAGGTCAAGGAACTTTGGCGGTACGCACTGCTCCAGTGCCTTCTGCCACAGCTCGTCGGGGTAGTCCATACGTGAAGCAAGTACGCCCATGAGCACTACGTTTGAAGCCTTTGCCGTGCCTGCCTGCTCAGCAAGTGCAAGCGCATCTACAGCAACTATCTCGGCTCCTGCTGCCCTGAGCTTCTCCAC
The DNA here is from genome assembly GCF_946415235.1 of uncultured Ruminococcus sp. Taxonomy (GTDB): domain Bacteria; phylum Bacillota; class Clostridia; order Oscillospirales; family Ruminococcaceae; genus Ruminococcus. The sequence continues at coordinate 15,966 of NZ_CAMKRR010000036.1, read as the reverse complement.
AAGATCCTCGGGATACTTTGCAGCTCCTGTGATAACGGGCATAGGGTCTATCTGCTGTGTGGAGGTTATGAGCTTTCCGCCCTTTTTAAGGTAAGGGAGACACCTTGCAGCTTCGAGGAGCTCGAAGGAAATAACAGCGTCAGCCTCGCCCTTTTCGATAACAGGCGAATATACCTTATCGCCGTACTTTACGTATGTCACAACGGAGCCGCCTCTCTGAGACATTCCGTGCACCTCGCTGACCTTTACGTCATAGCCCTGTGCAAGAAGCACATTTCCCAGAAGTCTCGAAGCAAGCAGCGAACCCTGTCCGCCGACTCCGACTATCATTATAGATTTAGTTTCCATTATATATTACTCCTTAGTGATTATTATTCTTTAATAGTTTTTCTTTCCGAACTTGCTCAGCAGCCAAACTGCGCCCATAGCGCAGAAAAGATAGTTTTCACCGAGAGAGCCGAAGAACTTTCCTCTCAGGTCGAATATAGCAAGCAGCTTGCTGAAATTGGCCGAGCAGTTGGAATATGTAGGATCGTCATCGCCTACCAGGAACTGAAAGCTGCTGTTCATGGCTTCATCGACCTCAGCCTCAGTCATGTCGGTCATATCCATATAAGAGTATGAAAAGGACTTTGCCATTTTCAGCGAATCGCGCAGCTTGTACGTCCATGAAGCCCGCACCGCTGCAAATATCGCTATTATCATAACAGCTCCGCAGACGATGCCGCATTTTTTGATGTCAAAGGTGTTCTTTCGCGTACCCAGATAATAGCCGAAAAATACGCCCGCAGCAAGAACTGTACCGCATATGGAGGCTATAAGTCCGTACCTCGCAAGCATCATTATAAAGAAGAAGCCCGGGATAGCTCCTATCAACGCGCCTATGGCGCCTTTTACGATCACCATGAAGTCGGTATCGTTATTGAGCTTGTCATTGTATGCGGCGTAAAAATCAGGCGTCGGAGTGTACTGAGGTTCGCCCTTGTGCTCTGCCGACCTCTGTCCGTAGCCGCTTTGTGCATTGCTGTAGCCTGCGGACTGCTGATCCTGAACGGTATTGCTACGGGTCTGCAAAGCCTGTTCAGCCTGCTTTGCAAGCTCGTTTATATCGTTCATACCGTTGGAGCTGCCGATACCTGCCATTAAATCGTCCATTTCTATTCTCCTGATTTATTTTATTATTTCAAGGTCTCCATCAACAAATCCAATGGCAGTTCCCTTTACTCCGTTTATTATATCCTTATATCTGCCTCCGCTGAGGTACTCCTCGGCCATTTCCCTTATGAGAGCCTGAGCGTGTTCGCGGCCTGTGTCTTCCTCATCTGAGGTATCAACGGTGAAGATGTTCTCCTCACAGCTCCAGACCTCTTCGCAGGCCCATTCGCCGTCCTTGTCGTCGGGATCGAACTCGCAGGCGGCAACGAGCTGCACTCCGTAGATGTGGTCCTCTTCCGACTCCTCATAAAGATTGAAGCAGAACGCCTTTGTTTCCGCAGGCATATCGTTGTTTTCGAGGAGATCGTCCAGCCAGTGGGCGAATTCCTCATATATGTTCATCTGTAACATGATCTTCTCCGTAAATTCAGTTCAAATTTATGGGACGTCGAGGACGCCGTCCCCTACTTAGTTCTTAGTTCTGAGTTCTGCTCACTCGATAGCGCCGACCTTGCACTGCTCCTGACATATGCCGCAGCCTACGCAGAGAGTGTGGTCAACGACTGCCTTGCTGTCACGCATCGAGATAGCGGGACATCCCAGCTTCATGCACATCTTGCAGCCTACGCACTTGTCAGTATTTACCTTTACGGGCGGATTGTGCTTTACGTACTTGAGCAGAGCACATGGACGGCGTGAGATGATAACGGAAGCCTCATCAGCTGCAAGCTCCTCCTTGATAGCTGCCTCGGTCTCCGCAAGCTTGTAGGGGTCGGTAACGCGGACACGCTTGATGCCGATAGCCTTGCAGAGCTCCTCAAGATTTACAGCCGCAGCAGGATCGCCCTTCAGGTTCTTTCCTGTTGTGGGGTTCTGCTGATGACCTGTCATGCCTGTAATGGAGTTATCGAGTATGATAACTGTGGAATTTGAATTATTGTAAGCTATATTCACAAGACCTGTCATGCCGCTGTGCATAAAGGTGGAATCGCCGATGACCGCAACTGTCTTGTGCTCGGACTCTGCGCCCCTTGCCTTGTTGAAGCCGTGAAGCCCCGAGATGGAAGCTCCCATGCATATAGTCGTATCTATAGCGTTGAGAGGTGCGGCAGCTCCGAGAGTGTAGCAGCCGATATCACCCGATACAGTAACGCCAAGCTTCTTAAGACAGTAGAAAAGTCCTCTGTGGGGACATCCTGCACACATAACGGGAGGACGTACAGGTATCTCGTCATCAAGTGACACGAAGTCCTTCTTCTCGCCGAGGAGCTTCTCTGCGATAACAGACTGGGGAAGCTCGCCTATGTAGCCGAATATCTCCTTGCCCTTCACGTTGTTCACGCCGATATTGCGGCAGTGCTCCTCGATTATGCCGTCAAGCTCCTCGATAACGTATACCTGCTGATACTTAGCAGCAAAATTCTGAATGAGCTTTACGGGGAGAGGATTAACCATGCCGAGTTTAAGTACGGAAGCCTTGTCGCCGAGAGCTTCCTTTACGTACTGATAAGCTGCGCCGTTTGTGATAACGCCGAATTCAGCCTTGTCGGATATCTCAACTCTGTTGAGGGGAGTGGTCTCTGCGTACTCTCTGAGCTTCTTTGTGCGCTCCTCAACGAATACGTGTCTGCCCTTGGCGTAAGCGGGCATCATTACGAACTTGCTCGGTGTTTTTTCATAGTCCTTGAGAGGGAGTTCGTTTCTGTCCTCCATTTCAACTATGCTCTGTGAGTGAGCAACTCTTGTGGACATTCTTACTATAAAAGGTGCGTCGTACTTCTCCGAAAGCTCGAAGGCAAGCTTGACGAACTCCTTACATTCTGTTGAATCGGAAGGCTCAAGCATGGGTACCTTTGATGCGATAGCGTGGTGACGGCTGTCCTGCTCGTTCTGAGAGGAATGCATACCCTGATCGTCGGCAACCGCTATGACCATACCTGCGTTTACGCCTGTGTATCCTGCTGTATATAACGGGTCTGCGGCTACGTTGAGACCAACGTGCTTCATTCCGCAGAAGCTTCTTGCACCTGCGATGGAAGCTCCGAGAGCTGTCTCCATTGCAACCTTCTCATTGGGAGCCCATTCCGCATACACCTCGTCATACTTTGCGACCTCCTCGGTTATCTCCGTTGAAGGAGTTCCGGGGTAGCTCGATACTACGCGGCAGCCCGCTTCATACAAGCCTCTTGCGAAGGCTTCGTTTCCCAGCATTAATTTCTTCATCTTATATATTTTCCTTTCATGTTAAAGATTATCATATCAATAAAGCCATTAGCCTTTAGCTTTTAGCCATTAGGAAGCGGCTTCGCCGCTTGTATGGGCGAACATTGTTCGCCCGTGTGCTAATTGTTTCATATTCGGGCGCACGCTGTGCGCCCCTACAACAAGCTAACGGCTCAGTTCATAATCCAGCCACTTTGCAACTCCGTCCTCGGAGTTGGTGCCGATGACTATATCGGCGGCTGCCTTTACCTCGTCTCTTGCATTGCCTACTGCGACCTTTATATCCGCCTCCGCAAACATGGGCAGGTCGTTGAGGTTGTCGCCGAATGCGACTATCTCATCAAAGCCGTACTTATCACGGAGAAAACGCAGTCCGTTAGATTTGGAGGCTTTATGGGAAAAGAGCTCCAGATACCACGAATCGTCGTAAACATCAAGGTAGAAAGCATAGTCGATGCCCTCTATCTTCTCAGCTTCAAGCTTTACGGGCAGGAGCTCCTCATAGCGTCCTCTTGTGGTGAAGTACACGGTATACTCGTCCGCACATTCCTCAAGGCGGCACTGCACAAAAGGCTTTTTGTACTGCTGCTTCCTGACCTCGGCAAAGCTCTGCATAACTCTGCTGGTGAGCTCCTCATAATAACAGGTAAGAGCTCCCCTGTCTATGCGGTACATAAAACATTCAACGCCGTGGCGCTTATATATGCGGATAAGCTCCGCAGATACCGCAGGATCAAAAAATTCGCTCTTTATGTAGCGCTCATTCTTTATATCGTAAATGCTGACGCCGTTCATAAGTATGCACGGTACATTTATATCCAGTGCCGACGTTATGGGGACTGCCGAATATATGGACCTCGCAGTGGCAAAGGTGAAGTTCATGCCTTTTTTGGCAAGAGCGTTCATTATCTCTGCGGTATGAGGCGTTATTTCAGGCTTAGGGCTCAGAAGTGTGCCGTCAAGATCGCTGATATAGAGCCTTTTCAAGTTTTATGGTCACCCCCGTGATCTGCATATGGATATTCATAATAGTATTATAGCATATTCAGTCAAAAAAGTGAAGAAATAATTTTTAACGGAAGTGCGATTTGTACATTCCGACGGATTTTGACAGCTCAGAATGTTAATCCTGCATAAAGCGGCGAGCAGCCGTATATTGAAAAAGGGCGGCCATAAAGCCGCCCTGCATAAAAAAATAAAGGACGGAAGCCCGTGTCCGCCCTTTATATCGGTATTTAATTTATCTCAAGCCTTCTGGCAACAGGTGCTTCGGACGCTTTCTTCGGGAGCTCAATGGTAAGGATACCGTTCTTGTACTCCGCAGTGATAGCGTCGGTGTTGATATCACCGATATCAAAGCTCCTCTTATACGAGCCGAAAGTCCTCTCACGGCGTATATAATTGCCTTTCTCGTCCTTTTCGTCATTGTTTGTGCTGTGCTCCGCTGCAATAGTCAGCTGCGAGCCGTTGATGTCGAGCTTGATATCCTCCTTCTCGAAGCCCGGAAGCTCGGATTCCATAACGTACTTGTCTCCGTCATCGCGGATATCTGTACGGCAGTTGTTCATCGGCATATTGCTGCCGAAAAAGCTCTTGTCAAAGTCACTGAATGCGTTCCACAGATCAAAGCCTGTGCCGCCGAAAGGTGTAAGTCCATACATAATTCATACCTCCAATAATTTTTTCATATTTATCCTATGCAGTTTTCCTCATAATATGCACTTTCCATCGGTATCGCTCCCTTTCGTTTCATTGTCTATATATTACAGCCCTTTTTTGAAAGGAATATCAAGGTTCTGTGACAGTATAATGAAAATTAGCACTCTCAGTGTGAGAGTGCTAATCATAAATATTTTGGTGTTTTATTGAACATAGGGCGTTCGCAATTGCTTATTATACCACAAACACAAATTCGGTCAAGACTGTAACAAGCGCCATAAATGGCGGCCTTGACAGAATTTGTGTTTGTGGTTCGGGGCAATTACGCAAACGCCCCGCAGCTTCCGACCACCAAAAAAGTTATTTTCACGAAAATTTTTATTGAAGATATGCTCAAAGCTCCGACTGTGCAAGCACAAGATCCTCGAATTTTCCGCGTATGGCTTTTACAAGTGCCTGCGGGGAAAGATGTATCTGCACACCTATCCTGCCGCCGCTTATGTAGAACTGCGGCATGGTCTCGGCACTATCGTGTATCACGGTCATGAACTGCTTCTTCATGCCTATGGGCGTACAGCCGCCGCGTACATAGCCCGTTACCGCCGTTATGTCCTTTACGTGGAGAAGCTCCACGGACTTCTCGTCCACGCTCTTTGCAGCCTTTTTCAGGTCAAGCTCCAGCGCCACGGGAAGCAGGAAGCAGTAATAGCTGCCGCTCTTTCCCTTTGCGACGAGGGTCTTGAAGGTCTCCTCAAGGGGCTGCCCCAGCTTCTCAGCTGTGTGTATGCCGTCGATGAACTCCTCACATTCGTAGGTCTGGACGGTATATTCTATCTTGCTTTTATCAAGAAAACGCATTGCGTTGGTTTTCAGTTCTTTGCCCATTGTATTTCTTCCTTAAATATTTATTGCCGTTTTTAGCCTTCATACCAGTAATTGACCATATCATAAAGGTATATCTTTCCGTTTGAGGGTACTTGAAACAGCGCATTTATCGCATAATAAATATCGCCTGTACAAGTAACTATGCTCAAAGCTCCAAAAATAGCAAGCGGAGCACAGTGAGCGATCAAGCCTGCCCCGAGGGGAAGTGCTCCAAGCAGCAAAAACGGCAGCATTAACATAAAAAGATACCTCTTTTTGCTCATGTGCTCAGGTGACATAGCAAAAAGCAAACCGCTGCCGACATAAATGTAAGCACTCTCCTTGAAACAAACAGCGTGGATATATTCATGCGGAATTATAAACACAAACGCAAGTATCGCTGCTGCAACTCCGCCTATACTGAGAAGCTCTCTTCCGAAAACATTAATAAAAAATATCAGGAACATATATCCAAGAATACAAGAGATAACAGTCATAACTATGTTAAGCAAAACGAGATTATCTATCTTTTTTATCCTGTGGGCTCCCGATACCATTTCCCCTTTCGGCAATGAACGCGGATCGTTATTGTATTTCCCCATGAATTTTATATTCAAAATATTTCACCTCTTTGCGAATAAAGCTCATGGCGGATATTATCCGCCCCTGCTTGTATATATGATACGGGCTGCCAAAGGCAGCCCCTGCAAAACATATCATGTTACATTTCAGTCAATATGCGGGCGCACACTGTGCGCCCCTACCGGCTGACAGTTTCGGAACGCCGAGGGCGGCGTTCCCTACCTTTTGCTGTAGACGCAGCCGCAGTAGTTCTGCCTGTACAGGTCATACTGCCTTGACAGCTCTATGGAATGCTTGTAGCCGTCGTGCTTCTTGAAGTCGGAGAAAAGATATGCAACTCCGCATTCGTCCTGTATCTGCGCTCCGCACTCGTTGATGAAGGTGCAGTCCTTATGGGGACTTATGGTCAATGTGGTGGTGAAGTAATCACAGCCAAGCTCCCTTGCCTTGTTTCCTGCCATTCTCAGGCGGTAGGCAATACATCTGCGGCAGCGCTCTCCGCGCTCGGGCAGGTCCTCAAGTCCCTTTGCAAGCTCGTAAAAGGGCGTGGGATCGTACTCCTCCTCGATAACGGGGATATCCAGTCCCATTTCCTTAACAAGTCGTTTCAGCTCCGCAAAACGGAAGGCGAACTCCTCCTCGGGAGCTATGTTGGGATTGCAGAAATACAGTGTTATACGGAAGTATCTTTCAAGCACCGTAAGCGTATGGCTGCTGCACGGAGCACAGCAGGCATGGAGCAGAAGTGACGGCTTTTCGCCGCTTTTTTCAAGCTCACTGAGCTTGTTGTCCAGAAGCAGACCGTAATTCGTCTTTGGCTTGCCTTCCATTATTTGTCCTCAAGCTCCTTGAGAGCCTTGAGCTCCTCCTTGTTTACCCTTATCTCGGCATCCTTGAGCAGCTTTACCTCGCTCCTGTCAAGAGTTACGGGGACTTCCGATTTTTCGGTCTTTACGCGGAGCTTTCCCGTGATGAGGTTTACGTCCTCGACCTTGCCCCTGTCACCTTCGGGAGTTACTACGATAGCGCCTACCTTCGGCGTTATCTTCAGCAGTGCTTCGTATGCGTTCTGCTCGTTTTTAAGGCAGCACATGAGTCTGCCGCAGGTTCCCGATATCTTCGTGGGGTTGAGGGAAAGTCCCTGTTCCTTTGCCATTTTTATGGAAACGGGCTGGAAATCGCCCATATAGCCCTTACAGCAGAACTCCCTGCCGCATATGCCCAGTCCGCCAAGTATCTTCGCTTCGTCGCGGACGCCTATCTGTCTCAGCTCTATCCTTGTTCTGAATACTGCCGCAAGGTCCTTTACCAGCTCGCGGAAGTCAACACGGTTCTCGGCTGTGAAATAGAAAAGCAGCTTGTTGTTGTCGAATGTACATTCAACGTCCACAAGCTTCATGCTCAGCTTGCGGAAGGCTATCTTTTCCTCGCATATCTTGAAAGCGTCCTTTTCACGCTGTTTGTTCTTCTCTACGGTCTTCATGTCGTTCTCGTCCGCAAGCCTGATTATGGGCTTGAGTGGCGATGTTACAAGCTCGTCGTCTATCTGGCGGTTGGCTATGACGACCTCTCCGCACTCAACTCCGCGTATCGTCTCAACTATGGCGTGGTCGCCCACGCTTGCCTTTATATTTCCCGGGGAAAAGTAGTATATTTTACCTACGCTCTTGAAGCGTACTCCGACTATCTCTTTCATAGAAGCTCCTATCTGAAAGTCTATCCGACTATCTCCATTATCTCTGCGCCCAGCGCCGTAAGCGCCAGCGGTATGCCCACATTCCTGTCCACTGCCTTCCATGCATTCTCTATGCAGGAATGTATACGCGCGGACTGATACGCCGTCAATGTCTGTGACAGCGTGAGCGCTCCCTCACGGAAGCAGCCTATGGTACGGGCATCGCTGTCCTTTGCGAGCACTGCCGCGTCACGGGCAAGCTTATCAAGCATGGACAGCGCTTCTCTCACGTCCTCACGCTCCCTTCCCAGGGAGAAAAGTCCGACTGCGAGAGCATATTCATCTTTTCTTATTATACTATCGGCAAGCGATTTTGTCAAATCCACACGCTTTCTCAGTGCCTCATCGTTTATGTAGTTCTCACACATTCCGATATTTCCGTGAAAGCAGCTAACTGCGGCACGTATATCCTGCTGACTGTATCCGCTGTCCGCAAGGGCTTCCGCTGCTTCCTCCTCGGTGCAGGGGGAGGTCGTGAAGCACACGCAGCGGGAGATTATTGTCGGAAGGAATTCCGACTTTGAGCCGCAGGTGAATATGAAATAGGCATACTCCGGGGGCTCTTCTATGAGCTTGAGCAGCGTGTTCTGCGTCCTTTCGTCAACATTGCAGCAGTCCGCAAAGATATATACCTTGCAGCCGCTGCTGTTATTGGGCTTTATATAGGCGTCGGCTATGACTTCACGGGCGGTCTCCACGCTGTAATTGCCGAGCTTTCCCGTCTTTTTCGGGTATATCACATCGGGGTGGACATCGTTCACGATATTTTTGCAGGTATTGCAGACGCCGCAGGGCTTTCCGTCCGCGGGAGCCTCGCACATGAGAGCCTGTGTATAGTACCTTGCCATAAGCTTTCTGCCGCTGCCCTTATCGCCGCTTATTATCAGTGAATGTGCCGTCCTGCCGCCTGACGCCATTCTTTCAAGAGTGTCCTTGAGCTGCTGATTTCCGTATATTTTCTTCATACTCATTCCTTTTCAAAGGGAAGCTCTTCCTTGCCGCATACTATAAACGGCACCGCTTTTCTGTAACAGTGCAGGTGTATCACCTTATCCATGCCGCCGTATTCTCCGTCTCTCGTCCATGTGAACGGCTCCTCGGAAAGGTTGGTGACAGTAACATCCTGAGTGCGGAAGAACAGTATGTTCTTGTCCGAGACGTCGTTTTTAAGGAGCGAAAGAGCTGTCATACCGAGGGTAGCGGGATTTTTCGGCTTTCTGACAAGGGTCATCTCAAACAGTCCGTCATCAAGAAGGAAGTTCTTCATATTTATCATTCCCGCAACGGAGGCTGTATTCGTTATCATTCCGTATATGAACTCGTCCTCTACCACGTTGCCGTCATATTCTATACGCAGAGGCTTTGCCTTGATAGTGCCGATGTGAGCGGCACAGTCTGCGATATAGGCTGCGTGTCCGAAGATATTCTTTATCTTCTGAGGCGTTTCATAGGTGACATTGGTGAAAGCTCCGAATGCCGCAACATAAGAAAAATAGCTGTCGTTGAAGCCGCCTACGTCACAGAGCACGGGTTCGCCGTGTGATATGGCAGATGCTGCCTTCAGCTGGTCCGAGGGTATGCCGAGGCTCTTTGCGAAATCATTGGTAGAGCCTGAGGGCACATAGCCTATGGGGACCTTCTTTTCACAGCTCATAACTCCGTGAAGGCACCGGCTCAGTGTACCGTCTCCGCCGGCAACAGCCAGCAGATCGTAGCCCTTTTTACAGGCATAGGCTGCCTGTTCCGCAGCGTCGTCTCCGCTCTGTGTTATGTGCACCGTTACGTTGAAGTCGTTCTTGATGAATTCATCTATGACCGCTCCGAGCTTTTTGTTCATAACAGCTTTTCCTGCCATAAGATTGACTACGAAATACATTGTTTTCATTGGCTGTCCCCCTCATTATGAAGCAGCGGACAGATTTACTGTCCGCTGATTTTTCGTGCTTATTTTAAGAAATTCTCAAAAGACTTGACATTTTCCTTTGTGCTTGAAAGATACGCATAGTACTTGAGTATCTTTGAAGCATCGACGGAGTCGATAAGACCGTTGGTGTCAACATCTGCTGCCTTTGCCTGAGCTTCCGTCAGTTTGCCTGCTGTGCCCACAGAACGTCTTGCATACTCAACAAGTACGTTTGCTGCGTCAACTGCGTCAATATATCCGTCATTGTTCGTATCGCCAAGCTTGTATTCGGGTGCGGGCTGTGAGGTCGTTGTGATGACTGTTGTGGTGGTGGTAGTTGTAGTAGTTGTTGTGGTGGTTGTTGTTGTCGGTGTGAGATTAGCTTTCTTTCCTGCTACCTTTTCGTATGTTGCAAGAGGTATCTCTGGATACTTTTCCTTGTCAACGAGACTGTCAAAGGTCTTGGAAAGGAGTCCGTCATCAACATGGAGATCGCCGATCTTGTCGAGTATCGCTGCTGCGATCGCAACGTGGCCTCTCTGATTGGGGTGTATATCCATTGCAGAAGCGCTGCCTGACTGGATATCAACAAAGTAGTATGCATAGCCGTTGTTGTTCTTGCCGTCCTTGTTTGCGCTCGGTATCTTATTGAGTGCTGTGAACTGGTACTTTACATCAACTACCTCAACGCCGCTGATATCCGAGATCTGCTGACTGTAGGAATTCATTACGTCCTCAAGGTCAGCTCTGAGGATATTGACAATGGATTCGTTCTTTCCGAATCTGCTCGTCATATACTCGGGATTGAACTGGAGAGGCTGGTATATGTTCTGTAAATATATCTTTGCGTCGGGATTTACCTTCTTTATATCATTGGCTGCCTTCTGGATATTGGGAACTATATGGTCACCGATAAGGCCGCCGCTGTACTTCTTTGTGTAAATGTCCTTTATTCCGCTTACTTCGTCAACAAGGTCGCCGAGAACCGCACCGAACTTCATCTGCGCCGTAAACGAGTCCGCAACAGTCTCCTTGAGTCCGCCCTCTCCGTTGATGTTTATCATCGTGGTTATGTCGGAAAGGCTCGGCTTTGCGGGAATATCCTTTGCGGAATAGCCCTCGTTGAAAAGATCGTTCTCCTCTGCGTAATCAAGCATATACTTTGCCACATACTCGGCAATGTCGTTTCCGCCTATGGAAATTACTACATAATCGGCATCAGCAAGATTTTTTTTCTGTTCATCGCTGAATGCTGCCATATTTGCCAGCATATTGTCGGTATTGTCGTTTACTACGGCATAGTTATAAACATCACAGCCAAGGTAATCGCCGCATATCTCCCCGTAGTTATGCTTTACACTGCCTTTTCTTGTGTATCCCGAAGCAATGCTGTCTCCGAGAATGACCATGCCCTTCTTTGCGGAAGTTTCTTCTGTTTCTGCGCCCGTCACTGTGAATGACGCCATTGCGCTGACTCCCACGATTGCTGAGATAAATGCTGAAATAAATTTTTTCATGTGGATACCCTCCTATAATATAAATCTTATACGCTGATTATATAATATTTCTTACTCAATGTCAAGCGGTAAGTATTGTTTCTTTCTGTCGGACGTCTGTATTTCAGCATATACTGCCGAAATACAGGCAGCAAAAGAATGCGGAGCAAAGCTCCGCATCCGGTAATTATTTGTGGGTTATTGAGCATAAGGCGTTCGCAATTGCTTATTATGCCACAAACGCCCAGCCGCTAACGACCGCCCAAAAAGTTATTTACCCTTATTTATTCAGCGCCTTCCATTATAGCACTGAGGATATTGCCCTCCCATGTGAGAGCTCCTCTGTTGAATATGCCAAAGCCCGATTCACCGTTCATCTTGCCGTTATCCCACACAAAGCACTTGATGCCCTTTGACTTTGCGGCGCTTATGTAATATTTGTAATAACCACCCCTCGTTGCCGAATCGGCAGCGTTCACACAGCCGAATTCGTCTATGATAACGGGGATGCCCTTGTCTATGAACTTCTGCTTGAGCTCCGAGAACTTGGCATCGAGCTCGCCCTTGCCGCTTTCGGTAAAGACTGTATCCGCGCCCTCCGCAAATCTCCACGGAGCATAGTAGTGTACGGAGAATATTATGTTCTTATCATTCGGCACCGTCATATCATTAAGGGCTACGCTGTCGGCAGATGCCGCATAGGACGTTACTATTAGAGTCCTGTCCTTGTTCTTTCCGCCGCTTGCACGGACGGTATCAACAAAGTCCTTGGCGTACTTGTTGATTATCTTTCGCTCGTTCTTCGTGCCGCCCATCCATTCCATAGGAGAGTCTACCGTTCTCGGCTCATTCATACCCTCGAATATGAGCTTGTCGTCATAGTCGGCAAAACGCGCTGAGATCTGCTCCCATATCTTCTTGAGGCGGGCGCTGTCGCCCTCGTAGGAAGCGTCCTGAGGATCGAACCATATATAGTCATCGTGGTGCATATTGAGCACTACGAAAAGTCCTTCATTGTATGCGTAATCAACGACCTCCTGAACCCGGTCGAGCCATTCGGTCTGTATGGTATCGCCTTTCATATGCTCTGCCCACGTTACGGGTATCCTTACAGCGTTGAAGCCTGCGGCTCTGACGGAATTTATCATTTCCCTCGTGGTCTTCATATTGCCCCAGCCCGACTCCGTGCTGAGTCCTGTCTTGCCCGTATTATAGCTGTCGAGAGTATTGCCGAGGTTCCAGCCTACCTTTATCTCGGATACTATCTCGCTTGCGCTGCGGAAGCCGCTCTCATTGTGTGTGGCTATCTCCGTAGCTACCTCTGTTGTGGGCTGTACCGCAGGTGCGGGGTAGTCTCCCGTGCCCGTGCTGAACTTTACACCTACAGTTTTGACTGTAACGGTGGGCTGCTCGCTCCACCAGTACCTGAACAGTATCTCGTTATCCCGCGCGATGTAGCCCTTTGCCTTGTCGGGGACGAACCACACGAGCTCAAGCTCGGAATCATCGGTAAATACTGCCGTATCGCCCGAGACATATTCGCCGCTCGACGAGCTTATTCCGTAGGCTCCCGTGAATTTTCCGAGCCTGCCGTCCGAAGCTATCCTGAACGTCACAACCTCGGGTATCATTCCCTCGGGGATAAAGCTGAGAGGTATGCGTACCGTCCTGTCACCTTCGGAATAGCTCACGGTCTCGCCGCATTTTGTTTTGCCCTCGCCGTCAACGGGGATATCCTGCGTCCTTTCGAGGGTGCATATGACGTTCTCTATCCTGAGACTCTCGCAGCCGCCCCACCAGTATCCGAACATCACCTCACCGCTCTCGTGGATATAGTCCTTGAGTTCATCGGGCACGTACCATGTTATCTCTCCGTACGTTCCCTGTGTGGGGGCTGTAAACTCCTCCGACTGGAACCAGCCCTTATGTGTCGCGGCAGGACATTTGTCCTCTACGGATATTCCGCAGCCGCCTTTGAATTCGCCTATATTGCTCGTACCATCGCCTGAGTATATGATGAAGGTGAACGAAACTATCCTGTCCCCTTCATCGATCAGATCGGCAAGGGGGAATTTAGCGGTATTGCTTCCCTGTGCTCTTCCGATAACCCTCCCGTCTGTTATCTGATTGCCGATCATAGCCGAAACGGTCTCAACTGGGCTTGTATGCTCGGTTGCCATCTCTGTAGTTTCCTCCTCAATAACGGCGGTCGTCAGCTCCTGTGCGCCTGTCGTTGTCTCTTTTTCTTTTGCCGACAAGTCGGGCGATCCGCCTTTCTTAGCGCATGACACGCCGGGCAGCAGCATCGCTGCGGCTGTGAAGAGCGCCATTGCCTTTTTTCCCATTGTTAAATGTCCTTTCCTATAATGCCCCGATCTCTCATCAAAGGCATACTAAAAACACCTATTTCAATTATATCACGCAGCATCATTATTTTCAATGCATGATTTTGCCTAATATACACCGTTACGGAACAACTTTATATATTAATCTGCCAATAACTCCATTTCCGTGCACCCGTACAGCTAAAAAACGATTTCCGGCGCATATATGTCCGATGCCGTTTTTTCGGCTGATGAGCAGTTATTAAATAATTATGACAAAACGGTGAAGCATAAGTGGTAAAAGTGTGTCTCTTTGTCAAATAATTGATTACAATTTCCCCTTTGTCTTGACAAACCTATACCGCAAGTGTATAATATTTATAGAAAACAGCTATGCGCTCACTGCGCGTAAACAAACCGCATACCTTTATGAAAGGACACAAAACTATGAATAATTCAAAGAAAAAAGCTATAGCGCTGGCATCTGTTGTCTGCGTCGCATTTTCTTCTATTGTTTCATGTTCCGCTAAAAATGAAAGCGGTTCAAACAGCAAAAATGACAGTTCAAGCTCGCAGGCTACTACTGCCGCGGACAGTCAGACCCCTACTATCTCCAACGACATCGGCCAGATCAAGAACGATGACGGAAATGTTGTGGTAACTCCCTTCCAGTCAGGCTCTCCTGCCGATCTCGAAGGAAGCGGTCTTCCTATGGGCGAAGACCTCAGCAGCGAGGATCCCACTTCCGGCGAGCCCGCTACAGAGATAGTCGAGGTAACAGAGGCTAACGGCGAAAAGGCTACAGACGCTCAGGGTCAGACAGTTACAGAGGTAGTTACAAAGGATATCTCCGCTGACGATTACGTAAGCAAGACCGATAAGAGATACTGCCTGTGGATAGACATTTCCATCGACCCCGATACCGAGACCGAGTATAAGGGCGTTCCGATCACTCAGGACGGCTACGCTTTCAACGATCAGGTTGTCAAGGTCACCTTCAAGCTCAAGGATAATATCCCCGAAAAGGACTACGCTGTAAGATTCAACCCCGACTTCTCAAGTCTCCGCGGCGTTCCCATGAAGCCAAAGGTACTTCAGGGCAATATCAGGGTAGGCGGCGACATTGCGGCTCAGGACGTTTCGGGTGAAACAGAGTTCGTTGCTTACGGTGACAATGTTTCAGCAAAGCCCGGCGATACAGTTGATTATTACATCAATGTAAAGAACAACCCCGGTCTCGCAGCTATGCTCCTCTGGGTATACTACGATTCAAACGCAATGGAAGTTCAGAGCATCACAGCAGCAGGCGACTACGCAAAGATCGCCCGCGGCACTGAAACAGGCGCGAAATAATAAGCTTTATGAAAAGTCATAAGGAAGCAGCTGCTTCTTTATGGCTTTTTTATTTTGGTATGTGAAGATCTTTGCGTTTTGTCAAGCCTAAGGCGTTCGCAATTGCGATCACAGTATGCCCGATTAATCGGAAAAATCTTCACACTCAAAAATAAATTTCAAAAAAGGGTTGACAAATGTAAATTCAGCTGATATAATATAATCATACCAAACATATAGGTAATATGAAATTACTTGGAGGTACATCATGTTTACTTGTTATTACGGGCGATGTTGCCGCTGACGGCGAATATTCCAAATCAAAATGAATACAATATATCAACATTTATAAAGGAGATATTATTATGGCTATTTATAAGAAGATCACAGACCTCATCGGCGGTACTCCGCTCCTTGAGCTCACAAACACAGAGAAAAACAATGACCTCAGTGCAACTATCCTTGCAAAGCTCGAATACTTCAACCCCGCAGGAAGCGTTAAGGACAGAGTTGCTAAGGCTATGATAGATGACGCAGAGGCTAAGGGCATACTCAAAGATGGCAGCGTTATTATCGAGCCCACCAGCGGCAATACAGGCATCGGTCTCGCAGCCGTCGCAGCTTCAAGAGGCTACCGCCTTATCATCACAATGCCCGAGACCATGAGCATCGAGCGCCGCAACCTCATGAAGG